>NZ_CP116871.1:3440487-3753259 GCF_031885415.1 Microbacterium forte
TGCTGTGCGCTGGTTCTGTGTGCCGTGACGACGGGCTGCCGTCCACAGTTCAGCATGAGCTCTCGCGGAATCACGCGCCGCGGCCCGATGCGGCCCCGATCGCGGTGTTCCTGCTGAATTGTGGACGGCGATTGCGTGGTCTGACCACACGCGCTACTGTGGTCAGACCACACAGGGCGCCTTGCTGACGCCACCGAACGCGAACGACGAGGAGAGTGGATGCCGGAGCAGCCTGCTCGCGCCTGGCGCCTCGTGCTCGAGCACGTCGAGCGAGATCTCCTCGACGGGCGAATCGGCCCCGGCGATCGACTCGCCTCCGAACGCGACCTCGCCGCCGACCTCGGGGTCGGCCGCTCCAGCGTTCGCGAGGCTCTGCGCGTGCTCGAGGTGATGGGCCTGATCCGCACGTCCACCGGCTCAGGGCCGCAGTCCGGTGCGATCGTGATCGCCACGCCGACCGGCGGCATGTCGACGCTGCTGCGTCTCCAGGTCGCCGCACAGGGATTCCCGCTCGCGGATGTGGTGCAGACCCGTCTGCTGCTCGAAGACGCCGTGGCCGCCGCGCTGGCAGGTCAGGATGCCCCCGATCTCGTCGGCGCGCACCGAGTGCTCGAGGCGATGGACGCCCACGCGCTCACGCCCGCCGAGTTCCTCGCGCTCGACGCACAGCTGCACCTCGCACTCGCCGAGTCCAGCGGCAACACCGTGGTCGCGGCGATCATGGCGGGGCTGCGCACGGCGATCGAGTCGTATGTGCAGCAGGGCGCCGCCGCGATCGACGACTGGGGCGCCATGGCTGACGTCCTCCGCGCCGAGCACCGGGCCATCATCGACGCCATCGAAGCGGGCGACGCCACGACGGCCCGGTCCCTCGTGCGCGCACACATCACCGGCTACTACACCGCGGCGGGGCTGACCCGCAGCACCCGACCCACTGACTGAGAGGAAAGCCATGGTCCAGCGCCAGGTTCCCAACCCCGCAGAGCTTCTCGACCTGATGAAGTTCAAGAAGCCCGAGTTCAACGGCAAGAAGCGCCGTCTCGACTCGGCGCTCACGATCGAAGACCTGCGCACGATCGCGAAGCGTCGCACCCCGAAGGCGGCGTTCGACTACACCGACGGCGCGGCCGAGGGCGAGCTGTCGCTCACGCGTGCTCGGCAGGCGTTCCAGGACGTGGAGTTCCACCCCGGCATCCTTCGTCCGGCTCCGTCGGTGGATACCTCGGTCGACATCCTCGGCGGCCCGTCGGCTCTGCCGTTCGGCATCGCCCCGACCGGGTTCACGCGTCTCATGCAGACCGAGGGCGAGGTCGCCGGTGCGGGGGCCGCAGCGGCGGCCGGCATCCCGTTCACGCTGTCGACGCTCGGCACGACGTCGATCGAGGGCGTGAAGGCCGCCAACCCGCACGGCCGCAACTGGTTCCAGCTCTACGTCATGCGCGATCGTGAGATCTCTTACGAGCTCACCCGTCGTGCAGCGGCAGCGGGCTTCGACACCCTGCAGTTCACGGTAGACACGCCTGTCGCCGGCGCGCGGCTGCGTGACAAGCGCAACGGCTTCAGCATCCCGCCGCAGCTGACTCTCGGCACGATCATCAACGCGATCCCTCGGCCATGGTGGTGGTACGACTTCCTCACGACGCCCAAGCTCGAGTTCGCCTCGCTAAGCACCACCGGCGGCACGGTCGGTGAGCTGCTCGACGCCGCCATGGACCCGACCATCAGCTACGACGACCTCGCCGTGATCCGCGACATCTGGCCCGGCAAGATCGTGATCAAGGGAGTGCAGAACGTCGAGGACTCGATGCGGCTGCGTGACGCCGGCGTCGACGGCATCGTGCTCTCCAACCACGGCGGGCGCCAGCTCGACCGCGCGCCCATCCCGTTCCACCTCCTTCCCGAGGTCCGCAGGGCGGTGGGCGACGACTTCACCGTCATGGTCGACACCGGGATCATGAACGGCGCGGACATCGTGGCGGCGGTGGCGCTCGGCGCGGACTTCACCCTGATCGGTCGCGCCTATCTCTACGGCCTCATGGCGGGTGGGCGTGCGGGTGTCGATCGGACGATCGAGATCCTGCGCACCGAGATCGAGCGCACCATGCGGCTTCTGGGCGTCGCCTCGCTCGCCGAGCTCGAGCCCTCGCACGTCACGCAGCTCACCCGCCTCGTGCCGGTGACGCGCACGGCCTCCGACGCGGTGGTGCGCTGACGTCCTTCGGAGTCAGGCCGCGGGCTCGGTGACCGGCCGCGCCCGCGGCGGCCAGGGGATGAGCATCGACGTGCTGCGGCGATAGTCGGCGTACGCCGGGTACTTTCCTGCAGTGATGGACTCGGTGAAGATCGTCGACCCGACGAACAGGACGCTGAGCAGGATCGGGCCGATGATCGTCCAGTTGATCGCGCCGCCGAGAAAGCCTGCACCCGATGCCACGGCGGCGCTCGCCCCGATCGCGTAGAGCACCCACCACTGGCTCTGCTCGAAGAAGAAGTTGGGGTGGCGGCTGTAGCGGAACAGTCCCTCCGTGGCGAAGCCAGGGGCCAGTGTGCCACCGGCCTGCTTCTTTCGCCGGTGGAACTCCCACTGCTCGCGGTCGGCGAGCGTCTCGCCGACCAGCAGCGCGAGGAAGAGGGCGCCGAAGACGAGGTCCCACGCGTTCAGCGGGGCGGGGTTCCGCAGCGCGATCTCGGCGGGAAGAGTGATCAGCACGAGCAGCGTCATCTGGTAGACGACGATGAACAGCAGATTGAAGATCTGGAACTGCCAGGGCTTCATCCGGCGCCGCAGGATCGCCCATCGGTAGTCCTCCATGCCGGTGTACCCGCCCTTGCGGGCGAAGTTGAACGTCAGCCGCACACCCCACGCGGTCACGAGGGATGCCATCAGCACCAGGCGACCGGCATCCTCGCCGCTCGCGATGGCCGATCCCGCGAAGATCCAGAGGTAGACCACGGGCACGATCGACCACGCGCGGTCCACCCAGGAGGTGTCACGGGTGACGAGCGAGAGCAGCCAGCACGCCGCGCTCGCGACGGCTGCGGTCCAGACGACGATCAGCAGCGGTTCCATACCGACATGCTAGAACTCCTCCGCGCGGGGTGCGCGGATGCTGACGTCGAGGGTCAGAGAGTCCGCAGAAGCTCGTCGAGCTTGTCGGCGGTGTCCTCCCAGCCCTCCACGGCCACGGAGGGCACTCCGATCGCCAGCACGGGGTAGTCGTTGCCGCCCTCGTCGAGCCGGTCGCCGTAGAAGAGCATCGAGCCGAGCGGGATGCTCGTGTGCTCGGCGAGCTGCTTCATGCCGAACGCCTTGTCGATGCCGGCGAGGGTGATGTCGATCGAGGTCGAGCCGCCGGATCGCACCTCGAGGTCGGGGAGTCGCGCGGCCACGGCGTCTCGAAGCGCCTCACGTTTCGCACCCGATGGGTCCCAGTCGTGCTTCGCCTCGCGGGGAGCCTTCTGCCCGAGCGCCGAGAAGGTGATCTGCGATCCGCGGTCTTCGACGATCTCGCCCCAGGGCTGCGCCTCCCAGAGTCCGAGGCGCTCCGCCTCTTCGCGCAGAGCGGTGAAGGCGTCGGACTTCTGCTCGGCGGTGAGGTCGTGGGCGTAGAGAGGCGAGAAGTCCGAGCCGTCGTGCCGCAGGTATCGGGTGCCGCAGGTCGGCAGCAGATGCAGACGTGCGGCGGACTCGTCATCGATGGCTCCGAGCCGAGCGACCACCTGTGCGCGGAACTGCGCCTCGTTGCCGCCCGAGATGATCGCGACATCGACCTTCTGCAGCAGCGCGAGCAGCAGCGAGACCATCCTCGCGTCGATGGGCTCTTTCGACGGGGCGAGGGTGTCGTCGAGGTCGAAGGCGACGAGTGCAGGCGAGGTCATGATGCCTCCAGCGTAGACGGGCGATGCTGAGAGAGACGCGGTGCGAAGAGCAGCGTGCCGACGATCGCGATGGCGACCCCGATCAGGGCGCCGCCGGAGTTCGCGACCACATCGGTGAGAGTGGCTGCACGATTAGGCAGAACGAGGCGCTGGAGAACTTCGATCGAGAGCGACAGCGCGGGGCCGAGCACGATCGCCAGAGGCCACAAGCGGCGCGGCACGAGGAGGAAGGCGAGGATGCCGATGGGCACGAACACCAGCACGTTGGCGATGATCTCCAGGCGCGTGAAATCGAGAGACTCCCACCCGAGGCGGTGCGCGGCCGACAGCACGAGATCGAGCAGGTTCGGCATCGACTTCTCGACGCGCTCGGGCGTGAGTGTGAGCAGCGCCAGACCGACGAAGAACGGGATGCCGAGAGCGAGCGCGATACCGCGGGTGAGCCGGCGCGGGGGAGGGAGCAGACGACTCACACGGTGCCTTTCACCTCGGGACGGATACAGAGAAGGCCGCCCGTGAGGACGGCCTTCCGGTGTTACTGGTCGGGGTGACAGGATTTGAACCTGCGACCTCTTCGTCCCGAACGAAGCGCGCTACCAAGCTGCGCCACACCCCGTTTTGCAACCCTCCGAGTCTACAGCGAAAAGCTCTCAGCACCGAATCGAGGCGTCAACCGCGCGCCGTCAGCGTGAGCAGCGTCGCCTCCGGGCGGCATGCGAATCGCACCGGTGCGTAGATCGAGTGCCCGCAGCCGGCGCTGACGTTGAGCGGAACCGTGCGGTCGCCCTGCGTCCACGTGCTGAGGCCCTTCGCCTGCTTCAGAGGGATGTCGCAGTTTGCGACGAGAGCACCGAATCCCGGCAGACAGACCTGGCCGCCGTGCGTGTGACCGCCGAAGACCGCGTCGGCGCCGAGGTCGACGAAGCCGTTCAGTACGCGCTGATACGGCGCGTGGGTGACCCCGAGCACGGTCGTGTCGGAGGGTCGCGGTCCGAGGGAGTCGATCGCCCCCGGCAGATCTTCGAGGCGATCCCAGTCGCAGTGCGCGTCGCTCACGCCGAAGAGGTCGAGCGGGTTGCCGGCGACCGTGAGGCGCGCAGCGGCGTTGTTCAGACTGGTCCATCCGAGCTCGTCGGTGAAGTAGGCGTCCATCGCATCGGTGTCGAGGAAGTTCAGCTCTCGCGGTCGCTCCGACGGGCCCGCGAAGTACCGGATCGGATTGCGCGGCGACGGGCCGATCACGTCGTTCGAGCCGTGCACGAAGACGCCGGGGATGCCGGCGAGGGGCTCGAAGGCTCGGCGAATCCCCGTGAGGCCATCGCGATGCCCCAGGTTGTCGCCCGTGTTGATGATGAGATCGGGCTTCAGCTGCGCGAGCGAGGCGAGCCAGTCCTGCTTGCGATGCTGCCACGGAGCCATGTGTGCATCCGAGATGTGCAGCACGCGCAGCGGGGCTGAGCCGGGCGCGAGAGCGGATGCCGTCGCCTCGCGCACCGTGAACAGGTAGCGCTCGATGCCGATGCCCCAGACGGCGGCCGCAGCACCAGCGGCCCCCACCGCGCCGAGCGCGATGAGGGCCGGGTGTGCCGCATGGCGTGACGTCACTTGCAGCTGACCTTGATGGAGGTGCTCTTGGTGGTCGCGGTGTTCGCTGCCGGGTCGGTCGAGGTCACGGAGGCGTTCTGTCCGTTGCACGATCCGTCGAAATCGATCGACGAGAACCCTGCGCCGAACAGCGCGCTCTGCGCTTCGGACTTCGACTGCCCGGTGATGTCCGGCACGGTCGCACCCTGGCCATTGCTGGGCGAGATCGTGATGGTCGCGCCGCTCGGGGCCTGTCCGGACGGGTCCTGAGCCATGATCACGTCACCTGCGGGGCCGTCGACGGCCGGGCCGACGGCTGCGGTGAAGCCCGCTGCCTCGATGAGCGAGCTCGCCTCGCCGACCGACTTGCCCACGACATCGGGAACGTCCGTCAGCACCTGACGAACGAGCTTGTCGTCGGGCCGGGGGAACTGGTCAGCGGGGTAGACGGCATTCGCGGCTCCCTGGATCGCCCTGGCGAGACCGTAGCGGATGTCGCCGAGTCGGGTGCCATCGCCGTTGCGGAAGTCGTTCAGCGGCACGCGGCCGTCGATGTTTCCCACCCACACCGCAGTGGTGACCTTGGTGCTCGACTCGACGAGCATCGTGTGCTCCTTCTCGGCGGTACCGGTCTTGCCGATCAGCTGGGTGCCGTCGAACGGGTTCGCCCGCGTTCCCGTGCCGTTCCCCTCCATCACGCCGCGCAGCGCGAACGCCGCGGTGGCTGCCACCTCGGGAGTGAGCTGCTGGGAGCAGTTCTGCGCAGGAGGCGTGATCTCCGCTCCGTTCTCACCGATGACCCGGTCGATCACGCGCGGCTCGCAGTAGACGCCGTTGTTGGCGACAGTCGCGTAGGCGCCTGCCATCTGCAGCGGGGCCACGCTCTTCGAGCCGAGGACCGTCGGGAACGGATCGTTCGGGGCGGTGTTGGAGGTGGTTCCACCGACCGTGATGTCATCGCCGTTGCCGTAGTGGACGCCGAGCCTCTTGGCGACCTCGTTGATGTCGCAGAGGTCGAGCTGCTGCGCCATCGCGAGGAAGCCGGTGTTCAGCGACTGCGCAGTGAACTGCCGAACGCTGCCCACCGACCCGCCTGAGTTCCCGAAGTTGTTGATCTTGGCGCTGTTCGTGACCCTGTCGCCGCACTTCGTGAAGGGGCTGAAGGTCTTGAGGCGGCCGTCGAGCACCTGGTTCACCGAGTGTCCTGACTCGAGCCAGCTCAGAAGGGTGAAGAGCTTGTACGTCGATCCGGTCTCGAACCCGTAGGTCGAGCCGCCGTGCGCCTTGTCGGCGGCGAAGACCTGTGAGGTCTCGCCGGCGGCGAGGTTGGCTTCGGTCGTCTCGTTGAAGACGGTGTTCTGGGCCATCGCGAGGATGCGACCGGTGGATGCTTCGACCGACACTCCGGTGCCGCCGACCAGGATCCCGGGCATCGCCTGCGGGACCTGCGACCTCACCGCGTCGATCGCGGTCTGCTGCACGCGCATGTCGAGCGAGGTGTAGATCTCCATGCCTCCGCGACGCAGGTTCGCGCGACGCTCCTCCGCGGTGGCGCCGAAGGCCTCGTCGTTCTCGATGACGGCCTTCACGTACTGGCAGAAGTAGGCGTTGTCGCCTGCGGCCCCGCAACCCTGCTGGGGCTCGCTGAGCACCGGGGTGATCGGCGTGGCCACAGCCTCGTCATGCGCGGCCTGCGTGATCTTGGCGTCGAGCAGCATCCGGTCGAGGACGTAGTCCCTGCGGTCCTTCGTGTCCTTGTAGCCGTCGGCATCTCCGTTGTGCGCCACTCCGGCGTCATCGGTCCAGATCCCGCCCGGGCGGTCGATGCGGAACCTGTTGGGCTCCTGGACCATGCCGGCGATCGTGGCCGCCTGAGCGAGGGTGAGGTTCGCCGCCGTGGTCGAGAAGTAGCGGTTCGCTGCGGCTTCGATGCCGTAGATGGTGCCGCCGAAGTTGGCGATGTTGAGGTAGCCGAGAAGGATCTCGTTCTTCGAGTACTCCTTCTCGATCTTCAACGCGTAGCGCATCTCCTGCAGCTTGCGCTCGACGCCCTCGCCGCCCTTCGCGACTGCCGCATCGAGGAAGCACTGCTCGATCTGCGTCGAGTAGTCCTCGGCTCCGGGGTCGACGTCCTGTTCGCACTCCTGAACCTGGACGTTCTTCACGTACTGCTGCGTGATCGTGGAGGCGCCTCGATCGGTCGTGCCCGCGACGTTCCCGACTGCGGCCTTGATCGTCGCGCCGAGGTTGATCCCGCCGTGCGTGTAGAAGTTCTTGTCCTCGCTCGAGAGGATCGCGTCGTACATCACGGGTGCCACCTGGTCGTAGGCGACCGGGATGCGCTTCTGCTCGTAGAACGACGCCAGAGCGACGGGGTTGCCGTCGAGACCGGTCGCGTAGATGGTGGACTGCTGCATCGGAGCGCCGACCTGGAGGTTCTCGGGGAGGTCCTCGAAGATGGTGAGGGCCTGCGACCCGGCGATACCGGTCATGGCGAGCACAGGGGTGACGCTGGCCGCGACGAGGAGACCGGCGACGGTGCTCAGCCCGACGAGTCCGAGGACTCCGCCGAGCGCACCTTTCACCGTGCGATTCTTTTGAGGCATACGCTAGATCGTAGGGGAGTTCCCTGAATACCGCCTTTGACGCAGCCGCCATCGCGGATGCCGCCAGACAGGAGAGCCATGACCACGTGGGAGTACCTCACCACCCCGCTGCTGATCCACAACACCGCTGCGATCCTCAACAACTGGGGCAAGCAGGGCTGGGAGCTCGTGCAGGTCATCCAGGGGCCCGAGGGCGGGCTCGTGGCCTACTTCAAGCGTCCTGTGTCGGCGGATGCCGCTGGCAACGCCGGTCTCGCAGCCGCCGCCGAGGCGTCGCGCCAGTTCGAAGGGGGCGCCGCGTGAGCCTCTCTCAGCGTCTGACCGAGCTCGGCATCGAGCTTCCGGCGGTGGCGGCACCCGTCGCCGCCTACGTTCCGGCGGTCGTCCACGCCGGGCTCGTCTACACCTCCGGTCAGCTGCCGTTCACCGCAGGTCAGCTTCCTGCGACGGGCAAGGTCGGCGCCGAGGTCAGCGCTGAAGACGCGAACGACTACGCCCGCACCTGCGCGCTGAACGCCCTCGCTGCGGCCGCCGACGCCGCCGGCGGGGTCGACAGGATCGGCGGAGTGCTGCGGCTCGGCGGGTTCGTGGCGTCCACGCCCGACTTCACCGGCCAGCCCGGCGTCGTCAACGGTGCGAGCCTCGTGCTCGGCGAGATCTTCGGCGACGCCGGTCGCCATGCGCGCGCGGCTGTCGGCGTGCCGGTGCTGCCGCTCGACAGCCCGGTCGAGGTCGAGGTCACGTTCATCCTCGCCTGACCCGAACATGAAGAACGCCCCCTCCCGGATCGGGAGGGGGCGTTTCTGCATCCGCCCTATTTGACCTGAGCCGAGATGATGCTCATCACGGCGGTGTCTGCGAGGGTCGTGGTGTCGCCGACCTCGCGGCCCTCAGCGACGTCGCGCAGCAGGCGCCGCATGATCTTGCCCGAGCGGGTCTTCGGCAGCTCGCCGACGATGTACACGTCGCGGGGGCGTGCGATCGCACCGATCTGCTCGCCGACCCAGAGGCGCAGCTGCTGAGCGAGACCGGCAGGGTCATGGGCCGAGAGGTAGCTCTCCTTGATGATCACGAATGCGACGACCGCCTGGCCCGTGGTCTCGTCGGCGGCGCCCACGACGGCGGCCTCTGCCGTCGCCTCGTGAGCGACGAGCGACGACTCGATCTCGGCGGTCGAGAGGCGGTGGCCCGAGACGTTCATCACGTCGTCCACCCGCCCGAGCAGCCACAGGTCGCCGTCATCGTCGAGGCGAGCGCCGTCGCCCGCGAAGTAGTAGCCCTGCTCCTCGAACTTCTCCCAATACGTCTCCTTGTAGCGCTCCGGGTCGCCCCAGATGCCGCGCAGCATGCTCGGCCACGGCTCGGTGACCACCAGGAGGCCGCCGTTGCCGTTGCCCACCTCGGCGCCGGTCTCATCGACGACGTCGATCGAGATGCCGGGCAGCGGAACCTGCGCGGAGCCCGGCTTGGTCGCGGTGACGCCGGGGAGCGCCGAGACCATGATCGCGCCCGTCTCGGTCTGCCACCAGGTGTCGACGATGGGGGTCGTGCCCGCACCGATCACGTCGCGATACCAGATCCAGGCCTCGGGGTTGATGGGCTCGCCGACCGAGCCGAGCAGACGCAGCGACGACAGGTCGAACTTCGCGGGGACGCTGCGGCCGATCTTCATGAACGAGCGGATCGCGGTCGGCGCCGTGTAGAAGATCGAGACCTTGTACTTCTCGATGATCTCCCACCAGCGGCCGGGGTGCGGGGCGTCGGGCGTGCCCTCGTAGATCACCTGGGTCGCGCCGTTCGCGAGCGGGCCGTAGGTGACGTAGCTGTGCCCGGTGATCCATCCGATGTCGGCCGTGCACCAGTAGACGTCGGTCTCGGGGTGCAGGTCGAACACGTATTTGTGCGAGTACGCGGCCTGGGTGAGGTACCCGCCCGAGGTGTGCAGGATGCCCTTGGGCTTTCCCGTCGTACCCGAGGTGTAGAGGATGAACAGCGGGTTCTCGGCGGGGAAGGCCTCGGCGGTGTGCTCGGGCGACACGGCAGGAACAACCTCGTGCCACCAGAGGTCGCGGCCGTCCTGCCAGTCGACCTCGTTCTCGCCGCGCTTGACGACGAGCACGTGCTCGACGGTCTGCTGCTCGCCGTCACCGCGGTCCGCGAGGGCCTGGTCGACGGCCGGCTTCAGCGCCGAGACGCGGCCCTTGCGGTATCCGCCGTCGGCGGTGATGACGAGCTTGGCGCCTGCGTCGTCGATACGCGACCGCAGGCTGTCGGCGCTGAAGCCGCCGAACACGACCGAGTGGATGGCTCCGACGCGAGCGACGGCGAGCATCGACGCGACCGCCTCGGGGATCATCGGCAGGTAGATCGCGACGCGGTCTCCGTGGCCGACGCCGAGGCCCTCGAGCACGTTGGCGACGCGCTTGACCTCGTCCGTGAGCTCCGCGTAGGTGATGGTGCGTGAGTCGCCCGGTTCGCCTTCCCAGTGCAGGGCGACGCGATCGCCGTTGCCCGCTTCGACATGGCGGTCGAGGCAGTTGTAGGCCACGTTCAGCTCGCCGTCGTCGAACCACTTCGCGAACGGAGGGGTCGACCAGTCGAGCACACGGGTGAACGGCTTGTGCCATTCGAGCAGTTCGGCGGACTGCGCGGCCCAGAAGGCCTCGCGGTCTGCAGCAGCGCTCTCGTACAGCGCGGGGGACGAGACCGACTGCGCGACGAACTCCTCGGAGGGCGGGAACTGGCGGGTCTCATCGAGAAGATGATCGATCTGGCTGCTCATCGGCAGGCGCTCCTTTGCGGCGTGGCAGGTCGTGCGGGCATGAACGCGTCTGCACGCGATCAGGTCAGGGCGAATCTAGCCTCGGGCAGGGACATCGCATACTGCCGAAAGTAGGTAGTCCGGCCGGTTTTGTCAGGACGGTCGCCTTGCGTACACTCGACGACAGCCGAATTATCATTCTGGCCTTGGCGTGCCCGATTCCCCCATGAGGGACGCCGTGGGCGGCATCTCATTCCCCCCGTGAGATGCCGCCCTCTCTTTTTCGGGAGCGCTCCCACGTCGGGCTCACTCCTCATGTCCGTCTTCGCGACCTGCTCTGCACGCTGAACGCCCGGGCGGGGTTGCCCACAGACGCCGTCCGAGCCGCTCGACGCGGGGGTCGCGCGCTGAGCGCGGCGCCTAGCTTCGGGGGATGCCCGATCCCTTCGTCATCCAGCCGCGCGGCACGTCGCCTCTCGTCGACGGCGCCGAACGGGGTGGTCGCACGCCGCTGCAGGTCGATCCCGTCTTCGGTCCGCTCGCAGAGCACTGCGCTGACGACGAGGTCACCGACATCTTCGTCAACGGCGCCTCAGGGCTGTTCATCGACCGGGGGCGCGGCGCCGAGGCGGTGCACGGGTGGAGCGCGTCCGAGCGGGAGGTTCGCGATCTCGCGGTCGCGCTCGTCGGTCTCGGCGGTCGCCATCTCGACGATCAGGCACCGTGCGTCGACGTGAGGCTCGAGTCCGGCATCCGGGTGCATGCCATCCTCGCGCCCATCTCGACCTCGGGGACGGCTCTATCGATCCGTGTGCCCAGAGTGCGCGCCGCGGATCTCGATGCGTTGGCGGAGCTCGGCGCCTTCGACGCCAGGCAGCACAGCTGGCTCCTCGGTCTGGTGGCTGAGCGCGCCAACATCCTCATCACCGGCGGCACCGGCACAGGCAAGACGACTCTGCTGTCGGCGCTGCTGTCGGCCGCGCCGACCTCCGAGCGCATCGTCACGATCGAGGACGTCGCCGAGCTGCGCCCGCAGCACCCCCACCATGTCGCTCTCGAGGCGCGACAGTCGAACCTCGAGGGCGCCGGCGGCATCAGCCTCGCACGACTGGTCCGCGAGTCGCTGCGCATGCGCCCCGACCGTCTCGTGGTCGGTGAGTGCCGAGGCGAGGAGGTGAGGGAGCTGCTGACAGCTCTGAACACCGGACACGATGGCGGCGCCGGAACCCTCCACGCGAGCGGTCTGAGCGATGTGCCGGCCCGGCTCGAGGCACTCGGCGCGCTCGCATCCATGGACGCCACGGCGCTCGCGCGCCAGGCGGTGAGCGCGTTCACGATCGTTCTGCACCTCGACAGGGCGCCCGGAGGGCGGCGACGCATCGCGCAGGCGGGGGTGCTCGCGCTCACCGGAGACCGGCTGGGCATCGAGGAGGTGCGACCGTGGTGAGCGCTCGACGGAGAAGCGCCCCCGACGCCGGAACAGACGCGGCGACCTCGGTGCAGACGCTCGCCGTGCTGCTGCAGGCCGGAGCGGTGCCGTTGGTCGCCTGGAGGCACCTCGCCTCGATCGGCGACGCGCACGCCGCATCGGTGGTGGAGCGAGTCGACGGCGGCGTCTCGCTCATCGCCGCGATCGAGGCCGAGGGCGGCCCGTGGCGAGACCTCGCTGCGGCGTGGGAGGTGGCGACCACCGTCGGGGCGCCTCTGGCCGATGTGCTGCGCATGATCGCGGAGACGCTTCGCGACGCCGCGTCCGCCGCCGATGATGTGCGCATCGCTCTCGCTGAACCGGCGGGAACCGCGCGGCTGCTCCTGTGGATGCCGTTCGCCGGTCTGCTGCTCGGTTTCGCCCTCGGCTTCGACACTCTCGGCGTCATCTTCGGGACGCCCGCGGGAGCGGCCTGCGTCGTGGCCGGGCTCCTCCTCGTGCTCGCTGCCCGAGGCTGGACGAACCGACTGCTTCGGAACGCGCGACCCGAGCCGGGCACTCCGGGGATGCAGGCGGAGCTCATCGCCGTCGCTCTCTCCGGCGGCGCCTCCATCGATCGGGCCCTGCGCCTCGTCGCGGAGAGTCCCGCGTCTCATCGCGGAGATGACGCGCGCGTCCGCGCGGTGCTCGAGCTGTCGCACGCCGCGGGGGTGCCGGCCGGCGAACTCCTCCGCGCCTCCGCCGGGCAAGAGCGGCACGCATCCCGCATCGACGGCCGCCTCCGCGCGGCGAAGCTCTCGACGACGCTGCTGATCCCGCTCGGAGTCTGCACGCTGCCGGCATTTCTTCTGCTGGGAGTCGCCCCGCTGCTGCTGAGCGTGCTCCTCTCGACCCCGCTGCCGCTCTGACGGCCGCCGACCACAGGATGCACGCGCATCCGCACACGGAAAGAAGGAACCCATGAACACACTCCCTCCGCTCACTCGGCGCCGTTCCGCGACGCTGTTCGGAGACGACAGCGGCGCCGCCACCGCCGAGTACGCGATCACGACGATGGCCGCTGTGGCCTTCGCCGGGCTGCTCGTCGTCATCATGAGGTCGGATGAGGTGCGCGGCATCCTCACCGACCTGGTGCGTCGGGCTCTCACGGTGTCGTGATGAGCGCCGATCGTGACGGCGAGCGGGGGTCGGTGGTCGCCGAGCTCGCACTCGCGCTGCCCGCGGTGGTCCTCACTCTTCTGCTCGGGGCCGGTGCGCTGGGCGCGGCCGCTCGTCAGGTCGCACTCCAGGACGCGTCGGCCGACGCCGCGCGCCTCCTCGGCCGAGGGGAGGACGCGGGCCGGGCCTCACATGCGGTGTCGACCGCGGTTCCTGGCGCCGGAATGTCGAGCAGCTCATCCGGAGACCTCGTCTGCGTGAAGGCGCACGCCGACGTCGCGATCGGCGGCTTCGTCCGGATCCCGCTGCAGGCGTCCAGCTGTGCACTCTCCGGAGGACTCTGATGTCGACCATCGCAGCGGAGGGCGGCTGATGGCGGGCTCTGCTCTCGCGGCCGGTGTTCTCTCGGTCGCAGCGGTGCTCTCGCTGGGGCTCGCCGCGGTCGGGGGAGCCGCCGTCACGGCGCAGCGGGCTGCGGGGGCCGCCGACGCCGCGGCGCTCGCCGCGGCCGACGCGGCCAGCGGTGCGATCGTCACGGCCGACGACCCGTGCGCCCTCGCCGCGCGGGTCGCGGCTGCCTCAGGCGCGGCCCTCACCGAGTGTGCCGTCGAGGGCTTCGTGGCGACTGTGCAGGTGAACGCGGCGTACGCTGGACTCGCTGCCGTCTCCCGAGCCCGTGCTGGGCCACCCGAGGGATCCTGACGGCGGCACGAGCACTTTCCGGCGAAAATGCAGGCGACCACTGTGACCAACCCATCACGGCGGTGTGTATGGTGTGCTTCGAAGAAAGGACGCTCCCTTGGCTGAAGGCAAGAAGCTCGTCATTGTCGAGTCCCCGACGAAGATGCGGTCGATTCAGGGATACCTCGGCGATGGCTACGAGGTGCTCAGCTCCGTCGGCCACATCCGCGACCTCGCAGACAAGAAGGACATCCCCGCCGCCGACAAGCAGGCGTACGGGAAGTACTCGATCGACGTCGACAACGACTTCGATCCCTACTACGTGGTCTCCGATCGCAAGACGAAGACCGTCGCTGAACTCAAGCGTGCGCTCAAGACCGCCGACGAGCTCCTGCTCGCCACTGATGAGGACCGCGAAGGCGAGGCCATCGCCTGGCACCTGCTCGAGACTCTGAAGCCGAAGGTCCCCGTCAAGCGCATGGTCTTCCACGAGATCACGAAGGACGCGATCCAGGCGGCCATCGGCAACACCCGTGAGCTCGACACCGACCTCGTCGACGCGCAGGAGACCCGCCGCATCCTCGACCGGCTGTACGGCTGGGACGTCTCGCCCGTGCTCTGGTACAAGGTCAAGACGGGGCTGTCTGCCGGACGCGTGCAGTCCGCCGCCACCCGCATGATCGTCGAACGAGAGCGCGAGCGCATGGCGTTCGTCTCCGCCGAGTACTGGGACGTCGAGGCGCTCGCGTCGTCGTCGTCAGCATTCAAGGTTCGTCTTGTGCGTGTCGACGGCGGCCAGCTCGCCCGAGGCACCGACTTCGACGACAACGGAAAGCTCAAGAAGGCCGTCGTCATCCTCGACGAGAAGCAGGCCGCTGAGCTCGCACTCGCCGTCGACGCCGCCGGCACAGGCTCGGTCACGAAGGTCGAGGCGAAGCCGGGAACCCGCAGCCCCTACGCGCCGTTCACCACCTCCACCATGCAGCAGGAGGCGGGCCGCAAGCTCTCGATGAGCGCCAAGCAGGCGATGAGCGTCGCGCAGCGGCTGTACGAAAAGGGTTACATCACCTATATGCGAACCGACTCCGTCGCGCTGAGCACCCAGGCCGTGCAAGCCGCGCGCAGCCAGGCCGTCGCGCTCTACGGCGACACCGCGGTGCCGCTGAAGCCGCGCGCCTACAAGTCGAAGAGCAAGAACGCGCAGGAGGCGCACGAGGCGATCCGTCCCTCGGGCGAGAACTTCCGCACCCCGAAGTCCGTCTCCTCGGAACTGGACCGCGAGGAGCACCGTCTCTACGACCTGATCTGGAAGCGCACCGTCGCCAGTCAGATGGCCGATGCGAAGTACGAGACAACGACCGTCACCATCGCGGTCGACGCCGCGGGGCGCAACGCCGAGTTCACCGCGTCGGGCACCGTGTACACCTTCAAGGGCTTCCTCGAGGCCTATGAAGAAGGACGCGACGAGAAGCGCAACGACAGGGACACCGACGAGAACCAGTCGCTCCCGGTCGTCGCCGTCGGCGACGAACTGCGCATGTCGGAGTCCGAGGCCAAGGGGCACCGCACGACCCCCAAGCCGCGCTACACCGAGGCATCGCTGGTCAAGGCGCTCGAGGAGCACGGCATCGGCCGCCCCTCGACGTTCGCCAGCATCATCGGCACAGTGATCGACCGAGGCTACGCGACCAAACGCGGCCAGGCGCTCGTGCCGACCTGGCTGGCGTTCAGCGTGGTCCGTCTGCTCGAAGAGCATTTCGCCGACCTGATCGACTACGACTTCACCGCGGCGCTCGAAGACGACCTCGACGCGATCGCGCGAGGCGAGCAGAAGCGCGTCGAGTGGCTGCGTTCCTTCTATTACGGCTCCGATTCGCACGTCGGTCTGCGTCAGACCGTCGACAACCTCGGCGAGATCGATGCGCGGGCGCTCAACTCCACGCCCATCACCGACACCGCCACGCTGCGCTTCGGCAAATACGGTCCCTACCTCGAGGTCGCGAACCCCGAGGCGCCCGACGAGAAGCCGCGCATCGTGAACGTGCCCGAGGATCTCGCCCCCGACGAGCTGACCGCTGCGAAGGCGCAGGAGCTCATCGACGCGCCGGTCGCCGGCGACCGGGTGCTGGGCACCAACCCCGACAACGGCAAGATCGTCGTCGTCAAGGACGGACGCTTCGGTCCCTATGTGCAGGAGAACGACCCGGTGTCCGAAGATGCCGCCGTCGACGAGGCGACCGGTGAGGTCGTCGACGCCCCCAAGCCGAAGCGGGGAGCCAAGAAGGCCGCCGCGCCCAAGCAGCGCACCGCCTCACTCTTCCGCTCGATGTCGGTCGACACGATCGACCTCGACACCGCCCTGCAGCTGCTCAGCCTGCCGCGGGTCGTCGGCGCCGACCCCGAGAGCGGCGAGGAGATCACCGCACAGAACGGCCGATTCGGTCCGTACCTGAAGAAGGGCACGGACTCCCGATCGCTCGAGAGCGAGTCGGAGATCTTCGACGTGACGCTCGAGAAGGCGCTCGAGATCTACGCGCAGCCGAAATACGGCGCAGGGTCCCGCCGTGCGTCCAGCGCGCTCGCCGAGTTCGAGGCCGACCCCGTCAGCAACAAGCCGATCCGCATCCGCGACGGTCGCTTCGGTGCCTACGTCACAGACGGAGAGACGAACGTGACGATCCCTCGCGGTCAGAAGGTCGAAGACATCACGTTCGAGATCGCCGTGCAGATGCTCGCCGACAAGCGCGCCAAGGGTCCGGCCCCGAAGCGCGGTGCAGCCGCGAAGAAGGCGCCGGCCAAGAAGCCGGCCGCGAAGAAGCCTGCGGCCAAGAAGCCTGCCGCGAAGAAGCCCGCGGCGAAGAAGGCGCCGGCCAAGTCGACCGGGACGGATGCCGAGAAGGCCGCCGCACGGTCTGCAGCAGCCAAGAAGGCCGCGGCGACGCGTGCCGCGAACGCCGCGAAGAAGGCCGGTTCGTGACATCAGGTCCCGGAATCTGGATCACCCTCGAGGGCGGAGACGGATCGGGGAAGACCACGCAGTCGAACCTCCTCGCCCAGTGGATGACGGATGAAGGGCGAACCGTCGTGCGCACCCGCGAGCCCGGCGGTTCGGAGGTCGGCCAGCTGATCCGAGACATCGTGCTGCACCATCGTGGGGACATCGCGCCGCGTGCCGAGGCTCTTCTCTACGCCGCCGACCGCGCGCATCACGTCGCGACGGTCGTCCGGCCTGCTCTCGCCCGCGGTGAGGTCGTGCTGCAGGATCGCTATCTCGACTCATCCGTCGCCTACCAGGGCGCAGGGCGAGTGCTCGACGGCGACGAGATCCGCGGCCTGTCGCTGTGGGCCGCCGAGGGCGCGCTGCCCGACCTCACCGTGCTGCTCGACCTCGATCCCGAATCGGCGCGTGTGCGACTCGACTCGGCTGACAAGCCCTTCGACAGACTCGAAGCCGAGAAGAACGAGTTCCACGCGCGAGTCCGCGACGCGTACCTCGCTCTAGCGCAGGCCGAGCCGGATCGTTTCCTGGTTCTCGACGCCGCAGCGACGCCCGAGGTCATCGCCGAGCAGATCCGCGAGCGGGTCGCCACGCTGATCGGCTGAGCCTTCCGCACAGCACGCCGTCCGCCTGTCCGCCCCTCGCAGACGGGGACGGTTGCCGCGCACGTCGGTGCTCCCGATTAGGCTGAGGGCATGCCCCAGACTGTCGCCGCACCTTTCCCGTGGGACGATGTGTGGGGACAGGATGCCGCGGTCGACACGCTTCGCAACGCCGCATCCGATCCCTCCGCGCTGTCGCACGCCTGGCTCATCACGGGTCCGCCCGGGTCGGGGCGCTCCACGCTCGCGCACGCCTTCGCCGCAGCGCTCGTGGCGGACCACCCCGATGACGAGGCGTCGATGCGTCAGGTTCTCGCGGGAACGCATCCGGATGTGACGGCATTGCGCACCGACAAGGTCATCATCACGATCGCGGAGGCTCGTGCGCTCGTCGAGCGCTCGTACTTCGCCCCGTCTGCCGGCCGCTATCGCGTGATCGTGGTCGAAGACGCCGACCGCATGGTCGAGCGCACCTCCAACGTGCTGCTGAAGGCTCTCGAAGAGCCGCCAGAGCAGACGGTCTGGATACTCTGCGCCCCGAGCGAAGCCGACCTGCTGCCGACCATCCGTTCGCGCGTGCGCTCACTGCGACTGCGCGAGCCCGATGTCGCAGACGTGGCACGTCTGATCACGCTGCGCACAGGGGTCGATGAGGGCATCGCCGAGCAGGCCGCTCGTCATGCGCAACGGCACATCGGCATGGCCCAGCGACTCGCCACCGATGAGGCTGCCCGCCGCCGCCGTGACGAGACCCTGCGGTCTGTGCTGGGGGTTCGCGGTGTCAGCGACGCCGTCGAGGTCGCCGGCCGCATCATCCAGGCGGCCACTGATGACGCCAAGGCGCTCACCGCCGAGCGCGACGCGGCCGAGCGCGCATCCCTGCTGCGTATGGTCGGGATCGCCGAGGGGCAGGCCGTTCCGCCGGCCCTGCGCACGCAGATCTCCGCGCTGGAGGACGACCAGAAGAAGCGTGCGACCCGAAGTCTGCGTGACGGGATCGACAGAGTCCTCACCGATCTGCAGTCTCTCTTCCGTGATGTCGTAATGCTGCAGTTCGGCCGAGACGACGAGCTGATCAATCGCGAGCTTCGCGAAGACCTGGCCGCGCTGGCTGCGGCCTGGCCGGAGACCCGTACTCTTGTCGTACTCGACCACCTTGCCGACACACGCCAGTCGCTGGAGCGCAACGTCGCACCGCTGCTCGCCCTCGAGAGCTTGCTCGTGACTGTCACGAGCGGGAGGACACCGTGAACAATCGACCGACTTCCCGCATCCGACGTGCCGTCGCCGTGATCGCCGGCCTCGCCGCGGCCTCGGTCGCCCTCTCCGGGTGCCTGTACTCGATGATCCCCGAGCAGGCCGAGCCGAAGCCGTCCACCACGAACGCGCCAGACACCGAAGGCGTGGCAGAAGACCTGCTGCCGTTCTACGGCCAGACGCTCACCTGGAGCGAGTGCGGCACGGGGTTCGACTGCACCGAGGTGACCGCTCCGCTCGACTGGGAGAACCCGGGCGAGGGCGAGATCACCCTCTCCGTCGTGCGCCACCAGGCGACGGGAACGGCTCAGGGCTCACTGCTGACGAACCCCGGTGGTCCTGGCGCCAGCGGCGTCGAGCTCATCCGCGACAGTCTCGACTTCGCGGTCGGTGCCGATCTCATCGAGAACTACGACGTGATCGGATTCGACCCCCGCGGCGTCGGAGAATCGACCGCAGTGACGTGCTTCGACGCTGCAGGCATGGACGACTACCTCTACACGATCCCCGCAGGCAAGCGGGGGAGTGCGGAGTGGGAGGCCGAGCTGCTCGAGGCCCACAAGGAGTTCGCCGACGCGTGCGAGGCGAACAGCGGCGGCATCCTGCCCTACGTCACCACGATCAACGCTGCACGCGACATGGATCTGATCCGCGCGGTGCTCGGCGACAAGCAGCTGAACTACCTCGGCTACTCCTACGGAACTTTCCTCGGTGCGACCTACGCCGACCTGTACCCCGAGAAAGCGGGCCGACTCGTGCTCGACGGTGCGATCGACCCGGCCGTCTCGGGGCTCGATGTCGGTGCCACCCAGGCGCTCGGATTCGAATCGGCCCTCCGCGCGTACATGCAGAACTGCCTCGACTCGGGCGAGTGCCCGTTCAACGGCACGGTCGACGAGGCCATGGCCGATCTCGGTGCACTGCTCGCGAGCGTCGACGCGTCTCCGCTCGAGAACGGCGACGGGCGCATGCTCGGCGCGGACTCGCTGATGACCGCGATCATCGCCGCCCTGTATTCGGCAGACAGCTGGCAGTACCTCACGCAGGCGCTCGACGAGGCTCTGCAGGGCGATCCGACGACGGCGTTCTTCCTCGCCGACTTCTACAACGGACGTGAGAACGGCACCTATCTCGACAACTCGAGCGAAGCCTTCCGCGCCTACAACTGCATGGACTATCCCGTCGAGGACGACCCGGCGGCCGAGGCGGCGACCGAGAAGAGGATCGCCGACGGCGCACCGACCATCGCTCCGTACTGGAACGGCCCCGACTCCTGCTCGGTGTGGCCCTACCCGCCGACCGGGACGCGAGGCGAGATCAACGCCGAGGGTGCCGGCCCGATCCTCGTGGTCGGCACGACCAACGATCCGGCGACCCCGTACGAGTGGTCCGAGTCGCTCGCCGAGCAGCTCGACGAGGGCGTGCTGATCACCCGCGTGGGCGAAGGCCACACCGGATACAACAAGGGCAACACGTGCGTCGACAGCGCCGTCGAGGCGTTCCTCCTCGACAATGTCGTGCCCGAGAGCGACGTCCGCTGCGAGTGATCGCGGCTCGATTCGCGGTGCGGCTCCGGAACGGGTAATATCGATGATCGCGCCGCTTTAGCTCAGTCGGCAGAGCATTTCACTCGTAATGAAAAGGTCGTCAGTTCGATTCTGACAAGCGGCTCCAGCAGGCCCCGTGATGTGAACAACATCTCGGGGCCTTTTGGTTTCCTGCCTTGGGGAGACCCGCGAGGGCGGCGTACGCTCAGACCATGAGCAGAGCGCTTCTGATCGTCGATGTGCAGAACGACTTCACCGAGGGCGGCGCTTTGGCCGTCGACGGCGGGGACGCCGTGGCATCCGCTGTCTCAGCGTTCCTCGCCGCACATGCGACGGAGTACGACGTCATCATCGCCTCGCGCGACTGGCACGACGCCGAAGGCGACAACGCCGGCCACTTCGGAGAGGCGCCGGACTACGTCGACACGTGGCCCGTGCACTGCGTCGCAGGCACGCCCGGCGCCGACTACGACCCGCTGCTGGTGACCGATGCCGTCACGCACCATGTGCACAAGGGGCAGGGTCGCCCCGCCTACTCGATGTTCGAGGGCGCGACCGAAACGGGAGACACCGTCGGCGCGATCCTCACCGCCGCGGGTGTCCTCGAGGCCGACGTCGTCGGCATCGCCACGGACCACTGCGTGCGGGCCTCTGCGCTCGACGCGGTGGCGCACGGAGTCCGAGTGCGCATCCTCACCGACCTGATCGCGGGTGTCGCACCGGGGCCGAGTGCGGCGGCTCTCGCAGAACTCGCCCATGCGGGTGCCGTGCTCGTCGAGAGCGACTCTGCGTGACACGCAGCGTCCTGCTGCTGCGAGCGGTCAACGTCTCGGGCCGCAATCGAGTGCCGATGGCACAGCTGCGCGAGGTGCTCGCTCCGGTGCTGGGTGAGGTCTCGACCTACATCGCGAGTGGGAACATCGTGTGCGAGCATCCGGATGATCCGACGTCGGTGAGCGCTCGGGTCCGGGAGCTGATCGCCGACGAGTTCGACGTCGACACCCCGGTCATCCTGAGGACTCACGACGACCTCGTGCACGCCCTGGATGCGCACCCGTTCGGCGGAGCGTCGGAGAAGCTGCTGCACGCGATGTTCCTCGAGGGGCCGGCCGCGCCCGGGGCCGTCGAGGCACTGCAGGAGCGGCTCGTGCCGGGGGAGCGGATCGCACTGGTCGGCGACGATCTGTGGATCGACTACGCCGAGGGCGGTGTGCACAGCACGAGGCTCACCAAGGCCGTCCTCGATCGTGCGCTCGGCGTCGCAGGCACGGCGCGCAACCTCCGCACGATCCGGAAGCTCGCCGAGCTGACCGCATGAGCGAGAGGGAGCCGTTCACGCTGGCTCTGCCCTTCACGGGGCGGTGGATCGTGCAGAACAGCCCGGCGTCGCGCGTCCCCAGCCACGGCACAGAGCTGTTCGGCAGCTCGCACGCGATCGAGCAGGACGGCCGGGGGATCCCGCTCGCCTTTCTCCGCGAAGGAGAGCAGGACTGGGTGCCGCGGAACGGCGAGATCGTCGCTGTCTGATCAGTGGTTCAGTCCGAGGTCTCGCGGCTGATCGCCGAGGGAGGCATCAGCGGGTGCGCCTGCAGGTCGACGCGATGCGTGCCGCAGTCGGCGCAGCGGACGTACACGACGACGCCTTCGCTGGTCGGATGCCGCGAGCCGGCGACCCAGGCGTGCTCGTGTGCGGTGGCGGTCTGGCGAGGGATCGGCAGAGTGTGCAACGTGGTCATGCATCCAGCGTGATGTAATGGCCTTATGCATCTCAACCCTTACGGCGAATATGCGGTTCTCCTGGCCGCATCCCTCGCCGACGACTTTCCCGTCGATCGAGCGGGAATCGAGGAGCGCACCCTCGAGATGGGGATGACGATGACGTTCCCTCCCGCCGCCGACGACCATGAACGGGTCCGAGAGGTGGTCGACGACTGGCTGCGGATCGTAGACGCGGCGGACCCGGACTCTCGCGCGGAGATCCTCAACGCGCAGATGGCGGAAGCTGCGGCATACCCGCGCCTGACGAACCACGACGGCGAAGGCTGGCACCTGCACTACCGCGACGATGTGCGATCTCTGCCGTATGTGCTCCGGGCCGTCTTCGCGGTCGGCACGTCGCTGCACCTCGTCACCCGCGGCATGGACCGACTGGGTCGCTGCGAGGCCTCACCCTGCACGAACGTGGTCGTCGACGTGACCCGCAACGGGCGGCAGCGATTCTGCTCGGTGCGCTGTGCGAACAGAGCGGCGGTCCGGCGTCACAGGGCGCGCGCTGGCGCCTGACACCGGACCGCCGGGAATTCAGATCACGCGGTCTGGCCTGCGTGCTTCCCCTCGGCGACCTCTTCGATCAGCTTCGCGTTGAAAGCAGGGAGGTCGTCGGGAGTGCGGCTGGACACGAGACCTTCGTCGACCACCACTTCCTCGTCGACCCAGGTGGCTCCGGCGTTGCGGAGGTCGGTCGCGAGGCTCGGGTAGCTGGTCAGCGTGCGTCCGTCGACCACGCCGGCTTCGATCAGGATCCACGCGCCGTGGCAGATGACCGCGACCGGCTTGTGCTGCTCGAAGAACGAGCGGGCGAGGTCGATCGATGCCTTGTCGAGCCGCAGGTGGTCGGCGTTCACGACGCCGCCCGGGAGCACGAGAGCGTCGAACTCGTCGGCCTTCGCCGTCTCGGACGTGAGGTCGACGTGCTGCACGTGACCGTTCTTGCCGGTGATCTGCTGTCCGTCCGGTGCGATGAGCGTGGCGCTCGCGCCTTCGCCCTGCACCGCTTCCCACGGACTGGTCAGCTCGCTGTCCTCGAATCCGTCTGTCGCGAGGAATGCCACTCGGCTGTCGGTGAGAGTCGCCATGATGCGTCCTTTCGTGGGGTGAATGTCCCGGATGGGGACGCCACGACTCTCTCGCAGGGTGCCGACGGAGTGAAGGGGGTGGCCGGATCCGGCCGGTGGTGATAAACGGTGGGCCCCGTGGGGCTCGAACCCACGACCCGCGGATTAAAAGTCCGATGCTCTGCCAACTGAGCTAGAGGCCCGCCCCTCCAGTCTAGGGCGCAAAGAAGGAGCCGCTGACGACGTGTCGTCAGCGGCTCCTTCTCCATCCCACCGACCTCCCCCGAGAGGTGGGACGGCTTACCGAGTGTCCGCCTCGGCGTTCCCGGGCCTTACTCGGCCGGGGGCATCAGGACCGTGTCGATGAGGTACACGGTCGCGTTGGCGGTCTGGACTCCACCGCAGATGACGGTGGCGTCGTTGACCATCAGGTCGTCGCCGCTGCCGGTGACCTCGAGGTCAGCACCCTGGACGGTGGTGTGCATGCCGGCGATCTCGTCAGGTGCGACCTGGCCGGGGACCACGTGGTAGGTCAGGATCGAGCTCAGCGTGGCGCTGTCGGTCTTGAGTGCCTCGATGGTGGCCGGGTCGATCTTCGCGAAAGCGTCATCGACGGGTGCGAAGACGGTGAACTCGTCGCCGTTCAGCGTGTCGACGAGGTTGACGTCGGGGTTCAGCTGTCCGCTGACTGCGGCCACGAGCGTGGTGAGCAGCGGGTTGTTGGATGCTGCGGTGGCGACCGGGTCGAGCGACATGCCCTCGACGGATCCTGCGCCGTCCGGAACAGCCTCTGCGTATGCGGCGCAGCCGGGGCCGACCAGGTTCGCGGCCGGGTCCATCGTCTCGGTCTCGGGAGCCATCGTCTCGGACGACTCGGGGGCCGTCGACTCTGCCGGCTCTTCGGTGGTGCCGCCCATGGAACATGCGGAGAGCAGGAATGCGCTCGCAAGGCCGAGGGTGATGGCTGCGGTGACCTTCTTCTTGGTGCTGAACATCTCAAGCTCCTTCAGAACACTGCCACGGCCTCTCCGTGGCGTTGACAGTCGTTCGGAGCCCCACCGGGATCGGATGGGAGAAACGTCAAAGTTTTTTCCGAGCCGCCGAATCCAATCCGTTTCGAGGGTCTGCCGCGAACAGGTTTCGACGAGGAGCACTTAAGAGGACTCGTTTCCGTCACTTTCAGGTGGCGGCTGCACGGGAAAGCGGGGTGAATGCGGCATGCTGTTAGAGATGGTCATCGATGGAATGGACGTACCCGAAGACGGTACGGCTCGGGATGCTGTCGCTGACCTGCTCCTTCGCATCGGCGACGGTGATCAGCGCGCATTCGCGGAGCTCTACGACACTCTGTCGTCACGCGTCTTCGGCCTCATCCTCAGGGTCCTCGTGAATCGCTCGCAGAGCGAAGAGGTGCTCCAAGAGGTCTTCTTGGAGATCTGGCAATCCGCTACGAAGTTCGCTCCGAACAAGGGTCAGGGAAGAACCTGGGTGATGACGATCGCGCACCGTCGTGCGGTCGACCGGGTTCGGGCGTCCCAGTCCAGCGCGGACCGAGACGTACGAGCCGGGTTCAGGGACATCGGGGTCGCGCACGACAGTGTGGCGGAGACGGTGGAGCTGGGCATCGAGGGCGAGAAGGTGGTTCACGCGCTCTCAGGCCTTCCCGAGGTGCAGCGCGAAGCTCTCGTCCTGGCCTATTACGGCGGTTACAGTCAGAACGAAGTGGCAGCTCTCGTCGGGGCGCCGCTGGGGACGATCAAGACACGGATGCGAGATGGGCTCTCGCGACTGAGGACAGCTATGGGGGTGACGGCATGAACGAGAAGGACTTCGCAGAACTCGCGGCAGGAGCAGCGCTCGACGCGCTGTCGCCCGATGACCAGCAGCGGTATCACGCCGCACTCGCAGCGCACCCGGAATGGCAGAGCATCGTGGATGCCGATGCCGACAGTGCCGGCTTCCTCGCCGACGGAGTGGCGCAGGCCGTTCCTTCGCCCGACATTCGTGCCGCTCTGCTCGCACGTATCGCCGTCACGCCGCAGAGCGGCGATGTCGTTCTCTCGGACTCGGCGCCCGACTCGATGCCCGACCCGGCGCCCGGCGAGACGGCAGATGCCGCGCCCGTGGCGGACTCAGCGACCGCCGCACGCGATGGCGACGACGCCCCGAAGGCTCCGGCACACCGCCTCCGCTTCCTCTTCGCGCTCGCGGCATGCCTCGCGCTGCTCGTCGGTGTGGGGGCAGGCGCCGTCGCGATCAACACCTACATCAACCGACCGGCGAGTGTCGTCGCACTCGAGGACATCCAGGCGGCCGGTGACGCTCAGCAGGCCAGCGTGTCGCTCGAGAGCGGCGGCACTGCGACCGCGCACTGGTCGGCGTCGCTCGGCAAGTCCGTGCTCGTGACCGACGGCATCCCGTCGCTCGCCGAGGGCAAGACCTACGAGCTCTGGTATGTGCGCGGTGACACTCCGGTGTCGGCAGGCGTGTTCGCGGCCGACGACGGCGAAGCGACAGCGGTGCTCGCGGGCGAGATGCACGCGGGTGATGTGATCGCCGTCACGGTGGAGCAGGACGGAGGCTCGCCCTCGGGCCTGCCGACATCCGATCCCGTCGTCGTGATCCCGACGGCCTGATGTCTCGGATCGCGCGTACCCTGGACTGATGCCTGAGCAGTTCTCCCGTCCGGTGCGCCGGCCCACCAGTGCCTTCGACAACATCGTGGGCAGTCACGATCCCGCCGAGGAGACGCGCGTCGCGCATGCGACCGCATCCGCTCTGCTGACCCGCGTGCGCGCCGATGAGAGCGGCGTGAGCGCCGACCGGCTCGTCGCCTTCACCGACGAGCACGGCATCGACGAGATCGCCGAGCTCTGGTCGAAGGCTCCGTCTCGCACTCTGCCGGGCGCGCTGTGGCGGCTGTACCTCCTGCAGCTGGCCATCCACGGCGACCCGCACACCGCGGCCCTGCTGTACGAGCGGGGCAGAGTGGAGCTCGCATCCGTGGATGCCGTGATCGCCGGAGCACCGGTGCCGGCGAACCCCGACGAGCTCGTCGCCCTGATCGACACGATCCTCCGCGGGGCGTTCCGCGGGGACTTCGCGGTCGCCCTCGATCGGGCCGCGGCGTTCTGCCGGGTCCAGGCCTCTGGCGCGACCCACGCGGCGGACGACTACGAGCCGACCGAACCGTCGCGCGCGAGCGAGCTCACCACCCGCGCCCTGCGGCTGAGCAGCTATGCGCAGGACCTGTCTGCCGCTGCCGTGCTGTGGCGCTCGGGCGCATTGGCCTGAATCGACGCGGCGGCCGGGTTCTCATCGGGCGCCGTGCCCGGGCATGAAAAGACCGGGCCGCAAAAACGCCTCTCGGCGGAAGGCCGCTCGCAGCGGCAAAAATTGGAGCCCGGGGTTATGCGGCCCGGCCACTCCAGTGTAACAAGTTCGCGCTGAAGCTATTCCCGGGGCTCTAGGCTCGGATCATGACACGGCGCTTTGCTCTGATGATCGATCCTGCGGCGGCCGACGTCGCCCGCTCCGACTTCGCAGACACGTTCACCCTCGTGGATGCGGCCGCACCGGCGCTGAGCGTGGGGGAGCTGAGCACGCAGCGCGGCGACGGGGTGTTCGAGTCGATCGGCGTGATCGACGGGCATGCGCAGGAGGTCGTGCCGCACCTCGAGAGGCTCGCGCACTCGGCGCAGCTGTGCGACCTGCCGCTCCCCAATCAGGCGCAGTGGCACCAGGCCATCGAGCGAGCGGCCGCCCACTGCGAACAGGGCGAATACGTCATCAAGCTCATCCTCAGCCGTGGGGTCGAGCACGGCCCCACACCGACCGCCTGGGTCACGGCCGCACCGGCATCCGACTTCTCGGCGGTGCGCGAGCAGGGGATCCGCGTGGTCACCCTCGACCGCGGGTACGACCTCGACGTGGCTGAGAAGGCACCGTGGCTGCTGCTCGGGGCCAAGACCCTCTCGTATGCGGTGAACATGGCGGCGCTTCGCGAAGCGCACCGACGTGGAGCTGACGACGCGATCTTCCTCTCGCGTGACGGCTTCGTGCTCGAGGCACCGACCGCGTCGCTGATCCTGCGCTTCGGCGAGCGTTTCGTGACGCCGGCGCCCAACGGCGGCATCCTGCACGGTACGACGCAGCTCAGCGTCTACGAGCACCTCACCGCGCGCGGATTCGTCGCCGAGTATGCGCAGGTGCCGGCATCCGATCTGTCGCGTGCTGACGCCGCCTGGCTCGTCTCCAGCGTCCGCCTCGCCGCCCCGATCACCGCCGTAGACGGAGTCGAGTTGCCCGTCGATCGCGCGCTCACGGCCGAGCTCAACGAGTACCTCCTCTCGCCCCGAGACTGAGGAGCGCCCGGTCGCAGGAACGAGAGAGGGCCCGACGCCGAAGCGCCGGGCCCTCTCTCGGTCTGAGACCGGATGCTTATCCGAAGCGTCCCGAGACGTAGTCCTCGGTCGCCTGCACCGACGGGGTGGTGAACATCGTGCGGGTGTCGTCGTACTCGATGAGCTTTCCGGGCTTGCCGGTGCCGGCGATGTTGAAGAAGGCGGTCCGGTCGGACACGCGGCTCGCCTGCTGCATGTTGTGCGTCACGATGACGACGGTGTACTCCGACTTGATCTCGGCGATGAGCTCCTCGATCGCGAAGGTCGAGATCGGGTCGAGCGCCGAGCAGGGCTCGTCCATCAGGATCACGTCGGGGGAGACGGCGATGGCACGCGCGATGCACAGACGCTGCTGCTGGCCGCCCGAGAGACCCGAACCGGGGCGGTCGAGGCGGTCCTTGACCTCGTTCCAGAGGTTCGCGCCACGCAGGGACTTCTCGACGAGAGCATCCTGATCGCTCTTCGCCATGCGCGTGTTGTTGAGCTTGACGCCCGCGAGCACGTTCTCCTTGATCGACATGGTGGGGAACGGGTTGGGACGCTGGAAGACCATGCCGACCTGACGGCGCACCAGCACGGGGTCGACGCCGGCGCCGTAGAGGTTCTTGCCGTCGATCAGCACTTCTCCCTCGACACGAGCGCCGGGGATGACCTCGTGCATGCGGTTGAGGGTGCGCAGGAACGTGGACTTGCCGCAGCCGGACGGGCCGATGAACGCCGTGACGGTGTTGGGCTTGATCTCGATGCTGACGCCTTCGACGGCGAGGAAGTCGCTGTAGTAGACGTTGAGGTCGTTGACTTCGATGCTCTTGGACACGTGTGATCCTTCTTCTTCAGTCGGGAAAGACGGCTCAGCGGCCGTTGATCTTGGGGGCGAACACCTTGGCGATGATCCTGGCCAGCAGGTTCAGCACCATCACGATGACGATCAGGGTGAGGGCGGCGGCCCAGGCCCTGTCGAGATAGGCATCGACGGGGATGCCGGGGTACTTGGCCTGCATGTACGAGAACACGGGCAGCGTCGCCATCTGCCCGCTGAACATGTTCAGGTTCATGCCCTGCACGATGCCGACCGTGAGCAGCAGCGGCGCGGTCTCACCGATCACGCGTGAGATGGCGAGCATGATGCTGGTCAGGATTCCGGCGATGGCGGTCGGCAGGACGACCTTGATGATCGTCAGCCACTTCGGCACACCGAGCGCGTAGGCGGCCTCCCGGAGCTCGTTCGGGACGATCCGCAGGAGTTCCTCGGAACCGCGCACGACCACGGGGATCATCAGCACCGAGAGGGCGAGCGAGCCCATGATGCCCATGCGGGTGCCGGGACCGACGATCAGCGAGAACACGGAGTAGATGAACAGACCGGCGACGATCGACGGGATGCCTGTCATGACGTCGACGAGGAACGTGATGCCGCGGGCGAGCTTGCGTCCCTCTCCGTACTCGACGAGGTAGATCGAGGTCATCAGACCGATCGGCACCGAGATGATCGTGGCGCCCAGGGTGATGAGGAGCGTGCCCCAGATGGCGTGCACCGCGCCGCCGCCTTCGCCGACGATGTTGCGCATCGAGAAGCTGAAGAACTCGCCGTCGAACCGCATGAGGCCGTTGACGACCACGGTGTACAGCAGCGAGATGAGCGGGAGGAGCGCGACGACGAAGGCGCCGGACACCAGCGCCGTCATGAGGCGGTCGATCGCGTGGCGACGGCTCTCGACCACGGTGGAGATCACGAAGATCAGAACCATGTAGAAGATGAGGCCGACGACGAGGGTGAGTGCGATGTTGAAGTCGGCGGGGTCGTTGCCCGCGTTGACGAAGGCGAAGATCGTGGCCGACACCACGAAGGCGGCCAGCAGCAGCGCCCAGGGCGCCCACCGGGGAAGATGACCTGCCGACGTGCTGTGCACCGGAGCGGCGACGGATGACGGCGAGGGCGTGAGGGTGGCGGTCATGTCAGTTGGCTCCCGAGAACTCAGCACGGCGCGAGACGATCCAGCGGGCCACGAAGTTGACCGCGAAGGTGACGATGAAGAGGATCAGACCCGCCGCGATGAGCGTGTTGACGCCCTCGTCGTGGGCCTCGGGGAACCGCAGCGCGATGATCGCGGGGATCGTCGTGGGGTTCTCCGGGTTGATCAGGTTGAACGTGACGATGCCGAGAGGCGAGAGCACGAGGGTCACGGCCATGGTCTCGCCGAGCGCGCGTCCGAGGCCGAGCATGGCGCCCGACACCATTCCGCTGCGTGCGAAGGGCAGGACGGCCATGCGGACCATCTCCCAGCGGGTGGCCCCGAGCGCGAGCGCCGCCTCCTCGTGGAGCTTCGGCGTCTGCAGGAACACCTCGCGGCAGATCGCGGTCATGATCGGCAGGATCATGACGGCGAGCACGAGGGATGCGGTGAGGATCGTCTTTCCCGTGCCCGAGGGCGTGCCGCTGAAGATCGGGATCCAGCCGAGGTTCTCGTTGAGCCACTTGTAGAAGGGCACGAGCATCGGGGCGAAGGTGAGGGCTCCCCAGAGGCCGAAGACGACCGACGGGACCGCCGCGAGCAGGTCGATGATGTAGCCGAGGAACCCGGCGAGGCGCCGCGGCGCGTAGTGCGAGATGAACAGCGCGATGCCGATCGCGATGGGAGCGGCGATCACGAGGGCGATGAAGCTCGACCACAGCGTTCCGAAGACGAACGGCCAGACCCAGGACAGGAACGACTGACCCTCGAGGATGTGGTTGCCGCTCGTGTCTCCCGAGAGCGCGGGGATCGACTGCACGATGAGGAACAGGGCCACGGCGGCGAGCGTGACGAGGATGATGATTCCCGCGGCCAGCGCGGTGCCCGAGAAGACGAGGTCTCCCCGTCGACGCAGCTTGGGGGGTGTCCCGGCTGAACGGGTGGTATCGGGACCCGTTGTGGTTGTGGACATCGGAGCGACTCCAGGCTCTGAGGGACTTTCGGGGGTTTTCATGCGGGTGCCCCCGGGTGTCGGTCGAGTCCTCTCGACCGACACCCGGGGGCGTCGGACCGGGGCTCAGCGGTGGGCTGAGCCTTCGGTCACTCCGTGACGATCGCGTCGATCGCGGTGCTGATCTGGTCGCGCAGGCTGTCCGAGATCGGCGCGCTGCCCGCGGCCTCGGCTGCGGCATCCTGACCCTCGGCCGATGCGACGTACTGGAAGTACGCCTTCACGAGGCCGGCGGTCTCGGCGTCGTCGTACTCGACGCAGCCGATGAGGTAGGACACGAGTGCGATCGGGTACGAGCCGGCGGGTGCTGCGGCCGGGTCGACGGCGAACGCGAGGTCGTGGTCCGAGCGGCCCTCCTCGAGCGGCGACGCCTCGACGAGCGCGGCTGCGGCGTCTGCCGAGTAGGGGACGTACTCGCCCTCGACCTCGACGGCGACCTGTCCGAGCTCGGAGGTGCGCGACGCGTCGGCGAAGCCGATGTAGCCGGAGCCGTTGGTGATCGCGTCGACGACGCCCGAGGTGCCGTCGCCGGCCTCGCCGGTCTGCAGGGGCCACTCGTCGCTGGGCTCGTAGGTCCACACGTCGGGGGCGACGGCGCTGAGGTACTTGGTGAACGTCTCCTGCGTGCCCGAGGGGTCGGAGCGGTGCACGGTCACGATGGCCTGGTCGGGCAGTTCGACGCCCTCGTTCTGCGAGGCGATCGCGTCGTCGTTCCACTTCGTGATGGTGCCCGCGAAGATCTTGGCGATGGTCTCGCCGTCGAGGTTCAGCTCGTCGACGCCCTCGAGGTTGAACGCGACGGCGACGGGGGAGATGTAGACGGGGATCTCGACGATCTCGTCGGAGGCGCACGAGCCGAAGCCGCCCGCGGCGAGCTCGTCGGCGTTGAACGCGCGGTCGGAGCCGATGAAGTTCGACGAACCGGCGATGAAGTTCTCGCGGCCGGTGCCCGAACCCGTCGCGGTGTAGTTCACCGTGGTGTCGGGGTTGGCGGTCTGGAATGCGGCGACCCAGGACTGCTGGGCTGCTTCCTGCGAGGAGGCTCCGGTGGCCTCGATGGTGCCGGAGAGAGTGGATTCGCTCGGCGCGTCGGTGGTTCCGCCGGTTCCGCCTTCGTTCGCGGCACAGCCGGCGAGGGCGAGAGCGGCCACGGCGCCGACGGCGCCGATACGTGCGATTCGGGAGATCTTCACTGTGGATCCTTCGATCTTTGATGTGGTGGGGCCCGGTGCAGGGCACACAGTGACGCTATGTGCGGCGGTTAACGAGACTCTCCCGCGCAGGTGAACGGCAGGTGAACGGCGCGCGTCTCTCTGGGGCATGCGAAAGGCCGCATCCGTTGACGGATGCGGCCTTTCGTCGTCTTTCGCAGCGCGCTAGACCTTGGGGATGTGCGTCTCGATCGCGATGATCCCCGACCCCGGGTTGGAGGCCGAGAGGTGCGCGACCGAGAAGGCGGCCGGTTCGAGGTCGGCCGCGCTGCTGACATAGGAGCCGCGGACGGTTCCGGTGGCCAGGGCGATCTCGGTCAGGATTCCCGGGAGCACAGGGCCATGGCTGCACAGCACTGCCGGCTTGCCCGACCGCACGCGGCGACCGACGATCGAACGCAGATCGTCTTCGCCGTCCTCCCACGCGTCCTGACTGATCTTCGGCGTGGTGACGGTCTTCCGATCGAGGGCCTTCGCGAGCGGGGTCACGGTCTGCATGCAGCGCACGGCATCACTCGTGATGATCTTGCGCACGCCGAAGGCCCGCAGCGGGCCGACGATCGACTTCGCCTGATGCAGGCCTCGATCGGTCAGAGGACGTTCGGCATCCGGGCCGTCCCAGTCGCCGCGCGAGAGCGCCTTCGCGTGGCGCAGGGCGATGATCGGGAACGTGCGCAGCACGCCGTCATCGACGAGCTGAGCGAAGAAGTCGAGGATCTCGATGTCGACCGGGTAGCTCAGCCGGTCGCGCGCCTTCTTGACGCTGACCCATTCGAGCGCGGCGATCTCGCGATTCGGCACGAACGTCGAGGCGCGGATCGCGTCGGACGTGGCCTCGGCCGCCCAGTAGTGCACGACCTTCTGCTTGCTGGAGGGCAGATGGTAGCGGCTCACGCCGACGGGGACTCCGAGCGAGACGCGGATGCCGGTCTCTTCGTGCACCTCCCGCACAGCCGTCTCGGCGAGCATCTCACCGGGGTCGACCTTGCCCTTGGGAAGCGTGACGTCGCGGTACTTGGTGCGATGGATCAGAAGGATCCGCAGCTTGCCGTCGATGAGTCGCCAGACGACCGCGCCGGCCGCGTACACGGCCTTGTCCGTCCACTTCGACCGTGCTGCCCTGGTGCTCGAATCGTCGTTCATCGAACCGCCCGTGCGCGACGGCGTCGCTGGACCAACCCCATGGTCTTGTCCTGCAGGTCGATGAGGGGCTTGCCTGCGGCATCCGTGGCGTGCCGGGTCCAGACGCCGTCGGCGCCGAGGTGCCACGAGGTGGTTCCTGGGTCCATGGCGAGGTCGAAGAAGTCGAGCAGGTCCTTCATGTGACCGGGGTCGGTGACGCGCACCAGCGCCTCGACGCGGCGGTCGAGGTTGCGGTGCATCATGTCGGCGCTGCCGATGTACACCTGCGCGTCGCCGTCGTTGTGGAACGCGAAGATGCGCGAGTGCTCGAGGTAACGACCGAGGATGCTGCGGACGGTGATGTTGTCGCTGATCCCCTCGAGGTCGGTGCGCAGACTGCAGATGCCTCGCACCCACACGTCGACCTTCACGCCGGCGGCGCTCGCGCGGTACAGGGCGTCGATGACCTCTTCGTCGACCATCGAGTTCACCTTGATGCGGATGCTCGCCGGCTTGCCGTTCTCGGCATTGCGGCGCTCGTGGTCGATCTGGCGCACGAGGCCCTTCCGCAGGTGGAGCGGCGCGACGAGCAAGCGCTTGAACTTCTTCTCGATCGCGTATCCGCTGAGCTCGTTGAACAGGCGCGTGAGATCCTTGCCGACCTGGGCGTCGGTGGTGAACAGCCCGAAGTCCTCATAGATGCGGCTGGTCTTCGGGTTGTAGTTGCCCGTGCCGATGTGCGAGTAGTGACGCAGCACCCCGTCTTCCTCACGGATGACGAGCGCGAGCTTGCAGTGGGTCTTGAGTCCGACCAGGCCGTAGACGACGTGGACGCCCGCCTTCTCGAGCTTGCGCGCCCAGACGATGTTGTTCGCCTCGTCGAAGCGGGCCTTGACCTCGACCAGCGCCAGCACCTGCTTTCCCGCTTCGGCGGCGTCGATCAGCGCCTCGACGATCGGGCTGTCGCCCGAGGTGCGGTAGAGAGTCTGCTTGATCGCGAGCACGTGCGGGTCGCGCGCCGCCTGCTCGAGGAACGAGACGACGCTCGTGGTGAACGACTCGTACGGGTGGTGCACGAGCACGTCCGACTTGCGGATCGCCTTGAAGATGTCGGCTCGGGTGTTGCTCCCGGTCGGCTGGAAGGCGACTGCCGTGGTCGGAAGATGCGGCGGGTAGCGGAGATCCGGGCGATCGATGCGCGACAGGTCGAAGAGACCTCGGAGGTCGAGCGGTCCGGGGAGTCGATAGATCTCCTGGTCGGTGATCTCGAGCTCGCGCACGAGGAGGTCCATCGTGACCTCGTCCATGTCGTCGGTGATCTCGAGGCGGATCGGCGGACCGAAGCGGCGGCGGAGCAGCTCGGCCTCGAGCGCCTGGATGAGGTTCTCGCTCTCGTCCTCCTCGATCTCCACATCCTCGTTGCGGGTGAGGCGGAAGGCGTGGTGGTCGAGGACCTCCATGCCCGGGAAGAGATCGCCGAGGTGGTTCGCGATGAGCTCTTCGAGCGTGAGGAAGCGCTTGATCTCGCCGGAGCCCGGAACCTCGACGAATCGGGGAAGCATGGGCGGCACCTTGAGGCGCGCGAACTCCTGACGCCCGGTGCGGGCGTTGCGGATGCGGATGGCGAGGTTCAGCGACAGCCCGGAGATGTACGGGAACGGGTGCGCCGGGTCGACCGCGAGCGGCATCAGCACGGGGAACACCTGGGCGCCGAAGTACTCGGAGAGCTTGGCTCGCTCCTCGTCGGTGAGCTCGGCCCACTCGGTGATCTCGATGCCGGACTCGGCCAGCGCCGGACGCACGAGCGACTTCCAGGCGTCGGCGTGACGCAGCTGCAGCGCGTGCGCCTCACGGGCGATGTCGGCGAGGGCGTCGGCGGGGGAGCGGCCGATGTTGGTGGGCACCGCCAGACCGGTCAGGATGCGGCGCTTGAGTCCGGCGACGCGCACCATGAAGAACTCGTCGAGGTTGCTCGCGAAGATGGCGAGGAAGTTCGCGCGCTCGAGTTCGGGGAGCGACGGATCCTCCGCGAGTTCGAGCACGCGCTGGTTGAAAGCGAGCCAGCTCAGCTCGCGATCGTGGTAGCGGTGGTCGGGGAGGAGCGAGTCGGGGGACTCGACGGCATCGAAGTCGTCATCTTCAGCGTCACCGAGACCTGCGTCGGCGAGTGCGGGATCGATCATGGGGTACATCTAAGCACCGTGAGGTGACGCGCGTGTGAACTGACGGTGCGTGCGTCACCGCGATGCGGCGACCGTCTCCTCGTCGTACACGTTGAATCGGTAGCCGACATTGCGGACCGTGCCGATGATCTGCTCCTGGTCGCCCAGCTTCGCCCGCAGGCGTCGCACGTGCACATCGACGGTTCTTGTGCCGCCGAAGTAGTCGTAGCCCCACACCTCGCTGAGCAGCTGCTCGCGCGTGAACACCCGCGACGGGTGCGTGGCGAGGAAGTGCAGGAGCTGGAACTCCTTGTAGGTGAGGTCCAGCGGGCGCCCTCTGAGCTTCGCCGAATACGACTGCTCGTCGATCGTGACGCCGGAGGCCTGCACGCGCGTCGGCTCTGCGACCTCGTCCCGGCGGGCGAGGGCGAGTCGCACGCGGGCATCGGTCTCGGCCGGGCCGGCGGTGGCGAGGAGCACGTCGTCGATGCCCCAGTCCCCGGACAGTGCGCTCATCCCGCCCTCCGTCACGACGAGCAGCAGCGGCGCATCCTGACCGGTGGCTCGCAGCAGGCGGCAGAGCGACTTCGCGCCGACGAGGTCGAGACGCCCGTCGACGATCACGATGTCGTATTCGGGGGCGCTCACGAGTTGGGCGGGCTCGGCCGGGATCTGGCGCACTCGATGGCTGAGGAGCTCGAGTGCGGGCAGGACCTGCTCCGAGACCGGAGCATTGGTCAACACCAGGACCTGGGCCACACGCACTCCTTCCGGACGGCGGGGTACGCCGTGCCGCAATGATACCGGGCGCCGATGGGTCACAATGGAGTCATGACGGATCCAGCGCTCGCACCGCGTAATGCTTTCGTCGGCGTGCTCATCGTCTGGGCGGTCGCCTTCGTCGCCTCGATCGGCGTGGGCATCTTCGTCGCCGAGGAGTGGCGAGTGCCGTGGCTGCTCGTGGTCTTCGGCGCGATCGTGCTCCTCTCCTTCGCCGTGCAGCTGCAGTACGGGCGCACGCAGGGCTTCATCTTCCGCGTGGGCGCCAGCACCATCGGCGCACTGCTGCTGATGGGCGTGATCTCGGTCGGCTTCGGCCTCGCCGCTCTCGTCACCTGATCAGCGGACGAGACACCCGGCCTGCTGGAGGGTAAAGTGGAGGCCATGGACCTCATGGCGCTCGAACTCTTCTTCATCGGCCTTCTGGGCCTGGCGAGCCTCGCAATCGCCTTCGTCTCGGTCGTCGTGCTGCGGAACCTCTTCCGCGGCCAGCGCTGAGCATCGTGCTCGAGCTGCCCACCGATCTCCCGGCCGACCTCGCCCCGCTCTCGTGGCTGATCGGCGTCTGGGAGGGCACCGGGGTCATCGACTATCCGGTCGGCGACGACCGTCTGCAGGGCGAGTTCACCCATCGGGTGAGCTTCAGCCATGACGGCGGCCCCTTCCTGAACTACTCCGCGACGGCGATCCTGGCGGGCGAAGACGGCGCCGTCTCGATCCCGCTCGTCGCCGAAAGCGGCTACTGGCGTCTGTCCCGGCCGGCCTCCGACTCCGACGCCGGCCCCGCACTGCTGCCGCCGCGCGCGGAGCAGGTCGTGCGCAGCGTCGACGACGTGGAGGAACTGCGCGCTCCCTCAGGCGGCTTCCCGATCGAGGTCTCGATCGCCCACGCCGACGGGACGCTCGAGCTCTACCTCGGCGAGATCAACGGTCCGCGTATCGACATCGCCTCCGACGCCATCGTGCGCGGAGCCGGGGCCAAGGAGTACGGCGCAGCCACGCGGATGTACGGCCTGGTCGACAACCACCTTCTCTGGGCCTGGGACATCGCGGCTCTCGGCACGCCGATGCGGTCTCACGCCTCCGCTCGACTCGCGAAGGTCTGACATGACCGGATTCACCGACTTCCCGGGCGCTGTGATCGCCGAGCACGGGATCGCGCACTTCGGCGACGCCTTCCGCGAGCAGCGTCGTCTCGCAGACGGCGCGGCCCTGGTTCCGCTCGACGACCGGACGGTCATCGAAGTCGCCGGTCCCGAACGTCTGGGGTGGCTGGACTCGATCACCTCTCAGTCCGTGGGGCGACTCGCTGCCGGCGAGAGCACGGAACTGCTGGTGCTCGACCCTCAGGGGCGCGTCGAGCACGCGGCAGGGGTCGTCGACGACGGCTCGTCGACCTGGCTGATCGCCGACACCGACGACGCGGAGGCGCTCGCGACCTGGCTGACGCGCATGAAGTTCCGCACCCAGGCGACCGTGGCTGTGCGCCCCGATCTGGCGTTGCTCGGCTTCGTCGACGGTGGCGCGGCGGCTGAGCGTGCGACTGCTGCCGCATCCGCTCCGTCCGGCGCTCCGCTGATCTGGGCCGACCCCTGGCAGCGCGTGAGCGCGGGTGGTCATCAGTACGCCGAGGTCACCGATCACCCGGGCGCGGAGCTCGCGTGGAGGGTGGCGATCGCGACGACCGACGCCGCCAACGCGCTCGCCGCGACCCTGTCGTCCGAAGAGGTGGCAGGGCTCCTCGCCGCCGAGGCACTGCGCGTCGCCGCCTGGCGTCCGCGGTGGTCGGCCGAGGTCGACGAGCGCTCGCTGCCCCACGAATCCGACTGGATCCGCACCGCGGTGCACCTGAACAAGGGGTGCTACCGCGGCCAGGAGACGGTGGCCAAGGTGCACAACCTCGGACACCCGCCTCGCAGGCTCGCGGCGCTGCACCTCGACGGCAGCGAGGCGGTGCTGCCGGCAGTCGGCGATGCGGTCTTCGCCGGCGACGACGAGGTGGGGCACATCACCTCCGTCGCCAGACACCATGAAGACGGCCCGATCGCGCTCGCGATCCTGTCTCGTCGCACACCGGTGGGCGATCTCGTCGTCCGAGCCGAGGGCGCAGACATCGCCGCGACCCAGCAGGTCATCGTGCCGGCGGATGCGGGTGCCATGGCCGACATCCCGCGCCTCACCCGGCTGTCCCGTCGCCCCAGCGCTCCGGATCCCCGTCAGGCGGGCTGAGCGAGGCGTGCAGGGCCCACCCGTCAGGGGAGCACCCGTCAGGGGAGCGGAGCCACCGCATCCCAGGGGAGCGTGAGCTCGCCCAGTCGCCACCTGGTCTTGCCGCCCAGCACCGGCCACCCCTGATCCCGGAGCGCCGCGACCGCGGCCAGGAACCGCTGCGTCGCGCCGAAAGTCGACAGCGGTGCTGCACGGTCCCATTCGCGGTCGAGGTCGACGAGCAGGGAGTGGATCCGCTCGCCAGGCACGTTGCGGTGGATGAGAGCCTTCGGCAGCCGCTCTGCGACGATGCTCGGATGTTCGAGGTCGGCGAGTCGGAGCGAGATCGTGAATCGCAGCGGCGCTCCCGTCGGGCCCACGTCGACCCAGCTCGACACGCGCCCGATCTCATCGCAGGTGCCCTCGACGAGAAGCCCGTCACGAGACAGCCGAGTCGACATCGTGCGCCAGGCGCTCGCGACGTCGCCCTCGTCGTACTGCCGCAGCACGTTCATGGCCCGGATCACTGCGGGTCGGCGTCCGGCCGGCAGCGGCACCTCGAACCCTCCACGGGCGAACGAGACTCGGAGGTCGGGGGAGAAGGGCGTGCGCGCAGCCTGCACCTCGACGAGCTGGCGGTTCGCGGTGGCCACTCGCTCCGGATCGATCTCGAGGCCACGCACCTCGGCATCCGCGCGGACGCGCCGCAGACGGGTCGCGAGCTCGAACGCCGTCACGCCGCTGGCGCCGTAGCCGAGGTCGATCACCAGCGGGTCTTCGGCTCGGCGGAACGCGGGGCTCGCCGCGATCCATCGATCGTTGCGGCGCAGCCGGTTCGTCCCGGTTGTGCCGCGGGTCGGCCGACCGAGAGGAGATGACGCCATGCGTCAATCCTCGCAGGGCACGGGCGTGGACGCGTCGAGCTGCGCCGATAAACTGACGTCATGACTTCGAAGCGCACCCTGATCCTGCTCCGTCACGGCCGGAGCGAGTGGAACGAACTGAACCTGTTCACCGGCTGGGTGGACGTCCGCCTCAACGAGCAGGGCAAGAAGGAGGCTCAGCGCGGCGGCGAGCTGCTGGCCGAGGCCGGCATCCTGCCCGACGTGCTGCACACCTCTCTGCTCAGCCGTGCGATCCAGACCGCGAACATCGCGCTCGACGCAGCCGACCGCCTGTGGATTCCCGTGACCCGTTCGTGGCGCCTCAACGAGCGTCACTACGGCGCCCTGCAGGGCAAGGACAAGGCGCAGACCCTCGAGGAGTTCGGCCCCGAGCAGTTCCAGCTGTGGCGTCGCTCGTTCGACGTGCCGCCGCCCCTGCTCGACGATGAGAGCGAGTTCAGCCAGGTCGGCGATGTGCGATACGCCGACATCGACGGCGACGTGCCCCGCACCGAGTCGCTGAAGCTCGTGATCGACCGCCTGCTGCCGTACTGGAACGACGCGATCGTCCCCGACCTCGAGGCCGGCAAGACGGTTCTCGTCACCGCCCACGGCAACTCGCTGCGCGGCCTGGTGAAGCACCTCGAGGGCATCAGCGACGACGACATCGCCGAACTCAACATCCCCACCGGCATTCCGCTGGTCTACGAGCTCGACGAGAACAACGTCCCGACCGGCCCCGGTCGTTACCTCGACCCCGAGGCCGCTGCCGCAGGCGCCGCCGCCGTGGCTGCACAGGGCAAGAAGTAGCACCGGACGACGAAGGGGGCGGATGCTGTCAGCATCCGCCCCCTTCTTCTCTGTCGTGACGCCTCAGGCGTGCCCGAACTCGCGCTGCTGCTCGGCCGCGAGGGGGATGTCCTCCTCTTCGACGCGCCAGTCACCGGTCGCGAGGTACACGACCTTCTTGGCGACGGCGACGGCGTGGTCGGCGAAGCGCTCGTGGTAGCGGCTGGCGAGCGTGGCGTCGACCGTCGCGGTCGCCTCGCCCTTCCAGTTGTCGCTGAGCACCTTCTCGAACACGCTGGCGTGCAGCTCGTCGATGTCATCGTCGGTGTTGCGGATGGTGTCGGCCAGGCGCAGGTCCTGGGTGCGCAGCAGCTCCGAGAGAGTGCGCGAGATCTCGACGTCGAGCTCGCCCATCTTGGTGAAGGTGCCCTTGAGACCCTTCGGGATCGCGCGCTCCGGGAAGCGGAGGCGAGCGAGCTGGGCGATGTGCTCTGACATGTCGCCCATGCGCTCGAGCGAGGCGCTGACACGCAGTGCGATCACCACGATGCGCAGGTCGCGGGCGACGGGTTGCTGACGGGCGAGGATCTCGATGGCCTGCTCGTCGAGCTTGACCGCCAGCTCGTCGATCTTCGCGTCGTCGGCGATGACCTCTTCGGCGAGCTCGACGTCGCTGGTGGCGAACGCACGCGTCGCCTTGTCGATCGAGACCGTGACGAGGTCGGCGATCTCCACGAGACGGGACTGCAGGTCCTCGAGGGACTGGTGGAAGACTTCGCGCATGTGGGCGCAACCTTTCATTCGGGTCTCGACTGTGGTGACAGCGCGAGACGGCTGGGTCGTCCGCGCGGGAGGAGAGGTCCGCGCTCCCGCACAGGCCCGAAAGCGATTGTCTGCTTCGAAGGTTAACGAACGGTGCCCAGCACGTGAATAGTACTTCTCGCGTTGTTGCCAGCACAGGAGAACCCGCCGATCCGGCGGTGAACGCACTCTACGCTGTGGTTATGACCTTGCCGCAGATCGCGCTGCTCGCGTTGGCCGTCGGCCTCGTGATCGGCATCGGCCTTTCGCTTCTCATCGCCTGGGCGTACCGCGCCAGGGCACGGGTCGCCGACGAGACGTCACTCGCCGTTCCGGCGGGCGTCACCGCGGTGCTGGGCAGCATGGACGACGCAGCCTGCGTGGTCGATTCCTCGGGGCTCGTGCTCGCCGTCTCCAAAGCAGCCACGCGATTCGGCATAGAGGTGGGAGCACCGCTGGAGAATCCCGAGCTGCGTCAGCTCGTGCGCGGCGGCCGCAACGACGGCGGCTCGGCGACCGAATCTCTGCGCATCACACGGGGCGGGCTCAGCCTCGATCCCCGACTCGTCTCGGCACGCGCGAGTGTGATCAGCCCCCGCATGACCCTGCTGATCATCCGCGATGTCACCGAGCAGGAGCGCCTGGATCAGATGCGCCGCGATTTCGTCGCCAACACCAGCCACGAGCTCAAGACCCCGGTCGGGGCGGTGACCCTGCTGGCCGAGGCCATCGAGTCCGCGGCGGACGATCCTGCGCAGGTGCGCCATTTCGCCACCCGGATCTCGGCCGAGGCCGCTCGTCTCGGTCAGCTGACCGGCCGCATCATGAGTCTGTCGAGGCTCCAGACCGACGACGCGCTGTCGGACGTGCGCCCCGTCTCGATCGACGAGGTGCTGGCGACCGCCCTCGAGGCGCATGTCGTGCAGGCCGACTCGGCCGGGGTCGAGCTCGCTCGCGGCGGCGACCGGGGAGTCTGGGTGCGCGGTGACTCGCAGATCCTGATCGAGGCGTTCGGCAACCTGATCGCCAACGCGATCGTGTACTCCCCGAGAGGGTCCCGCGTCGGCATCGGAGTGAAGGCCGACGACGGTGTCGTCGAGATCGCGGTGTCCGACCAGGGCATCGGCATCGCGGAGGCGGATCGAGAGCGGATCTTCGAGCGCTTCTACCGTGCAGACGAGGCGAGGTCGCGCCGCACCGGCGGAACCGGACTCGGACTCTCGATCGTCAAGCACGCCACACAGCGCCACGGTGGCGAGGTGCGCCTCTGGTCGCGCCCCGGACGAGGCTCGACCTTCACCATCAGGCTTCCCACGATCGATGCTCCCCCGAGCATCGACAGGGACAAGAAGAACAAGAAGAAGCGCGAGCGCAAGGCGGCGAAGGCCGCAGCTCGCGTCCGAAACGGAGAGAACGCATGACCCGCATCCTTCTCGTCGAAGACGAGCCCGACCTCGCCGACCCGCTCGCCTATCTGCTGCGCCGAGAGGGGTACGAGGTCGAGATCGCCGAGGACGGCCCGGGGGCGCTGACCGCGTTCCGCGAGCGCGGCGCCGATGTGGTGCTCCTCGACCTGATGCTGCCCGGCATGCCGGGCACCGAGGTGTGCCGGCAGATCCGCTCGACCTCTGCCGTGCCGATCATCATGGTCACGGCCAAGGACTCGGAGGTGGACATCGTCGTCGGGCTCGAGCTCGGCGCCGACGACTACGTCACCAAGCCGTACTCGTCGCGTGAGCTGCTGGCTCGGATGCGTGCTGTGCTGCGCCGCGTGATCCAGGCCGACAGCGAGCTCGACGAGCGCGTGCTCGACGGCGGCCGCGTCTCACTCGACATCGACCGCCACACGGTGACGGTCGCCGGTCAGCAGATCAACATGCCGCTGAAGGAGTTCGAACTTCTCGAGGTGCTCATGCGCAATTCGGGTCGCGTGCTCACGCGCGGCCAGCTGATCGACCGGGTGTGGGGCAGCGACTACTTCGGCGACACCAAGACCCTCGACGTGCACATCAAGCGCATCCGCTCGCGGATCGAGGAGAACCCGGGCGAGCCGGTCATGCTCGTCACCGTCCGGGGCCTCGGCTACCGCTTCGAGGGCTGAGCGAGGGCTGAGCCCCAGCGCCGTACAGAAGAGGCCGTCACCCCGGGGGTGACGGCCTCTTCTTCAGCGTGTGCGCCGGATCACTCCGAGGGAGCGGGGGCGGCCGTGTCGGACGGGACCGGCTCGGGCGTGGGGGTCGACTTCGTGGCGCTGGGCACCAGGTCGGCGTAGTACGGCAGCGCGCCGTCGAGAACCGGGACCTCGGTCTTGGTGCCGGCGCCGTCACCCGACTGGAAGTGGATCTCGATCGTCGCACCGGGCATCGTGTCGAGGTCTTCGATGCGCAGCGGCTCCTCGTCGGCGCCGAAACTGACGGTCTTGCCTGCGGGCACCGACACGGTGAACGGGTCGAGCCCGTCGATCGTCATCGTGAGCGTGGCCTTCTCGGTGGTCGGGTTCACGACGGCGGCGACGAAGTTGCCGACGGAGCCGTCTTCGTTCGCGACGATGAACGCGTTGCGCACGTCGATCGGGCCGTCCGAGTCCGAGACGTTGACGCCGTCCGAGGCCGAGTACTGGACCTCCGTCGACTGCGGCGTAATGAACGTGCAGCCGGTCGCGCCGAGAAGAACGAGGGCGCTGATGGCGGCAGACGCAACAAGGCGCGATTTCACGGGTCCTCCTGAGGTCCGACGGGATATCCGCATCCATTCTATGCGCATGCGCGGTGCCCCCTGAGGACGTGGAGGCGCGAACCTTAGCGCATTCCCCCTGTGGTATCCTTGAGGTTGCCGAAAGGACAAGTTTTTATGCTTTTTGAGGTTGGCGAAACTGTCGTCTATCCGCACCATGGCGCTGCGACCATCATCGAGGTCAAGGAGCGCATCATCAAGGGTGAGGCGAAGAAATACCTGAAGCTCAACGTCACCCAGGGGGACCTCATCATCGAGGTGCCCGCTGAGAACGTCGATCTCGTCGGGGTCCGCGATGTCATCGGCCGAGAGGGCCTCGACGCTGTGTTCGAGGTGCTTCGCGCGCCGTTCACCGAGGAGCCGACCAACTGGTCGCGTCGTTACAAGGCGAACCTCGAGAAGCTCGCCTCCGGCGATGTCATCAAGGTGAGCGAGGTCGTGCGCGACCTGTGGCGTCGTGACCAGGACCGCGGGCTGTCTGCGGGTGAGAAGCGGATGCTGGCCAAGGCGCGTCAGATCCTCATCTCCGAGCTCGCGCTCGCTGAGAAGACCGACGAGGACAAGGCGAGCGCACTGCTCGACGAGGTCCTCGCGTCCTGAGTGGACTGAGAGAAGGCGGGTGCTTCGGCATCCGCCTTTTTTCGTGCGCGCCGGTAACGTGAACCTGGTGAGCATGCTTCCCGTTCCTGACACCGCGATCATCGTCGTCGCCGCCGGTTCCGGCACCCGACTGGATGCCGGAGCGCCCAAGGCGTTCGTCGGCATCGACACGCATTCGATCCTCCGCCACGCGCTCGACGGCGTCTTCGCCGCCGCCCCCGCCCAGGTCATCGTCGTCGCGCCTGCCGGGTTCGAGGGCGACGCCGAGACCGAGGTCCGCGCAGCCGCCGGCGACCGCATCGATCTCGGCAGGGTCGTGACGGGCGGGGCTACGCGGCAGGAGTCCGTCTCCGCCGGTCTCGGAGCGCTGTGGGGCGATGTCACGCGAGTGCTCGTCCATGACGCGGCGCGCGCTCTGACGCCCCCCGAGATCATCGATGCGGTGGCGGCGGCCATCGACGGCGAGAGCGGGGTGATCCCGACGCTCCCGGTCGTCGACACGTTGAAGCGGGTCGAGGGGGATGCCGTCATCGCGCCGGTCGATCGCTCCGAGCTCGCCGCGGCGCAGACTCCTCAGGGGTTCCCGCGGGCTCTGCTCGAGGCCGCATACGAAGCGGCGGCCGCGTCGGGCATCGAGTACACCGACGATGCGGCGCTGTTCGCGGCGGCCGGGCATCTCGTGCGACAGATCGCCGGGTCGCCTCGCGGATTCAAGATCACCACGCCGGCCGACCTCGAGCGCGCCCGTCATCTGCTGGCGGACGTGCAGACGCCGACGTCCGTGCCGGACTCCGCACCGGACTCCACATGGACCGGACCCCGGGTCGGGCTCGGCACGGATGTGCACGCGTTCGGCGGAGACGGCAACCTGTGGCTGGCCGGCATCGAATGGCCGGGCGAGCGAGCGCTCTCGGGTCACTCCGACGGCGACGCCGTGGCCCATGCGATGGTCGATGCCCTGCTGGGCGCCGCAGGGCTCGGCGACATCGGCGAGCACTTCGGCACCGCGCACCCCGAGTACGCCGGCGCTCACGCAGAGGTCTTCCTCGCCCGCACCCGCGAGCTCCTCCACGAAGCGGGCTATGCGATCGGCAACGTGTCGGTGCAGTTCCAGGGCAATCGACCGCGCTTCAGCGGCCGCCGTGCCGAGGCTGAGCGGGTGCTCTCGGCGGCACTCGGCGGCGCGCCGGTCTCGGTCACGGCCACCACCACCGACGGCTTGGGGTTCCCCGGGCGCGGTGAGGGCATCGCGGTGACCGCGGTCGCCATGGTCCACCCGACCTGACGCTGCGGACGGCATCGGGGAATGCGTCGGCATCCGCCGTCGTTGTGGGGCATCGTCGTGCGGCAGTCGCATGCGGAGAAGGAGGCGTCATGAGGATTCTCGTCATCGGAGCCGGCGGTCAGGTCGGACGAACCGCCGTCCACGCCTTGGACGGTCATGAGATCATCGCCGCGTCGCGCAGCAGTGAGCCCTCGGTGGACGTCACGGATCCGGCTTCCGTCGAACGCCTGTTCGCGACAGTCGGCCAGGTCGATGCCGTGATCGTCGCGGTGGGGGAGGTGCCGTTCCGGCCCCTCGACGGGCTGACCCGTGGAGACTACGAATCCGCTTTCCGCGGCAAGGTGCTGTCGCAGCTCGACGTCGTGCGCATCGGCACGTCGTTCGTGCGCGACCGCGGGTCGTTCACCCTGACCTCCGGCATCCTCGCGCGTGAGCCCATCGCGGCGGGCGCCGCCGCGTCGTTCGCGAACGGGGCCGTCGAGTCCTTCGTGCTCGCGGCGGCCACCGAACTGCCCCGCGGCATCCGCATCAACGCCGTGAGCCCGTCGGTGCTCGAGGATGCGCCGTCGTATCACTCGTCGTTCCCCGGCTTCGTGCCCGTGTCGTCGCACCGCGTCGGACAGGCGTACGCGAAGAGCGTGCTCGGAGTGCAGACCGGGCAGGTGTTCCCGGTCGACTGAGGGTCGGCGAGGCGGTTCGAGGGCCCGGGGTCACACCCAGTCAACGGGATCGGCGGCCCGGTAAGCTTGTGCGGTGACTCTCCGCCTCTACGACACCCGCGCACAGCAGCTGCGCGACTTCGTGCCTCTCGATCCCGAGAACGTCACGATGTATGTCTGCGGACCCACGGTGCAGTCGGGCCCTCACATCGGGCACGTCCGCGCAGCTCTGAGCTTCGATCTGCTGCGACGCTGGCTGACGCACCGGTACGGCCGGGTCACGTTCGTGCGCAACGTCACGGACATCGACGACAAGGTGCTCGCGAACGCGACCGACACCGAGCCCTGGTGGGCGCTGGCGTACCGGATGGAGCAGGAGTTCACCGCGGCGTATGCCGGAGTCGGCATCCTTCCGCCGACCTACGAGCCCCGCGCGACGGCCTCCGTGCCCCAGATGCAGGAGATCATCGCGACCCTCATCGAGCGCGGTCACGCGTACCCTGCGCCGGACGGCTCGGGAGATGTCTATTTCGACGTGCGCTCGTGGTCGGACTACGGCTCACTGACGAATCAGTCGATCGACGCCATGGAGGCAGCGGAGGACGCCGACCCCCGAGGCAAGCGCACCCCTCAGGACTTCGCGCTCTGGAAGGGCGCGAAGGTCGATGAGCAGGCGGATGCCACGTGGCAGTCTCCCTGGGGCGCGGGCCGCCCTGGCTGGCACATCGAGTGCTCGGCGATGTCGAAGCGCTACCTCGGCCCCGAGTTCGACATCCACGGCGGCGGCCTCGATCTGCGCTTCCCGCACCACGAGAACGAGCTCGCGCAGTCGACCGCTGCCGGAGACCGCTTCGCGAGGTACTGGGTGCACAACGGCCTCGTGACGGTGGGCGGGCAGAAGATGTCGAAGTCCCTCGGCAACTTCACGCTCGCTCGCGATGTGCTCGCCGAACGCGACCCGCAGGTCGTGCGCTACGCGCTCGCCGCCGCGCACTACCGGTCGAGCCTCGACCTCTCGGAGTCGTCGTGGACCGAGGCCGAGGCGGCGCTGGGGCGGATCCGCACGTTCGTCGAACGCGCGGAGCGCATGCTCCCCCGGGCGATCGGCTGGGCGGAGCCCACCCCGATGCCCGACGCCTTCGCGACCGCGATGGATGACGACCTCGGCATTCCGCAGGCGCTCGGGGTGCTGCACGACACGGTGCGCGCAGGCAACGCGGCGCTCGACGCGGGCGACATCGACGGTGCGGCCTCGGCGAGGCACGAGGTCATCGCGATGCTCGACGTGCTCGGATTCGATCGTGTCGGTGAGGCGTCGGGAGGCGGCGACGCGCAGGCGTCCGCTCTCGACACGCTCGTGCAGACGATGATCACGCAGCGTGCGCAGGCGCGCGCTGACAAGGACTGGGCGGCGGCCGATCGCATTCGTGATGCGATCGCCGCCGCAGGAATCACGCTGGAGGACTCTCCGGCCGGAACTCATTGGAGTATCGATGGCTAAGCCAGGCAACCCCTCAGCGGGCAAGGGCAAGAAGAAGGGCCCGAGCAAGGGCACAGGCGGACTCGGGCGCAAGGCGCTCGAGGGCCGCGGACCGACCCCCAAGGCCGAGGACCGCGCATGGCACCCTGCCGGCAAGCGCAAGGCCGCGGCCGAGCGCTATGCGGCGTCCGGTGGAAAGGGCAAGCCGGGGCAGCGTCAGACCGCCGGCGGCAACCCCAACCGCTCGGCACGCGCGAAGGACAACACCACCGAGGTCGAGGTCGTCACCGGCCGCAACTCGGTGCTCGAGGCTCTGCGTGCGAAGATCCCCGCGTCGGCGTTCTACATCGCGCAGCGCGTCGAGATGGACGACCGCGTGAAGGAGATGCTGTCGCTCGCGACCAACCGCGGCATCCCGGTGCTCGAGGTCACGCGCCAGGAGCTCGACCGCATGGCCGGGTACGACGGAGTGCACCAGGGCGTCGCCGTCAAGGTTCCGCCCTACGAGTACGCCCACCCGCAGGATCTGCTCGAGGCAGTGATCGACAAGGGCGAGGTTCCGCTGTTCGTCGCCCTCGACGGCATCACCGACCCGCGCAACCTCGGCGCGATCATCCGCTCGACCGGTGCTTTCGGCGGCCACGGCATCATCCTGCCGCAGCGTCGCTCGGCCGGTGTGAACTCCGCGGCCTGGAAGACCAGCGCCGGCGCGGCAGCGCGTGTGCCGGTCGCTCTCGCGACGAACCTCACGACGCAGCTCAAGGAGTTCAAGAAGCAGGGTGTGTTCGTGCTCGGCCTCGACGGCGACGGCGACGTGATGCTGCCCGAGCTGCAGCTCGCAGACCGTCCTGTCGTGATCGTCACCGGTTCCGAGGGCAAGGGCCTGTCGCGCCTCGTCGCCGAGACCTGCGACCAGATCGTGTCGATCCCGATCTCTGCTGTGACCGAGTCGCTCAACGCCGGTATCGCGACCTCGGTCGCGCTGTACCAGGTGTCGACCATCCGCAACGCGAAGAAGTAGGGGAGAAGCTCATGGCTCGCATCGTCGTGCTCGGGGGGACCGGCTATGCCGGCCGCCACATCGTCTCGGAGGCGGTGAGCCGCGGGCACGAGGTCGTCTCGGTCTCTCGCTCCGCACCGTCGAACCCTGTCGAGGGTGCGCAGAACGTCCAGGGGTCCGTGCTCGACCTCGCGAGCCTGGGCGACGTCTTCGACGGTGCTGACGCCGTCGTGTCGGCATTGTCTCCTCGCGGCGACATGGAGAACTCGGTGCTCGATGCGCTCGGCGGCCTCGTCGAGAAGCTGAGCGGCACCGAGACGCGCGTCGGCGTGGTCGGCGGCGCGGGCGGAAGCCTGATCGCCCCCGGAGGGCCCCGACTCTTCGACCAGGGCTTCCCGGAGGAGTACAAGCACGAGGCGCAGGTCGGCATCGACTCGCTCGCGCTGCTGGAGGCGACCGACGACTCGCTCGACTGGTTCTTCATCCACCCCGCCGAGGTCTTCGGACCCTGGGCGGAGGGCGAGCGCACCGGTCACTACCGCGATGGCGGCGACGTCATCGTGCGCGACGCCGACGGCAAGTCGTTCATCTCCGGTGGCGACTTCGCCGTCGCCGTGGTCGACGAGATCGAGCAGGGCAACCACCACCGCGAGCGCTTCACGGTCGGTTACTGAGGCTGCACGGTCAGACCAGGTCGCGCCAGTCGACCTCGTCGTCGTCATCGGCGACCGGATTCGTGCCGGTGACGACGGGCAGGCTCATCGTCTCGGTGGGCGGGCCCATGATGGTCGCCTCGTCGCGGCGGTGCCGCAGCACCTCGTTGATGTAGCTCGTCAGCACCTCGGCGAGCGGAACGGAGCGTCCCTGGGCCTGTGACAGGTACCACCGATGCTCGAGGACCTGGTGGAACACCTCGGCGGGTTCGAGCTTGGCCCGCAGCTCCCAGGGGATCGCACGGACGACCGGTTCGAACACGCGGGTCAGCCATTCGTGCGCGTACATCTCCTCGTCGGCCCACTGCTTGGTCGAGCGCGCGCGGAACTCATCGAGGTCGTTGAGCAGGCGTCGAGCCTGGTTCTCTTCGACGTCGAGGCCGGTCAGACGGATCAGGCGACGCTGGTGGTGTCCCGCGTCCACGACCTTGGGTTGGATCTCGACGACGGTGCCGTCGGAGGTCGTCGACATCGACATCTCATCGATGTCGAACCCGAGGGCGTTGAGACGCTCGACACGTTCGGTGATGCGCCAGGTCTCGGCAGAGGCGAAAGACTCCTGCGCGGTCAACTCGGCCCACAGCGAGCGATACGACGAGACGATGCCGTCGGCGATCGCGACCGCATCGACGCCGTGCTCCAGGCGCCCGCCGGCGGCGAGATCCATGATCTCGCCGGCGATGTTGGTGCGGGCGAGATCGAGATCGTAGGCGCGCTGGCCGTCGGTCAGTCCCTCCTCGTGCAGCTCGCCGGTCTCGGCATCGACGAGGTAGGCCGCGTACGCACCGGCGTCGCGCCGAAAGAGCGTGTTCGACAGCGACACGTCGCCCCAGTAGAAGCCGACGTTGTGCAGGCGCACGAGCAGCACGGCCAGGGCGTCGACGAGACGCGTGGCGGTGTCGGGGCGCAGCACGCGGGTGAAGAGCGCACGGTAGGGCATGGAGAACCGCAGGTGCGATGTGACGAGGGCGGCGGCGAGCGGCTCGCCGTCGGCATCCGAGCGCCCGGCGATCACTGCGACGCGGTCGACGCAGGGCACGTCGAGCCTGGCGAGGTTGCCGAGCATCTCGTACTCGCGCCTCGCCATCTCATCGGTCGTCTCCTTGACGGCGACGACCTTGCCCGACAGATCGGCGAACCGCACGAGATGCCGCGAGAGCCCCTTCGGGAGCGACACGATCAACTCGGACGGCCACTTGGCGAGCGGTGTCGACCAGGGCAGCGCGAGCAGCCCCGGATCGATCGAGCTCGCGGTGATCCGCAGCGCATCCTGCATGTCTCTCCAGTCGGTGGGGGAAAAGAAGAAGCGGCGCGGGCGACCGAAGTCAGCCCGCGCCGCGTCCGTGGATCCGATCAGGCGGAGACGATCGGCTTGTCGTTCAGGCGCACACCCGACTCGATGTCGAACGCGTGCACGTGGCCTGCGTTCGCCGCGAGGGTGACGGTCTCGCCGGCGTTGGGGTGGCTGCGGCCGTCGACACGAGCGACCAGGTCGGCGCGCTTGCCGTTGATCTCGGTGTGACCGTAGAGGTAGCCGTCGGCGCCGAGCTCCTCGACGAGGTCGACGACGACCGAGAGGCCCTTCCCGTCGGCCGGGCCGACGGTGATGTCCTCGGGGCGCACACCGACCGTGACCTGCGAGCCGTTGGCGCGGCCGACCGTGTCGCGGTCGAGCGGGACGACCTCGGTGCCGAAGCGCACGCCGCCCTCAGCCAGGTCTGCGCTGAACAGGTTCATGGCAGGCGAGCCGATGAAGCCGGCGACGAACACGTTCTCGGGCTTCTCGTACAGGTCGCGCGGCGTTCCGACCTGCTGGAGCAGGCCGTCCTTGAGCACGGCGATGCGGTCGCCCATGGTGAGCGCCTCGGTCTGGTCGTGCGTGACGTAGACCGTGGTGACGCCGAGACGACGCTGCAGCGACGCGATCTGCGTACGGGTCTGGACGCGGAGCTTGGCGTCGAGGTTCGACAGCGGCTCGTCCATGAGGAAGACCTGGGGCTGACGGACGATCGCACGGCCCATGGCGACACGCTGACGCTGACCACCCGAGAGGGCCTTCGGCTTGCGGGTCAGGTACTCCTCGAGGTCGAGCAGCTTCGCGGCCTCCAGAACGCGGGTCGCACGCTCTTCCTTGCCGACGCCGGCGATCTTGAGCGCGAAGCCCATGTTCTCGGCGACGGTCATGTGCGGGTACAGCGCGTAGTTCTGGAACACCATCGCGATGTCGCGGTCCTTCGGCGGCACGTCGGTGACGTCGCGGTCACCGATCAGGATGCGCCCTGCGTTGACCTCTTCGAGGCCGGCGAGCATGCGAAGCGAGGTGGACTTTCCGCAGCCGGACGGGCCGACGAGGACGAGGAACTCGCCGTCGGCGACCTCGAGGTTGAGCTTGTCGACAGCCGGGCGGGTTCCGCCGGGGTAGAGGCGGGTGGCCTCGTCGAAAGTCACAGATGCCATTGTGTTTCTCCTTCACCGGCAGGTACGTGCCGGACGATCCGTAGTGATAGAGCGGCGGAGCGATCCACCGTGACCCCTCATCGGGTCGGAATCAGTATGGCAGAAGCTCGTCCATCTGGGTATTTCTCAGCCTGGCTGGTTAACATCGATCTCGGCCGCCTTTCGCGGCGTTCGCCGCCCGAGTGGCGTCCGGGGCCACCCTGCCCCCCTGAGACTGTCTAGAGGAACGATGTCGAGCGACGAGACGCCGAACGTCCCCAGCCCTCGCAACACGCGTGAGGCCGTGCGGGAGAAGGCCCAGAAGGTGCACGCCCAGCAGTCGAGGGCGCGCGTGATGCGACGGATCATCCTCGGCGCGATCGCCATCGTCGCCGTGGGCGCCATCGGCACCGCCATCACCCTCGCCGTCTCGGCGCAGGTGTCGAAGCCCCAGCTCACGCCGGGCGGCATGGACGACGACGGCATCCTCGTCTCGGACATCAGTGCGTCCGCGATGTCGGATTCGACCGTCGCACCCCCGAGCCCGGGAGAGACGGAAGCGGGTGGCGAGGCCACGCCGACCCCGGAGCCCACCACCTCGAGCACGGTCGACATCCACATCTACGTCGATTACCTGTCGCCGGATGCCGGCGAGTTCGAGCGCGCGAACGCGCGTCAGCTCGTCAACTGGATCTCCGAGGGAGCGGCCACCGTCACCTACCACCCGGTCGCCCTGCTCACCGCGAGCTCGAACGGCACCAAGTACTCGCTGCGTTCCGCGGCAGCCGCGGCCTGCGTCGCCACGCACTCGCCCGCGCAGTTCTACGCGTTCAACCACGACCTGCTCGACGATCAGCCAGAGGTGAACACCGACGGCTTCTCGGATGCGCAGCTGGCCGACATCGCCGGCGCAGTCGGCTCGGACAACGTGAAGAGCGTCCGATCGTGCATCGAGGACCAGGACTACGTCACGTGGGCGAAGGAAGCCACCTCGCGCGCTCTCGAGGGCCCGCTCGTCGGCTCGGACGATCTCGTGCTCACCGCCGCTCCCATGATCGTCGTGAACGGCGAGGCCTATGTGGGCGCGCTCGACGACCCGAGCGAGTTCTCGCAGTTCGTGCTCACCGTCGCCAGCGACGCCTACTACGCCACGGAGACCCCGACGCCGGCCCCGACGCCCACCGAGACCACGGAGCCCGCTCCCTCGGAGACTCCCGCGTCGTAGTTCGTCGGCCCCCGCCGCCCATCGCTAAGCTGGGAGGCGTCCGCCGACTTGGCGCAATTGGTAGCGCACCGTACTTGTAATACGGGGGTTGCAGGTTCGAGTCCTGTAGTCGGCACCAGACGCGAAGGCCCGCGTCCCCTTGACAGCACCGGGGACGCGGGCCTTCTTCGTGTCTGGGCGAGGAGCTTTGCCCATGCCTCCGCCTCGCGGCGAGAGGCTCACCGCAGGCCGTCTTCGCAATCGCTCCCCGGTCGTGCTCTCGACCACAGCTCGTACTCGCCACCGTCGTCCGTGTCGATCAACCATGGAGGGAACTCGACGTACCGGTCCATGGCCAGGCCCCACGACGCGTCCGCTCGCGTCGATTCGGGGTCGTCGGCGGGCAGTTCATCCTCTGTCGTCCAGTGCTCCGCCGGATGGTCCTTCGCCCATTCGTAGATGAGCTGACCTGTGTCGGACCAGTCACGTTCGTTCATGCTCTCGGCGATGTCGGCAGGCATCCGCACGCGTTCCGACGTGCTGTAGTCGTATGTGCAGGAGTAGGTTCGCCCGTCGTCGCCGACATAGCTCAAGGAGATCGTCACGTCGGTGGTGAGCCACGGCCTCTGGCCTATGACGATCACGGCGACGAGGGCCCCGATGACGACCACGGCGGTCGCAGTGAGCGCGATCAGCCATCGCACACCCCGTCGCCTTCGAACGAGTCCGGAAGGCGGCGGAACAGAACGAGTCACCGGCGGTTCCTTTCCCGTCGCAGGCGTCCAGCTGTGCGGCATGCGCAGCATCCGCAGGTTGCAGCGAGCTGACCCCGCGTGAAGTCACCAAGTTACCGCGCCTCACCGGCGAGCGGCGGGTGCACGCCGAGGACGCGCTGCGAGGCGGAGCCGGTGAAGGAGTGCTCCGGGGCGAGTGACACGCGACGTCACACACGAAATAGTGCGCGGGGGTGACGGGTTGTCCCGAGTATGACTCGTATCGGAAACAGTGATCTTGACGTCTTCCCGCTCTCGCTCGGCGGCAACGTATTCGGCTGGACGGCCGATCGCGAGGCATCGTTCGCGGTGCTCGACGCGTTCGTCGACGGGGGTGGCGACTTCATCGACACGGCAGACGGCTACAGCGCCTGGGTGCCCGGCAACTCAGGCGGCGAGAGCGAGACGATCATCGGCGAGTGGCTCGCGTCTCGCCAGCCGAAGGGCGTCGTCGTCGCGACCAAGGTGAGCCAGCACCCGGACTACAAGGGCCTCTCGGCGTCGAACGTCCGCCGGGCCGCCGAAGCATCGCTCGCTCGCCTGGGTGTCGACACGATCGACCTCTACTACGCGCACTTCGACGATGAGACGGTTCCGCTGGAGGAGACGGTCGCGGCCTTCGGCGAGCTCGTCTCCGACGGTCTCGTGCGCCACGTCGCGGTGTCGAACTACACGGCAGAGCGCATCCGCGAGTGGGTCGAGATCGCCCGCCGCACAGGAGTCGCGCTGCCGGTCGCCGTGCAGCCGCACTACAACCTCGTGCACCGGAACGACGTCGAGGAGACGATCATCCCGGTGGCCCAGGAGTTCGGCCTCAGCCTCGTGCCCTACTACTCGCTGGCGAGCGGCTTCCTCACCGGCAAGTACCGCTCGGTCGACGTCGAAGGGCAGACGTCTCCGCGTGCCTCCGGCGCGGCGAAGTACGCGACCGAGGCGGGACTGCGGATCATCGACACCCTCGAGGAGATCGGTGACGCGCACGGAGCCTCGATCGCTGCGACCTCGCTGGCCTGGCTGCGTGCCCAGCCGACGGTCGCCGCCCCCATCGCGAGCGCCCGCACGGTCGAGCAGGTTCCCGATCTCCTCGCCGGCGCGCGTCTCGAGCTGACCCCTGACGAGGTCGACGCTCTGAACCGCGTCTCGGAGTGGACCCCGGCGAAGGCCTGAGACCGCTCGCTCTGCCCTCCACCCCGACCTAGGGGCCGGAGGGCAGAGCGTCGTCGTCGACGAGACCGAGTCGGTGCGCCAGAATCACCAGGTGGATGCGGTCGCGGGATCCGAGTTTCGAGAGGATCCTGCCCACATGGGTCTTGACGGTGGACTCGCTGACGAACAGCGCCTGGGCGATCTCCGCGTTCGTGAGCCCGCGCGCGATCTCGACGAAGACGTCGCGCTCACGGTCGGTGAGCTGCGCCGTGAGATCGTCGGTCGCATGGACCTGTGGTGCGGGCGTCGCACCGAGCGTCGGCGTCACGTGCTCCAACAGCATCCGCGTGATCCGAGGCGAGAGCGCGGCATCGCCCCTGTGAATGGCACGGATCGCCGCGATCATCTCGTGCCGCTGTGCGTCCTTCAGGAGGAATCCACTCGCTCCGGCGCGGATCGCACCGAAGGCGTACTCGTCGAGATCGAACGTCGTCAGCACCAGGACGCGGGTCTGCGGGTGCTCGCGGACGATGGCCGCGGTCGCGGCGATCCCGTCGAGCCCCGGCATCCGGATGTCCATCAGCACCATGTCGGGGCGCAGCTCGGTCGCCTGGGCGATCGCGTCGTGGCCGTCCGCGGCCTCGCCGACCACGACCATGTCGTCCTCGGCGTCGAGCACCATCCGGAATCCGACGCGGATGAGGGCCTGGTCGTCGACGAGCAGCAGCCTGATCGGCTCGGTCATGGTCTGTCCTTCGGGTCGCGGTCTGGCAGATCAGGTGGCGTCGTGGGGAGCTCTGCGCGCAGCATCCACCGCCCGCCGTCGACGGGTTCGGAGACGATGGTTCCGCCCGAGTGCGCTGCGCGCTCGGCGAGACCGCGCAGGCCGAACCCCGATGAGCCGACAGGGCCGGTGACGCCGTCGTTCACGATCTCGATGGTCACCGCATCCGGGGCGTGCACGAGTCGGACCTCGATCGACGTCGCCGCGGGTGCGTGCCTCATGGCGTTCGTCACGCCCTCCTGCGCGATGCGCCCGACGGCGTGTGCCAGAGCGGGGGAGAGCGAGGCGGCCCCGGTGACCGAGAGCGACACCGGAAAGCCGGCTCGCTGTGCCGCAGCGACCGTCTCCTGCGGGGGCGTCGGCTCGAGCGGAGCGAGGGGCAGCGGCGAATCGTCGTCCCGGAGGACGCCGAGCATCGCACGCATCTCGGTGAGTGCGCTGCGAGCCGTCTCTGCGGCCGAGGACGCCGCCGCTCGTGCCTGGCCCGGATCCGGGGTGGCAGCCGCTCCCTCGGACAGTGCGACGATCACGGTGAGCGAGTGGGAGACGATGTCGTGCATCTCGCGGGCGATGCGGGCGCGCTCGCCGGCCGCGGCCAGCTGCGCCTGCTGATCGCGTTCGACGAGCAGCTGACGGGAGCGGTCGATCACGGCAGCGAGGTAGCGCTTGCGTCCACCCACGTTCACGCCGACGAGAGTGCCGATCAGCCCGAGGACGAGCGACATCACGACGGCGTTCGCGGCGACCTGCAGAGTGATGACGCCGGTGAGCGTGAGCAGTCCGCCGAGCGCGGCGAGCGACCCGAGGGCGATGCCGAATCCCGTCCATGCGGCCCGCGAGGATCGGTAGACCGCGAGCGAGTAACAGGTGACCAGCAGCAGCGGCGAGCCGATCGGCTGCAGTGCGAAGAGGAACCCGGCTTCGAGTGCGAAGGACGCGACGAACGGCACGAGCGGCCGTCGACGCCTCCACAGGAGCGTGGCGCAGGCTGCGACGACGGACGCGGGCACCAGGATCGCGACGCCGATGGCGAGGGGCATCGGAAGGTCGCGGGTGATGACACCGGCCGGCACGAGCGAGAGCAACAGGCACACGAGGGTGATCAGGACATCGGCGAACACCGGATGCCGCGCCCAGAAACGGCGCAGAACGCCCGGGGGACGCGGCAGCCGCAGCCCCTCGTCCTCGCGGACTGAGGTGCTGTGGCTGCGCGTGCGGGTCACCGGGCGACTCTACGCGGGTTCATCGATCTCGCGATCTCGCGGTCACGCATCGCGCGTGCGGAGCACGGCCCAGGCGCCGAGCATGCCCGCGGCGACCCAGGCTGCCAGCGTGAGGTAGGCGACCGGAGCCTCGAGCGCAGCGCCCTCGGGGAGGATCGCGCTCTGGGCTGCGGCCACCGGGAGGTAGCCCGCGGCGTCCATGACCCAGGCCCAGGCCTCGCCGGCGACGGCGAAGAAGCTCGCGACGATCGGCAGCACGAACAGCAGGCCGACCGTCGCGGCGATCGCTCCGGCGCCCGAGCGCAGGATGAACCCGAACGCCACCCCGATCAGGGCGAACACCGCCATGGCGAGCGACGAGACCACGATGGGCAGGAACGATGCTGCGGGGTCGCCCCGGTCGATGCCCTGATCCCGCGAGGCGACGACCGCGGAGACCGCCACGGCCGCCGCCAGGAAGATGACCAGCGACGACACGAACATGAACAGGCCGACCACGACCGCCTTGGCGCCCAGCACCGATCCGCGCTTCGGGTTGGCCGCGAGCGTCGAACGGATCATCCCGGTCGAGTACTCGCCCGTCACGGAGATCGCGCCGAGGATGCCGGCGAGCAGCATCGTGAACTGGATCGGCATGACGACGGCCTGGATGGGCTCGAAGCCCGGCATGTCGATCGCCTGCGCGATGAGCACGGCGATGCCGATCGTGAGAATCGCCGCGATGCCGATCGACCACCAGGTCGAACGGAGCGTGGCCAGCTTGATCCACTCGCCGCGCACAGCGCGGATGAACGTGAGCCGGCGATCGGTGTCGACATGCTGACGGCGGAGGGGAGGAGCCTGGACGGTCATGAGATCTCCTTCGTCCGGTACTCGACCGAGTCGCCGGTGAGGGCGAGGTAGGCGTCTTCGAGCGATCCGGTGGTCGGGGTGAGTTCGTGCAGGGGGATGCCGCGCTCTGCGGCGAGGTCGCCGATGCGCGACGCGGGGAGGCCGACGATGTCGATCAGATCGGGGGCGGAGCTCACGATCTCGACGGACGGGCCGCCCACTGCGGCAGCCAGGTCGGCGGCTCGAGGCGTGCGAACACGCACGGTGTTGGTCGTCCAGGCCCGCACGAGCTCCTCGAGCGGGGCGTCGGCGAGCACCTTTCCCCGGCCCATCACGATCACGTGATCGGCGGTCTGCGCCATCTCGCTCATCAGGTGGCTCGAGAGCAGCACGGTGCGTCCCTCGGACGCCGCGTGACGCACGAACTGGCGCACCCACCGCACGCCCTCGGGGTCGAGGCCGTTGACCGGCTCATCGAGGATCAGAGTGTGCGGGTCGCCGAGCAGGGCGGAGGCGATTCCGAGCCGCTGCCCCATGCCGAGCGAGAACTTGCCCGCGCGCTTGCGGGCCACGGGGCCGATGCCCGCGAGGTCGATGACCTCGTCGACGCGGGATGCGGGGATGCCGTGGGTCGCCGCCATCGCACGCAGGTGATTGCGCGCGGTGCGGCCGGTGCGCACGGCCTTGGCATCGAGCAGCACTCCCACCTCGGTGAGCGGGGCGCGGAGCTTGCGGTATTCCCGTCCGCCGACGGTGGCGATGCCCGAGGTCGGCCGGTCGAGGCCGACGATCATGCGCATCGTCGTGGACTTGCCCGCGCCGTTGGGCCCGAGAAACCCCGTGACCGTGCCCGGCTGCACCGTGAACGACACGTCCTGGACGGCTGTCTTGTCTCCGAATCTCTTCGTGAGGCCTTCTGCTGTGATCATGTGTACGACGCTATCGACCACCCCATCGCCCCCGCGTCCTCCCTGAGTACCGTTCCACGGATGTCCGGAGTCATTCTCTCGGCGGATGCCGTGGCCCGGCCGCCTCAGCCGGCAGGGCGCCCGAACAGGTCAGGGTCGATCGGCCGCTGCGCTCGGGGGAGCTTCTCGACCACCAGTCGGTACGACTCGGTGACGAGTTCGGTCACCAGCTCCTCGTCGAGCGATGCCCCTGGCATCAGGGTGATCCAGTGCTTCTTGTTCATGTGGTAGCCGGGCACGATGTCGGCGAACGTCTCTCGCAACGCGACGGAGTCCTCGGGGTGGGACTTGAGCGTCACGCGCCCGGTGCCGTCGAGAGGGATCAGCAGGAAGACACGCCCTCGCACCTTGTAGACGTCCCACTCGGGGCCGAACGGGTTGTCGCGCTCCGCACCGGGAAGCTCTTCGGCGCGCGCAGCGGCGGCGGCGCCCAATTGGGTCGAGTCCATGCTCAGAACAGCCGATCGGCGCCCTTGTCGTCGGCGCGGGGCGCGGCCTGAACGCGCTCGTCGATCGCGGCCGCGGCGAGCAGGGCCTCGTCGATGATCTCCTTCGTGGGCTCGGCGGTCAGCCAGTCGTCGCTCAGCCCCGCGGGGATCAGCAGCGGCATCCGATCGTGGATGCCGGCGAGGTGAGGGGGAGCCGGGCGCATCACGATCGAGTAGCAGGTGAAGGACTCGCCATCGGCGGTGCGCCCCCGCTGGGTGACGGCGGCCATTCCGAAGAGCGCACCGTCGTCGACGACGAACTCGTGCCAGACGCGCTCGGGCTTCTTCATCTCGTACCAGCTCGTCGCCGGCACGAGAGCACGGGTCTTCAATCCGCCGGGGCGCTCCTGCAGGCGCTCGGATCGGGTGTTGATCGACGGGAACTTCGAGGGCTCCCCGCCGATCAGGAACCCCCACCAGGCGGGTTCGAGCACGGGCTCGGCCTCGGGCTGCACCACGATCGGGTTGAGGTTGCGCAGATTCTTGCCTGTGGGGCGCACGGTCTCACGCGCGTTCTGCTCGGCCCAGCCACGCAGACCCTCGAGCACCGCCTCGTCGGCGGCGGCCAGGAGCTCGGTGTCGGTGAACCGGGGGTCAAGTCCGTAACTCGCGCACATGCCGTCAGGGTACGCCCGGCCGCCGACATCGTGCGCACGGCGAGATGGCGATCAGCTCTCGGTTAGGGTCGACAGGTGACCCAGGCCCGTCGACTGTCTCCGCCCCTCGCGCTCGGCGGAGCAGTGGCGATCGGCGTCATGACGGCCATCCAGGCGCGCATCAACGGCGTGCTGGGCGTCGAGGTCGGCAACGGCATCGTGGCCGGCCTCATCTCCTTCTCCGTAGGGCTCGCGGCCCTTGCGGTGGTGATCGTCTGCATTCCCTCCGCGCGTCGAGGCGTCGGACGTCTGCTCGGCGGCATCCGCGATCGGACGATCCCGTTCTGGATGCTGCTCGGCGGTGCCTGCGGTGCACTCACCGTCTCCACTCAGGGCATCACGGCCGGGGTGCTCGGCGTCTCGCTGTTCACGGTCGGAGTCGTCGCAGGACAGACCCTGCACGGGCTCGTGCTCGACCGCATCGGGTTCGGTCCCGCCGGGGTCGTCGCGATCACGCCGGGGCGCGTGCTGGGCGGAGCGCTCGCGCTCGCCGCGGTCGGCATCTCGCTGAGCGGCGATGTCCTGGCCACGGCACCGCTCTGGATGCTCCTCCTGCCGTTCGCGGCAGGCGTCGGCATCGCCTGGCAGGCTGCGACCAACGGCCGTCTGTCGCAGCGCGTGCGCTCGCCCCTCGCGGCGACGTTCATGAGCTTCATCGCCGGCACCATCGCGCTGCTGGTCGCCGCCGGCATCAGCATCGCGGTGCGGGGCGCACCAGACGCGCCGCCGACCGAGCCGTGGCTGTACCTCGGTGGATTCCTCGGCGCCGCGTACATCCTGCTCGGCGCTTTCATCGTCGCGCAGACAGGGGTGCTGCTGATGGGGCTCGGGTCGGTGCTGGGCCAGCTCGCGACCTCGGTGATCATCGACCTGATCTGGCCGGCCGCGGCGGGCCCCGCACCCTGGCAGATCATCGGGATGGTGGTCGTCGCCGTGGCATCCGTCGCCGTCGCGCTGCCCCGCAGCAGACGGAACTGACCTACTGCTTCTTCTGCTTCTTCGCCTTCTTCTTGGCTTTCGGCTCGGGCGTCGGCTGGGGCTTGGGCTTGGGCATCCGCGTCACGAGGCCCCGCGCATCGACGGGCTTGCGGCGACCGGGCCTGCGGCCCGAGGGCTTGCCGCCGACGTACAGCCATCCGAGCAGCTCCTCGTCCTTGCCGAGGCCATGGGCCTTCGCGACGGCCTTCGATCGCGTGTAGTGACCCGTGCGCCACAGCACGCCGAAGCCGGCCTCGTCGAGCAGCAGACTGAGCATGTGGGCCACACCCGAGGCGACGGCCTCCTGCTCCCAGCGGGGGACCTTCTCGCTCTTGTGGTAGCTGGCGACGACCGCGATCAGCAGCGGAGCGCGCAGCGGCTTCGTGGAGGGGGACTTGTCGCCCTCGGCCTTGGCGATCGCGGCCCCCAGCAGCTCTCGGTCGGATCCGCGCAGCTCGATCAGGCGCCACGGGCGCAGCGAAGAGTGGTCGGCGACGCGTCCGGCAGCTGCGACGAGCTTCAGCAGTTCGTCCCGCGACGGCGCTTCGTCGGTGACCTTCGAGGAGGACTGCCGTGCGCGAACGGCCTCGAGGGCGCTCACGACTCTTCAGGTGTGAAGTTCAGGGCGATGGAGTTCATGCAGTAGCGGTCGCCGGTGGGCGTGCCGAAGCCGTCGGGGAAGACGTGCCCGAGGTGCGATCCGCAGTTCGCGCAGCGCACCTCGGTGCGCACCATGCCCAGGGTCGTGTCCTCGATGAGCTGCACCGCGTCGGGGCGGATCGACTCGTAGAAGCTCGGCCACCCGCATCCGGAGTCGAACTTGGTGCCGCTCTTGAACAGCTCGGCGTTGCACGCGCCGCAGGTGTAGAGGCCGGCGCGGCCCTCGTCGAGCAGCTCGCCCGTCCAGGCGCGCTCGGTCGCGGCTTCGCGAAGCACCGCATACTGCTCCTCGCCGAGCTCTTCGCGCCACTCTTCTTCGGTCTTGTCCACGCTGTACGACATAGGTCCTCCTGGGGTCTGCTCCATTCTCTCGCGTTCAGAGGGGCTCGGCGTCACGAGACAATGGATGGATGACGGATGCCGTGCGGCTGCGCTATCGCCGCTTCGCCGATGAGGAGGCGCCGGGGCGCAGCGATCTCTATGTCGACTGGGCTTCCGGCGTGGCCGGTGACCCCGAGGTGCAGCGGGTGCTCGCTCGGATCCCTGAGAACCGCAGGCAGCCCCCGCTCGTGTTCGCCGTGACGCGGATGCTGGGCGTCGGCCTCGTCCGCTACGACGCGTGGCGCGCGTTCGTGCTCTCCCGTGCCGACGAGATCGTGGGCGAATGCAGCGGCCGGCGTCTGCAGACCAACGAGCCGCTCCGACTCGCACCGCTGCTTCCTGTGCTGTCCGAGATCGATGGACCGATCGCCCTGCTCGAGGTCGGCGCCTCCGCGGGCCTGTGCCTGTACCCCGATCGCTACTCGTACCGCTTCGTCGGCTCCGACGGTCAGGTGCGCGCGGCACTCGACCCGCACGACGGGCCGAGCCCGGTCGTGCTGCAGAGCAGAGTCGACGGGCGCCTCCCCGCCATGAGGATGCCGGACATCGTCTGGCGCGCCGGCATCGACCTCGCGCCTCTCGACGCCCGAGACGACCGAGACCGTCGCTGGCTGCAGGGGCTCGTCTGGCCGGGGGAGGAAGGGCGGGAACAGCGGGTGAGAGCGGCGCTCGACATCGCCGCAGCGGATCCGCCCCGCCTCATCGCCGGCGACGCGCTCGAGAGGATCGACGCGCTCGCAGCCGAGGCGCCACCGGGTGCCACTCTCGTGATCACGACGCCGGGCGTGCTCGTGCACATTCCGCGAGAGGCACGCACAGCACTCGTCGAGCGCATCAGGGGTCTCGATGCCCGCTGGGTGACGATCGATCCTCCGGCAGTGCTGGGCGACGTCTGGCAGCCGGCCGTGGTCGCCGAGGAGTGGACCGGGTTCGTCGTGGCGCTCGACGGCGACGTGCGCGCGGCAGCCGATCCGCTCGGCAGATGGTGGGAGTGGCGCACCGGAATCGCCGCTTCCTCGACCTAATCTGGTCACATGCTGGGAGATCTGAGCGAGCGGGATCGCACGATCCTCGCGCTCGAGACCGCCTGGCCGCGGCACGGCGGCGCGAAGGAAGAGGTCATCCGCGCCCAACTGGGCATGAGCGCCGCCCGCTACTACCAGCTCCTCGGCCGTCTGATCGAGTCGGAGGAAGCCCTGGAGTACGACCCGATGCTGGTGCGACGGCTGCGCCGCATCCGTGACGCCAGATCGTTCCAGCGCGCCGCACGCACTCCGGGCTTCGTGGGCTGACGAGGCTCGCGCCACGCAGCGGCGTCGTCGGAAGCGGATTCACGGGCCGGTGCCATTAGCATCGAGGAGTGTCAAAGCTCAGCCGAGATCGATTCGACGACGTCCCCCGATCGTCCGGACGCGTCGGAGCGCACCGCGCCGAAGCCCCGGGGATGAACGGCTGGGTGGTGCTCCTGTGGTCGTTCGTGGCCGCTCTGGTGCTCATCATCGGCGGCATCTTCGGCTCGCTCGTGGTGATGGGACGCATCACCCTCTTCCCGGAGGCCGTCCCCTCGTCGAGCCCGACGCCCGTCGAGACCGGTGTCGTCGACGTCACCTATTCGGTGATGATCCTCAACGCCTCACCCGACGAGGGTCTGGACGAGCAGATGCGCGACCTGCTCATCAACAACGGCTGGGCCGCCGACGTCGTGTTCGCGAGCGACAGCGCGAGCCAGGACTTCTCGACGACGACCGTCTACTACGTCGCCGAAGAGGATGAGCTCGCCGCCCTCGGCCTCGCGAACCTGATCGGCGGTGCCGCGGTCGAGCAGAGCGACTTCTACTCCGACCTGAACGACACGGGTGCGAAGCAGCTCACGGTCGTCATCGGACTCGATCGTGCGACGACCGCGCCGGAGACGCCCGCAGACGCTCCTGCCCCGTAGACCGCCGCGCGGTCCGTCCGCGCAGCTTGCACTCGATGGGGTCGAGTGCCAGAATGGCGTTAGCACTCTCTCACTCTGAGTGCTAAACCCAACGTCTACGTCCAGGAGGGACGAAAAAACTCATGGCAAAGATCATTGCTTTCGATGAGGAGGCCCGACGCGGCCTCGAGCGCGGCCTCAACATCCTCGCCGACGCTGTCAAGGTGACCCTCGGCCCGCGCGGTCGTAACGTCGTGCTGGAGAAGAAGTGGGGCGCCCCCACGATCACGAACGACGGTGTCTCCATCGCCAAGGAGATCGAGCTCGACGACCCGTACGAGAAGATCGGCGCTGAGCTCGTCAAGGAGGTCGCCAAGAAGACCGACGACGTCGCCGGCGACGGAACCACCACCGCCACGGTGCTCGCTCAGGCTCTGGTCCGCGAGGGCCTGCGCAACGTCGCAGCCGGCGCAGACCCGATCTCGCTGAAGCGCGGCATCGAGAAGGCCGTCGCGGCCATCACCGAAGAGCTCCTCGCCAGCGCGAAGGAGATCGACTCCAAGGAGCAGATCGCCGCCACCGCGTCGATCTCCGCTGCTGACCCCGCCATCGGCGAGCTCATCGCCGAGGCGATCGACAAGGTCGGCAAGGAGGGCGTCGTCACCGTCGAGGAGTCGCAGACCTTCGGCACCGAGCTCGAGCTCACCGAGGGCATGCGCTTCGACAAGGGCTACCTGAACCCGTACTTCGTGACGGACCCGGAGCGCCAGGAGGCTGTCTTCGAAGACGCCTACATCCTCATCGCGAACCAGAAGATCTCGAACATCAAGGACCTTCTGCCCATCGTCGACAAGGTGATCCAGGACGGCAAGGAGCTCGTCATCATCGCCGAGGACGTCGAGGGCGAGGCTCTCGCGACTCTCGTGCTCAACAAGCTCAAGGGCATCTTCAAGTCGGTCGCCGTCAAGGCTCCCGGCTTCGGCGACCGTCGCAAGGCGCAGCTGCAGGACATCGCGATCCTCACCGGTGGTCAGGTCATCACCGAAGAGGTCGGCCTGAAGCTCGAGAACGCCACGCTCGACCTGCTGGGTCGTGCTCGCAAGGTCATCGTCACCAAGGACGAGACCACGATCGTCGAGGGTGCCGGTGAGGCAGACCAGATCGAGGGTCGCGTCACGCAGATCCGTCGCGAGATCGAGAACACGGACAGCGACTACGACCGCGAGAAGCTGCAGGAGCGCCTCGCCAAGCTCGCAGGTGGCGTCGCCGTCATCAAGGCGGGCGCGGCAACCGAGGTCGAGCTCAAGGAGCGCAAGCACCGCATCGAGGACGCCGTTCGCAACGCGAAGGCAGCCGTCGAAGAGGGCATCGTCCCCGGTGGTGGCGTCGCGCTGATCCAGTCGGGCACCAAGGCTCTCGACGCTCTCTCGCTCACGGGCGACGAGGCGACCGGTGCGAACATCGTTCGCGTCGCGATCGAGGCTCCGCTGAAGCAGATCGCCCTCAACGCAGGCCTCGAGCCCGGCGTCGTCGCGAACAAGGTCTCCGAGCTCCCCTCGGGCCAGGGCCTCAACGCGGCAACGGGCGAGTACGTCGACATGTTCGCCGCCGGCATCATCGACCCGGCGAAGGTGACCCGCTCGGCTCTGCAGAACGCAGCGTCGATCGCGGCTCTCTTCCTCACCACCGAGGTCGTCGTCGCTGACAAGCCTGAGAAGGCTGCTGCTCCGATGGGTGACCCGTCGGGTGGCATGGACTTCTGATCCATCAGCACTGACAGAAACGCCCCGACCTCGGTCGGGGCGTTTCTGCGTTCGCGGGTGTTCGAACCGTGAATCAGCGGAACAGGCTCGCCGAGTACTGATCGGCGTCTGCATACTGCGTCGCCGCGCTGCCCAGCGAATGCCCGATCGATTCGAGCACCTGCTCGACGTGCAGCTGCGCTCCACGCCACTCCTCAGCACATGACTGGAACGCGGCCGACGCGGTGCCGACCCACGTCGCCTGCAGCTGCGTGAGCTGCGACATGAGCGTCGCGGACTCCGTCTGCAGGCGCGACATCGTGGCCAGCGCCGCGCCTTGGGCGGCACCTACGGCTTCGGTGTCGACGGTGATGACGGACATGGGAACTCCTCTCGATTGGTGCTCCGACGATAGGGGAGAGGAGATCTCCGGATGCGGGTGCGCGCGCACGTCCCGACGCCCGCTGTGGAGAACCCGCATGGGCGCGGCGCCGTGCAGGAGCGCCGATCAGGAGCGCCGTGCAGGAGCGCCGAGCAGGAGCACCCGCGCGAGAAGCGAGGTGCGGTCAGAGATCCAGTCGCTCGAGGGGCTGAGTGTCTTCGAGAAGGTGGGCGGGCGTCGCGCGTGAGGGGGCGAGGGGCAGCGTGACGGTGAAGGTCGCTCCGCCACCCGGCGTCTCCGACACCGCGACGCTTCCGTGCAGCGCTTTCACGATGGATGACACGATCGCGAGCCCGAGCCCGGACCCACCGGTCTCGCGTGCTCGTGAGGTGTCGGCGCGCCAGAAGCGCTCGAAGATCTGCTCGCGGATCTGGGGAGGGATTCCCTCGCCGTGGTCGACGATCGCGATGCTCGCCGTGCCCCGCACGCGGTCCGCGTCGACGACGATCTCGATCGGACTCTCCTCAGGCGAGAAGCGACGCGCGTTGCCGAGCAGATTCGTGACCACCTGACGCACCTTGTTCTCCTCGCCGAGCACGATCGGCGGGGTGCGCACGGGGATGTCCGCGGCTTCGGTGAAGTCGATCGCCGGCACGTTCGCCGCGGAGCTTCGCGAGCGACGCCGCAGACGGGCGAGCGTGCCGCGGGAGAGCCCACGCGGAGCGGGAGTCTCGGGTGCGGCGGGGACGACAGGCGTCGACCGAGTCGTGAGGTCGATCAGCGGGGCCTCGACCGTGCGGTCGACGACGGTCACGGTGCGTGCCGGAGCCGCAGCACGCAGATCGAGGGCGGCGTCGCGGGCGATGGGACGGAGGTCGAGTGCCTCGATCTCGGGTTCGCGCTCTTCGTCGAGACGCGCGAGCGCAAGCAGATCCTCGACGAGCACGCCCATGCGGATCGCCTCCTTCTCGATGCGCTCCATGGCACGGGCGGTGTCCTCCTCGCCCTTGATCGCACCCATCCGGTAGAGCTCCGCATACCCGCGCACGCTCACCAGAGGCGTGCGCAGCTCGTGGCTGGCGTCGCCGATGAAGCGACGCATGTGCTGCACGGTGCGGTCCCGCTGCGCGAGCGAACCGTCGACTCGATCGAGCATCGTGTTGATCGCGCTGTTCAGGCGGCCGACCTCGGTCGTCGGCTCGAGATCGGTGAGGCGCTGTGTGAAGTCGCCCGCGGCGATCGACATGGCCGTGGACTCGACCTGACCGAGCCGTCGGAAGGTCAGCGTCACAAGCCCTCGGGTCAGCAGCGCGGCCAGGAAGATGGTGACGAACGCGACGGTGATGTAGATGCCGAAGTACTGGCTGATGATGCGATCCGCGTACTCGAGCGGCATCGCGACGATCTGGATCCGCAGCGATCCGTCGCCCTCTCCTGGCACCCGTGCCACAGCCGCCCGGAAGCTCGATCCCTTGGTGCCCTCGATCGTGAACCGGGTGTCCTCGTTGGCCTGCACGTCGAGGGGCGAGTACGACGAGGGGAAGAGCGGTGCCCCGTTGTCGGAGTTGCCTGTGGTCGTCTGCAGCACGCCCTCAGCGTCGTAGATCGCGACGAAGAAGTCACGGGGCGAGTCCGTGGGGGTGTAGACGGTCTTGCCGTCTTCGACCGTCACCTCGAAATACCGGTTCGCGAGATCGGCAGACACCAGAGCAGGGAGCTGAGCGTCGATGTTGCTGACCAGCGAGTTGCGCAGGATCGGCACGGTGCCGAGGCCCGCCGCGAGCAGGCCCAACGCGAGCACGGCGACCGTGACGCCTGTCACCTTGGCGCGCAGGCTGATCGACCGCCACCACTTGGTGATCGCGTCAGGCTTGTGCGCCATGCGGACCTCCCTGGAGACGGATGCTGTGCGGCGTCAGCGTGCGGCGGTGAGCCGGACTACTTGCCGACCTTGAGCATGTATCCGAAGCCGCGCTTCGTCTGGATCACCGACTCCTCGGTGTGCGGATCGATCTTGCGACGGAGGTAGGAGATGTAGCTCTCCACGATGCCGGCATCCCCGTTGAAGTCGTACTCCCAGACGTGGTCGAGGATCTGCGCCTTCGACAGGACGCGGTTGGGGTTCAGCATCAGGTAGCGCAGCAGCTTGAACTCGGTCGGGCTCAGCTCGATCGATTCCTTGCCGACATGCACGTCGTGGGTGTCCTGGTCCATCGACAGCTCGCCGGCACGGATGATCGACTCCTCGTCGGCCTGCATGGTGCGGCGCAGGATCGCCTGGGCGCGGGCGACGATCTCGTCGAGGCTGAACGGCTTGGTGACGTAGTCGTCGCCGCCGGCGTTGAGCCCCTCGATCTTGTCGTCGGTGCCGTCCTTCGCGGTGAGGAACAGGATCGGAGCAGTGAAACCGGCGCCGCGAAGGCGCTTGGTCACGCTGAACCCGTTCATGTCCGGGAGCATGACGTCGAGGATGATGAGGTCCGGCTCTTCCTCGAGCACCGCCGAGATGGTGGCGGCGCCGTTGGCCACCGTCTTCACCTGGAACCCGGCGAAGCTGAGACCTGTCGAGAGCAGGTCGCGGATGTTGGGTTCGTCGTCGACGACCAGGATGCGCGCATCAGTCATGTCCCCATTATGGTGACTTCGGCCATGCGGATGCTGATTATCCGTCGGAGCGGCGCTTTCGCCCTCCGCGTAGCGATGCTGCAGGGAGGGCCCGCAGGCGGTCAGGCGGCGAGGGCGTCGGCGTCCATGATGGTGTAGCTGTAGCCCTGTTCGGCGAGGAACCGTTGGCGGTTCTGGGCGTAGTCCTGGTCGATCGTGTCGCGGGCGACCAGCGTGTAGAAGCTCGCCGTGCGGCCGGACTGCTTGGGACGCAGGAGCCTGCCCAGGCGCTGGGCCTCCTCCTGTCGCGAGCCGAACGAACCCGACACCTGGATGGCGACGGATGCCTCGGGGAGGTCGATCGAGAAGTTCGCGACCTTCGACACCACGAGCAGTGAGATCTCACCTTCGCGGAAGGCGCGATAGAGCTCCTCGCGCTCGTCGACGGGCGTGGCGCCGGTGATCTGCGGCGCGTTCAGCGACTGCGAGAGCGAGTCGAGCTGGTCGAGGTACTGACCGATCACGAGGATCCGCTCGTCCTTGTGCTTCTCGATGAGCTCTCGCACGGCCGCGATCTTCGCCGGTGCGGAAGCGGCGAGACGGTAGCGTTCGTCGTCTGTCGCGGCGGCGTACTCGAGCCGGTCGTCCGGCGGCAGGTCGACGCGCACCTCGTAGCAGACGGCGGGGGAGATGAACCCCTGGGCCTCGATCTGCTTCCACGGAGCATCGAAGCGCTTGGGGCCGATCAGGCTGAACACGTCGCCCTCGCGACCGTCCTCGCGGACGAGCGTGGCGGTGAGGCCGATCCGGCGCCGAGCCTGGAGATCGGCGGTCAGCTTGAACACGGGCGCGGGGAGCAGGTGCACCTCGTCGTAGACGATGAGACCCCAGTCGAGGGCATCCAGCAGGGCGAGGTGGGCGTACTCGCCTTTCCGCTTCGCCGTGAGGATCTGGTAGGTCGCGATGGTGACCGGCTTGACCTCCTTGGCCTGGCCGGAGTACTCGCCGATCTCCTCGGGTGTGAGGCTCGTGCGCTTGAGCAGCTCGTCGCGCCACTGCCGTGCCGAGACGGTGTTCGTCACGAGGATCAGGGTCGTCGTCTTGGTCGCCGCCATGGCCGCGGCACCGACGATGGTCTTGCCCGCGCCACAGGGCAGCACCACGACGCCCGAGCCGTCCTTCGCGAACGCGTCGACGGCATCCTGCTGGTAGGGGCGGATCTGCCAGCCGTCCTCGGCGAGCTCGATCTCGTGCGGTGTGCCGGGGGTGTACCCGGCGAGGTCCTCGGCCGGCCAGCCGATCTTCAGCAGCTCCTGTTTGATCTGCCCGCGCGCCCACGCGTCGACCACGAAGGTGTCCGGAGCCGGGTGCCCGATCAGCAGCGGCTGGATGCGCTTGTTGTTCGCGACCTGGGCGAGAACGGCCGGGTCGGTCGAGCGCAGGATCAGGGTGCCTTCGTCGTCTCGCTCGATCACGAGGCGGCCATACCGGTTCACGGTCTCGCGGAGGTCGACGGCGACCGACGGCGGCACGGGGAAGCGGGACCAGCGGTCGAGCGTCTCGAGCATGTCTTCGGCGGTGTGCCCGGCGGCACGCGCGTTCCACAGTCCGAGCCGCGTGATGCGGTAGGTGTGGATGTGCTCTGGCGCGCGCTCGAGCTCGGCGAAGATCGCCAGCTCGTGGCGGGCGCTCTCAGCGTCGGAGTGGGCGACTTCGAGCAGCACTGTGCGATCGCTCTGGACGATCAGGGGTCCATCAGACATAGCTGTCCAGTTTACTGCGCGATCACGACGGCGGCGCGGATGCTCGACACCGGCAGCGTGCGTTCGACATCTGCCGCGCGATCTCGGCCGCGGAGGCGTCCTCCGCCGAGCCCGGTGGCTTCGAGGATCAGTTCTCTCGTCGAGCCGTCGGGCATTCCGACGCTCACTCGCAGCACGGCCTTCGCTCGGACAGCGGCCTCGAGCTCGCGGTCGAGCCAGGCGGCGTCCGCGTCCGGCCCCTGATGCGAGCGCATCGCGGCGATGAGCGCGGAATAGTCGGGCGCGGGGTCGGGCGTCGCCTCGGTGATCGGATTCCGCTCGCGGGCGATCGCGCGTCCGTCGTCGTCGACGAGCGTCGCCGGGTACCGAGCGTCAGTCAATGCCCAATAGACGGTGTCGCGCCCGACGCGCGTCGTCAGAGAGGCGACGTGCTTCGTCAGGGCGAGCGGTCGCAGCCCCTGGTCGACGGCCATCGCCTCGATCAGGTGCTGGTCGCTGCTCTCGATGCGCGTCCGACCGGTCTCGGGGTCGATCGACACGCGAACCAGGCCGTGTCGTTGCGCGGTCTGGGTGACGAGATAGCGGAGCGGCTGAGGGATGCCGGTGAGCGAGAGCGATTCGAGGAACTCGAGGATCGACTGCTCGGTCTCGCCGGCGACGAGCGCGTGCGCGATCGACTCGGGGGTGAAGCGGTAGGTGGAAGCCTGGGCTGCGGACTCTCGCGCGGCGATCGTGCGCAGCCGCACGTCGAGCCCGGGAGCGAGAGGGCCGGGCGAGATCGCGCTCAGGTCGTTCTGGAGGAAGATGCGATCGACCTCGTTCGGAAGCAGCGCGACGAGCGCAGCGGCGTCGACGTTCTCGCCTCGGCGGATCGAAGCCGCCCATGCGGGTTCACTGCCGCCGTCGGTGATGAGCCCGAGCAGACGAGCGCGCTCGAGCAGCGCGTCACTGCGGTCGGCCCACGCGGGGTCCCACGGGTGCGCTTGCGCCCAGGCCGTCGTGGACGACCAGCCGCCGTCCGACGCCCGCACCCCTCGGGGGAGAGCATCGCGGAAGCCCTCCACGAGCGCGCTCCACCGATCGGCCACGGGCGATCGCAGCCATTCCTCGGTCCGCGGCGTGGTGCGCAGCCGGCGAGCATCGGGTGCGACGAGGCCCGAGTCGATCGCGATCTCGATCAGCCCGTCGATCGATTCAGCGGCGACGCCCGCTTCGCTGAGCTGCCGCTTCTCTCCGGCGCTGACGTTGCCGCCGGCGAGAAGTGCGAAGGGCTTCTCTCGCGCGAGCAGCAGCAGATCGGCGAGGGCGGAGACCGTCGTGAACGCCCGCTCGGCCGCATGGGCGCTCTCGGCATCGGTCGCGGGCGTCGGCGCCGAGAGGCTGAGCGGAGTCGGCTCCGGTCGATCGGCGATGGCGGCGACGACCGGCGGGAAGGGTGCGCCGTCGGGGCGCAGCAGTGCGAGACTCTCGAGCGTCGCCCGCTGGGGGGAGTGCTCTGTGACAGGGGTGGCCGCGGCCGCGAGAAGAGAAACGGCCTCGCCGTGCGTGAGGAGGGGCAGGATCCGCGCGATCGACGTGGGATCGAGGAGGGCCTCGGCGGCATCGAAGAAGTCCTGCCAGCCGGCATCCGCGCGCACGCGCCGGACCGAGAACAGAGTGGTGAGCTGCTCATCGCTCGCCTCGGAGAGCCATTCGGCCAGCGGTCGGGCGTGCGTGCTCATGACGGATTCCTCAGGGCCGCGATGCCGCGCGCCCCTTGCGGATGAAGCTCATGATGAGGAGCACCATGATCATGACGAACGCGGCCGGAAGCCCCCAGTAGGGGATCGCGGCGATGAACGGCCAGGCACCGGTGCCGAAGTCCTGCTGCTCCATGCCGACGGCAGTGCCGATGATGATCGCGAAGAAGCAGATGATGGATGCCGCGGCGAGTCCGAGTGCCGTGAACGCCAGGATGCGATCGATGCGGCGAACGGGAACCTCAGGTTCGGGACTCTTGGTGCTCATCCGTCTCAGCCTAGTCGTTGCAGGGGCTCACGGTTCCGCATCGTGACCTACGGATTCCCCGCCCCGCGACCGGTAGGCTGGAGGTGGTCGCACGCGTGCGTCCGATCCAGCTCCACACCGACTCAGCGAGGTTTCTCCCATGCCCACCGGCAAGGTCAGGTTCTACGACGAAGACAAGGGTTTCGGCTTCATCGCCAGCGATGACGGCCAAGACGTCTTCCTGCACGCTTCAGCCATGCCCACGGGCGCGGCGGTCAAGGCGGGCTCACGGGTGGAGTTCGGTGTCGCCGATGGCAAGCGCGGCCTCCAGGCGCTGTCCGTGCGGGTGCTCGAAGCCCCGCCGAGCCTCGCGAAGGCGAAGCGCAAGCCGGCAGACGACATGGCGATCATCGTCGAGGACCTCGTCAAGCTCCTCGACGGGATGGGCGGCGATCTGCGACGCGGCCGGTACCCCTCGTCGGCCCAAGGCCGCAAGATCGCGGCAGTTCTGCGCAAGGTAGCCGATGACCTCGAAGCCTGAGGTGGACCAGCGTCTGATCGACGCTCATGATCTCGCGCTCGCCGCACTGCACGAGATCACTCCGCCGTCGACCGTCGGACCCGCAGCCGATTACATCCCCGAAGAGGGCGGCTCTGTGTCGCTGCGCTTCGAGAACCGACTTCCCGGGTATCCGGGCTGGTTCTGGACGGTCACGGTCGCGCGCGTCGATGATGAGGAGCCCACGGTGCTCGAGCTCGAGCTGCTGCCGGGCGACGGAGCGCTCCTCGCACCCGAATGGGTGCCGTGGGCCGAGCGTCTCGCCGATTACCGCGCCCACCAGGTGGAGCTCGCGGCGCAGGCGGCCGCGGCCGCTGCGGAAGGCGAGGACGCGAGCTCGGTCGACGACGACGAATCCGACGACGATCTCGATGACATCGACGAGGACGACGACATCGACGAGGACGACGACGACGACATCGACGAAGACGAGCTCGCCGCCGAGCCGCGTGTGCTGCATGCGGGAGACCTCGACGGAGTCGACGTCGACGAACTCGACGACTCGGCTGCTGCGGACGAAGACGATGACTCGGACGACGACGATGACTCGGACGACGACGACGACTCGGACGACGAGGACGAGGACTCCGACGACGACGATGACGACGACGAGGACTCCGACGACGACGACTCCGACGACGAGGAATGACCGTCCACTGAGTCGAACGTGAAAAGGGGCCGCGTGTGAACGCGGCCCCTTTTCTCGTCGACTCCCTGGCGTCAGGCGCCCTGCTGCTCGAGCACGTAGTCGAGAGAGCGAGTGAGCTGTCGGACGTCGTCGGGTTCGATCGACACGAAGGTCGCGACCCGCAGCTGGTTGCGGCCGAGCTTGCGGTAGGGCTCGGTGTCGACGATGCCGTTGGCCCTCAGGGTCTTGGCTACGGCTGCGGCGTCGACGGTGTCGGCGAAGTCGATGGTCACGACGACGGGTGAGCGGTGTGCCGCATCCGTGACGAACGGGGTCGCCACGGATGATGCCGAGGCCCAGTCGTAGAGGACCGCCGAGGACTCCGCCGTGCGGGCGCCGGCCCACGACAGGCCGCCGTTCGAGAGGATCCAGCCGAGCTGGCTGTCGAGCAGGTGCAGGGTCGTCAGCGCCGGCGTGTTCAGCGTCTGGTTGAGTCGCGAGTTGTCGAGGGCGTTCTTCAGGCTGAGGAACTCCGGGATGTACCGGTCGGAGGCGGCGATGCGCTCGATCCGGTCGACCGCGGCAGGCGACACCGCGGCGAACCAGAGGCCCCCGTCGGAGCCGAGGTTCTTCTGCGGCGCGAAGTAGTAGACATCCGCCTGGGCGGCGGCGAAGTCGATGCCGCCGGCAGCGCTGGTCGCGTCGATGACGGTCAGAGCGCCGTCGGCGATCACGCGCTCGATGGGGGCCGCGACACCGGTGGACGTCTCGTTGTGCGGCCAGGCGTAGACGTCGATGCCCTCGACGACCTCTGCGGCCGTGCGCGAACCCGGCTCGGACTTGCGGACATCGGGCGCCTCGAGCCACGGAGCGGCGGCGGCCGCGGCGAACTTGCCGCCGAACTCGCCGAACACGAGGTTCTGGCTGCGTCGTTCGATCAGGCCGAAGGCCGCAGCATCCCAGAACGCCGTCGAACCGCCGTTGCCGACGATGATCTCGTATCCCTCGGGGAGCCGGAACAGAGCCGCCAGCTGCTCACGGACGCTGCCGACCAGGTTCTTGACCGGCGCCTGGCGGTGCGAGGTGCCCAGCAGGGTGGGCGCCGCGGCGAGCAGCGCGTCGAGCTGCGCAGTGCGCACCTTCGAGGGACCGCAGCCGAAGCGGCCGTCAGCGGGCAGGAGGTCACGGGGAATCTCGATCGCCATGCGTCGATTCTACGGCGTGAGGTCCGAGTGCCCTCACCGCATGACGCCCTGATGTCCGCGTGGGAATGTAGGCTTGCCTAAGAAGACCCGGAGGGCCACATGACGGACTTGATCGACACCACGGAGATGTATCTCCGCACCATCCTCGAACTCGAGGAGGAGAACATCGTGCCGCTGCGTGCACGAATCTCCGAGCGTCTCGGACACTCGGGTCCGACGGTCTCTCAGACGGTGGGGCGCATGGAGCGCGACGGTCTCGTCGTCGTCTCCGAGGACCGCACCCTCGAACTGACCGACGCTGGCCGTCGCAAGGCCGTCAACGTCATGCGCAAGCACCGCCTGGCCGAGCGTCTGCTCTCGGACGTCATCGGTCTCGACTGGGCGTACGTGCATGAAGAGGCGTGCCGCTGGGAGCACGTCATGAGCGAGCAGGTCGAGCGTCGACTCGTCGAGCTGCTGGGTCACCCGACCGAATCGCCGTACGGCAACCCGATCCCCGGGCTCGACCAGCTGGGCGACACCCCGGCACGCACCTTCGACGAGGGTGTCATCGGACTGGTGCAGAAGCTCAACGCCGCGGGCGCTCCGATCGACGGAACCGTGCGTCGTCTCGCCGAGCCCGCGCAGGTCGATCCTGAGCTGCTCGAGCAGCTCCGCGACGCGGGCGTCGTCCCCGGCGCGAAGGGGGACTATCGCTTCAACGAGGGATACGTCCTCATCCAGATGGAGGGCCAGGAAGACGGTCTGGAGCTCCCCGTCGAGCTCGCCTCCCACATCTTCCTGGTCGGCGAACCTGCCTGATCCACGAGGCCGATCGGCCCTCAGATCCGCGTGATTCCGCCTCTCCGAGGATTGCCAGGTTCGTGGGGTGACAGAATCGTTATCTTCCGGTAACCTCGGACAGGTCGTCGAAGAAGCCCGCTGATGACACCCGAGAGGACTCGCCTTCCAGGCTCGTCGACCTCCCGGTCAGACCGCACAACGTACCCGAGCTACATTCGTGCCACGAGAGCAGAGTGCCGACGAGCCAGCGCTACCCGAGCGCGCAGGCGCTGGAGGATCAAGTTTTGGCCAAAGACATCGAATCGCCCATGAAGACAACTGAAGATCGAGCAGTCGCTCGCAGCTCCCGCAGCCGCGTCGACGCCCGCAAGGTCGTCAAGCCCTTGCGTTCGATCGCCATCTTCGGGGCCGTCGGTGCTCTCGTCGCTGCTGTCGCTCTTCCCGCTTACGCTGCCACGAAGCCCGCGGAGGCGGCGACGACGGTGCAGCAGATGGCTGCCGTCGACGCCCAGTCTCTGGTCGTCGCCTCCGACGCCACGGCCGCACCACTCAGTCGCGGCACCTTCACCGCCACGACTCCGGGTGAGATCGAGAAGAAGAAGGCGGAGGAAGCCGCCGCGGCCCGTGCTGCGGCCGCCGCCAAGGCCGTCACCGCATCGTCCTCGTCGAGCTTCGACATCGGCAACTACGCGCTGGTCTCGCCGGGTTCCGGCGAGGTCCGCTATCCGCTTCCGCAGGGTTCGTACAACGTCAGCCGCACAGTCGGCGGTGCGCACCAGGGTGCCGACATGCTGGCTCCGGCCGGAACGCCGATCTACGCCGCCGCTGCCGGCGTCGTGCGCGCCTCGGCGGAGAGCATCGGCGGATACGGCGTCGCCGTCATGCTCGACAGCGTCGTGGGCGGCCAGCGCGTGCAGACCACGTACGGCCACATGATCTACGGCTCGCGTCAGGTCCAGGCCGGTCAGACCGTCGCCGCCGGTCAGCTGATCGGCTTCGTCGGCAGCACCGGGCGTTCGACGGCCAACCACCTGCACTTCGAGGTCTGGGTCAACGGTGGGCTCATGGAGCCCATCGCCTGGCTCGGCGCCAACGCGGGCTGATCGAGCCAGTCACCTCTCCTGCTCGCGGACACGCCTCCGGGAGTTCACCCGCAGTTTCGCCCTCGTGCTCTCCTGATGGGTTAGCCTGAACCCGTTGTCGCACAGGCGGGAGAAGCTGATGGAGCGAATATCGAGCATCCGAACCATGGATGACCTCGGTCGTCACGTCCTTCTGCATCGTCCGCAGGGACACCACGGCGTTGCCGTGCGAATGAGGCGCTGTCTGTAGACAGCGCCTTTTTTCATCCCTGCGAACGCCTCCGCTCCGTGCGGCTTCGTGTGAGTCGAGAGTGCCGGGAAGCCGTCCCGGCGGATCGAGAGGATGACGATGCGCACACTTGTACTGAACGCAGGATACGAACCGCTCGCGATCGTGTCGTTCAAGAGAGCCCTGGTCCTGGTCATGAATGACAAGGCCACCGTGATCGAACGCGTCGAAGACGACCCCGTCTGGGGCAGCCATGGCGTCTACGACCGCCCCGCCGTCATCGTCCTCTCGCGTTACGTGCGCATTCCCGCCAGCAGACGGGTGCCGGTGACGAGGCGGGGCGTCCTACGCCGCGACAATCACCGCTGCGGCTACTGCGGCAAGGCGGCGTCGACCATCGACCACGTCATGCCGCGCTCGCGGGGCGGAGCCGACTCATGGGAGAACCTCGTCGCCTGCTGCCTGCGCTGCAACAACACCAAGAGCGACCGCACTCCGCAGGAGATGCGCTGGGAGCTGCGCTTCGCGCCGCGTCCTCCTCACGGCACCGCGTGGACGGTGCGTGGCACCGAGCGGAGCGACCCGAGGTGGGAGCCGTACCTCGCCCTGGCGGCGTGAGCGGAAGCCGGGGGCGAGGGTCCCTCTAGAATGGAATCGTCGCCCCCGTAGCTCAGCAGGATAGAGCAGCCCTCTCCTAAAGGGCAGGTCGCTGGTTCGAATCCAGTCGAGGGCACTCCTCAGTCGCGACCGCTCCGCCACAGCTTCGACGGCCACCAGATCACTCGCCCCAGGTCGTAGGCGAGCGCAGGCACGAGCAGCGAGCGCACCACGAACGTGTCGAGCAGCACGCCGAACGCCACGATGAACGCGAGCTGTGCCAGGAACAGGATCGGGATCACCGAGAGTGCGGCGAAGGTCGCAGCGAGCACGAGACCGGCGGAGGTGATCACGCCTCCCGTGATCGAGAGCCCGCGGAGGACTCCCTCGCGAGTGCCGTGCTCGAGAGACTCCTCGCGCACTCTGGTCATCAGGAAGATGTTGTAGTCGATCCCCAGTGCGACCAGGAACACGAACCCGTACAGCGGCACGGCAGGGTCGGCGCCGGGGAAGCCGAAGACGCCGTTGAACATCAGCGCCGAGACGCCCATGGCTGTGCCGAACGACAGCACGGTGGTGATGATCAGCAGCACCGGGGCGAGGATCGAGCGCAGCAGCAGCATGAGGATGAGCATGATGACGACGAGGACCACGGGGATGATCAGGTTGCGGTCATGGATCGACGCGTCGTTCGTGTCGATCGCCGTCGCCGTCACACCGCCCACGAGTGCGTCGAGCTCGTGCAACTCGACGCGCAGCTCGCGCACCGTGGCAGCAGCAGCATCGGAGTCCGCCGCGTCGGTCAAGGTGCCCTGCAGCAGCACCTCGCCATCCACCACCGTCGGCTCGGGCACGGGGGCACCTGGAGGGCCGACCGCGACGAGTCCGTCTTCGGTGACCGTCGCCGCACCGCTCGGCGAATCGGCCGCCGTCACCGAGACGCCGTCGATGCCGTCGTCGGCGAGCAGCACGTCGGCGGCATCCTGCAGCCTGTCCTCTGCGACGACCACGTAGACCGGGCTGCCGGAGCCGCCGGGGAAGTGCTCGCCGAGGGCCACCTGTCCGTCGCGGGCCTCCGAGGCGCCGAGCACGAGGTCGGATGCCGGCACGCCGACGGCGTTGAGCTGCAGCACGCCGGAGGCGCCGGCGAGCAGCACGAGAGTCGTGACGATCCAGATCGCGCGGGGGCTCTTGGTGATCATGCCGGCCAGGCGCGCCCACAGCCCGGTCTTGCGCATGCCGTGCTCTTCGGCGACGACCTCGGGCTCGAACTTCGGACGCCGGGGCCAGAACACCGCGCGGCCGAACAGCAGCAGCAGCGCAGGAAGCAGAGTGAGCGCTGCGAGCATCGCGAACACGATGCCGATCGCGGCCACCGGCCCGAGAGTGCTGTTGGACTTGAGGTCGCTGAGCAGCAGGCACAGAAGGCCGGCGATCACGGTGCCGCCGGAGGCGACGATCGGCTCGAAAGAGCCCTTCCACGCAGCCAGCACGGCTGTTCCCTTGTCCTGAACGACGCGGAGCTCTTCACGGAACCGCGCCACGAAGAGCAGGGCGTAGTCGGTCGCCGCTCCGATCACCAGGATGAACAGGATGCCCTGGGTCTGTCCGCTGAGCAGCAGCACCTCGAACTTGGCCAGCCACCAGACGACGAGCAATGCCACGCAGAGCGCGAACAGGCTGGTCGAGAGCACGACGATCGGCAGCAGGAACGAGCGGTAGACCAGCACCAGGATGACGAGCACCGCGAGAAGGGCGACGCCCAGCAGCAGTCCGTCGATTCCGGCGAACCCGGCGACGAGGTCTGCGCTGAAGCCCGCGGGACCCGTGATGTAGACGGTGACGCCGCCAGGAGCGGCTTCCCGCAGCTGAGCGCCGAGCGCGTCGATCGCATCGGCGAGCTCCGCGTCGCCCTCGATGGGGATGAACGCCTGCACCGCCTTGCCGTCTTCGGACGTCAGAGCGGGGGAGACATCCTCGCTCACACCCTCCACCGAGGGGGCCTCGGCGACGGCATCCGAGATGGTCTGCAGATCCGACTCCGAGAGCTCGTCTTCGGACACGAAGACGGCGATCGCAGGAATGGCGTCGCTGTCGTTGAATTCGCCGAGGAGCTTCTGCACCTGGGTGGCATCAGCGGACTCGGGCAGATAGCTCGTCTGATCGTTCGACGAGACCTCATCGACCTTGCCGAACAGCGGGCCGCCGAGCCCCGCCCCGACCAGCCACACCAGGATCAGGGCGACGGGGATGAGGATGCGCGCCCAGGAGTGTCGCCGCGTGCGCACTCGGGTCGGCGGGTTGGGCGCGTTCTCGGGGCGGGACATCGGGTTCCTCTCGGGAGGTGCAGGGCGGGGATCAGGGATGGGGCGTCAGGAGACCCAGGCCAGGATGAGGATCATCGTCGCGAGGAACCCGGCGAAGTAGTTGAGGAAGATGAAACGCCGCCAGGCGCGGTTGGTGCCCGCGGAGGTCTCGTCGGTGACGTTCCACCAGGGCGCGGCGTTCACGATGTACGGCAGCGCGAGCGCAGCGCCCAGCGGACCCGGCCACGAGGTGAACAGCATCGCGACGCCGGCCAGCGCCCAGAGCGCGATCGACAGCCGCACGGTCGCACGGGCTCCGATCACGGTCGCGATCGATCCGATCCCGCCTTCGCGGTCGGGTGCGATGTCCTGCACCGCGCCGAAGGCGTGTGCCGCCATGCCCCACAGGAAGAAGGCGATGAGCACGATGACCGCCGTCGGCGTGGCGGATGCTCCGGCCAGGGCGAGACCCACGATCGCCGGGGTCACGAAGTGCAGGCTCGAGGTCGTCGAATCGAGGAATGCCCGCTCCTTGAACCGGAGCCCCGGCGCGGAGTAGGCGATCACGGCGAACACGCTGATCGCCAGCCAGAACCAGGACGCGGGGTTTCCGACCACCACGAGGTAGACGAGGAACGGGATGTTCGTCACGACCGCCGCCCACAGTGTGGCCCGGTGGATGCGGGGGGAGAGCAGTGCACCTTCGATCCCGCCCTTGCGCGGGTTGGCGAGGTCGGACGCGTAGTCGAACACGTCGTTGATGCCGTACATCGCCAGGTTGTAGGGCACCAGGAAGTACAGCGTGCCGATGATCAGCGTGAGGTCGATCTCGCGGGTGCTGAGAAGGTATGCGGCCGCGAAGGGGAACGCCGTGTTGATCCAGCTGATCGGACGGGATGACAGAACGATCTGCGCGATGTCGCGACCGACGGATCCGCGGGCCGACGAGGTCATGAGGGATCCTCGTCGGCGGTTCTGACGTCGTCACGAGCGCGTCGACGGGCGCGCAGCGCCGCCCACAGAGTCGGCAGCAGCACCGCCCCGGCGAGCGGATAGGCGAAGTCCTCGAGAGGCGCGAGACCGATGTGCACGCCGAGCAGATGATCGGCGGAGTAGTGGAACAGGCCCGTCGCGATCATCACCGTGTCGAACACGGCGGTGAGGATGAAGAGCACGACGACGGTCACGGCCACGGCGCCGAGGTGGGCGCGATGCCGGCCCGAGACGATCGACAGAACGATGGCCGCCACCACCGCGGCGCCGACGAACCACGCGGAGAGCTCGAGGTAGGTCACTGTGCGACCTCGCTCGGGCGTCGGGTCAGTCTCGTCAGGATGCGCACGGCGCCGGTGTAGACGATCATCGTGCACACGACCAGGAAGAGAAGGAAGACCGGCTCCTCGATCGGGAGCTCGGGGGCGAGGACGATCCCCGTCGCGATGGCCGACTCGCCACGGAAGAAGATCCCTCCGGCGATGCCCGCGACGTCCCAGACGAGGAAGAACGCGAGCCCGACGGCCGTGACGACGGACGCGGAGACGGCGTCGCGCCAGAAGAAGAGCCGGAATCTCCGATCGAGCAGCAGCATGCATCCGAGGGTGGCGAGCAGCACCACCGGATATACGAAGCCCATCACGCGGTTCCGCTCGCAGACTCAGCGGTGGCCGAGACGTCGAGAGGTCCGCTGGAGTGGTCGCCGCGGATCCGCTTGAGAACGATCTCGGCGCTGATCAGGCACATCGGCACGCCGACCCCCGGTGCGGTCGTGGCGCCCGCGTAGTACAGCCCCGTCACCTGGCGCGACTCGTTCTGAGCGCGGAACATCGCGCTCTGGGAGAGGATGTGCGCCGGTCCCAGCATCCCGCCGCGCCACGAGTTGTAGTCCTCGAGGAAGTCTGCGGGACCTTTCGTCTCACGCACCACGATGCGCTCGCGCAGGTCGTCGATGCCTGCCCAGCGCGAGATCTGGTCGATCGCGGCATCCGCTGCCCGCTCTATCGCCGCAGATCCGCCGCCGTCGGAGCCGCCCGCGCCCAAAGCGGTGTCGGCAGGGATCGGCACCAGCACGAAGAGGTTCTCGTGCCCTTCGGGGGCGACGGTGCTGTCAGTGGCGCTCGGACGGCAGACGTACGTCGAGGCGGGGGAGGGGATCTCGGGCGCATCGCCGAAGATGGCGTCGAAGTTGGCATCCCAGTCTTCGGTGAAGAACAGCGAGTGGTGCGGCAGCTCGGGCAGAGAGCCTCGCACGCCGAGCATCACGAGCACGGCACCTGGTCCGCTGGTGCGCCGCTGCCACCACGAATCGGGGTACGTGCGAAGGTGCGGTGGGAGCAGCGCCGTCTCGGTGTGATGCAGATCGGCGCCGGACACGACGATGTCGGCGTCTGCCGTGTGCGCGACTCCGTCGGAGTCGCGCCACTCGACACCCGTCACAGTGGGTGCGCCCGACCGGATGCCTGTGCTGATCGCCGTGACGTCGGCATCCAGCACGATCCTGGCGCCCGCCGCCTCGGCCAGCTCCGCGATGCGCTCGACGACGCGCCAGAACCCGCCCTGCGGATAGCTGACGCCCTCGTCGAGATCGAGAGCGCTCATGAGGTGGTACATCGCCGGGGCGGTGCGGGGATCGGTGCCGAGGAACACCGCGGGGTATCCGAGCAGTTGACGGATCACCGGGTCTCGGAAGCGCCGAGCGGCGAACGACTGCAGGCGCGTGCCGAGCAGCGTGAAGAGACGAGGAAGGGCTCGCAGCACCTCCGGCGTCATCAGCGTGCGCAGTCGCGTGAACGGGTTGTAGAGGAAGTAGCGTTCGGCCATGACGCGCGCGTCGTGCGCCGAGTCGAGGTACGCGTCGAGCGCCTGCGCCGAGCCGGGCTCGCGGGACTCGAACAGACGAGATACCGCCGCGCGCCCGAAGGGCACGGTGACGGAGGGCGATGGGTGCCCGTCCGATTCCGGTGCCTGGAAGACGCGGTACCCGGGATCGAGGAGCGTCAGGTCGAGCTGATCCTGCGTCGAGGTGCCCATCATCTCGAAGAAGTGGTCGAACACCTCGGGCATGAGGTACCACGACGGCCCGGAGTCGAACCGGAAGCCGTCGCGCTCTATGGTGCCCGCGCGACCACCGACGCGGCTGTTCTTCTCATAGACGGTCACCTCGTGACCGTCGCGGGCGAGCAGTCCTGCGACAGCGAGACCGGCGACTCCCGCGCCGATCACCGCGACCCGGCTCATCGGTTCCGCTCCAGCGCCGTCACGAGCACTGACCGCGTGGCCAGCAGCGCCTTGATCGGATCCGGCACGCGCACCCGGCGCTCGTAGAGGCTCGAGGCCGGAGTCTTCGCGACGCGTCTCGTCAGGGCGGCGAACAGCGCGTGGGCGCTGCGCACGGCGGCGCGAGCGTCTTTGGGCAGCAAGGGGATCGAGCGTGCCGCATCGTCGAGCTGCGCCGTGATGGTGCGAACCCAGTCGTCGCGGTCGGCATCGGTGAGGCGGCCGCCGTCGCCGAGATAGCCGCGCTGGAGGCGCTCGGTGTCGTCGGCGAGGTCACGGAGGAAGTTGACGTTCTGGAACGCGGCGCCGAGCTGTCGTGCTCCGTGGGTCAGGGTCTCGAGTTCGCCGGTGGTGCGCGTGTCTTCTCGCAGGAACACCCGCAGGCACATCAGTCCGACCACCTCGGCCGAGCCGTAGACATAGCGCTCGTGCGCCGCCGCGTCGTAGGCGGTGAAGCCGGTGTCGCCCGCGATGTCTGCGGCCATCGAGTCGAAGAACGGCTGCGTGAGATCCTCGCCGATCCCGCACTCCCTCGCCGTGCGCGCGAAGGCGTGCAACACGAGGTCCGTGCTGTATCCGACATCCATCGCCCGGTGGGTCTCGGCCACATAAGACGCGAGCGCGCCGGTCTGCGCGGACTCGTCGAGTCCTGCCTGCGCGGCGACGCCGTCGACGATCTCGTCGGCGATGCGAACCATGGCGTAGATGTTGCGCACATGCTGGCGATGTCTCTCCCCGAGCAGTCGGGTCGCCAGCCCGAACGACGTCGAGTATGTGCGGATGACCTCGGTGGATGCTGTGTCGGCGGCGCGGTTGAACCGTCCCAGACTCGCACCCGACGCGTCGTGAGGGGTCGGGCTCATGCCTGTCGTCCTTCGAGGCGAGACGCGGAGACCAGAATCGACCGCGCGGCATCCGAGCTGATCTCGCCGGCGAGCTCCGCCTCTGACAACAGCGCGTAGACCGCGTCGAGCTGATCGCCGATGAGGCCGACGACGAATCGCTCGGCTCCGCATTCGCGCAGCAGGTCGCGCATCGCGGTGGCATCCTGGAGGCTCAGATCTGCGGAACCGAATCGGGGCGCGATGCGCTCCCAGGTGCCCGTCGATCGGGCGAAGGCGATGAGGGCCGTCTCCTTGCCCTCCCGCAGATCGGAGAACGCATCCTTGCCATGTGTGCGGTGGTCTCCGAAGACACAGAGCAGGTCGTCCTGCAGCTGATATGCGAGACCCAGGTGGCGGCCCACGGACTGCAGCGTCGCTTCGGCCGAATCGGAGGAGTCGGCGAGGAGCGCCGCTGCTCTCAGAGGCAGTGAGAACGAGTAGGTCGCCGTCTTGTAGACGCTCATGGTGAGGACGGTGTCGACGTCCGACGCGATGATCCCGTGGCTCAGCGCCACGTCGGTGTGCTCGCCGGCCACCGTCTCGAGGATGGTCTGCTCGACGAGATCGAGCAGGCGTCGTCGTGCGTGCGCCGAGACCTCTGCCCGGGCGAAACCCATGATCGCGGCCGAGAGCATCAGATCGCCCATCAGGATCGCGCTGGATCTTGCCCAGTGCAGCGAGTCCTCCTCGGAGGTGGCCGGCGTGCTCGCCGCGAGCTCTCCGATCAGGTTCGGTCGCTTGCGGCGGGTCAGATCTCCGTCGATGACGTCGTCGTGCAGCAGGAAGGCGTAGTGCAGCAGCTCGATGTGCGTCGCGATGTCGACGGCGGCCACCGTCGCGCTGTCGTCGGCGGACGGGACGAGTGCGCGATGGATGTCGAGCAGCAGCCTCGGGCGAACGAGCTTGCCGCCGAGCGCATGGTCTGCGGTCGCGCGCCAGAGCGCAGCGAACTCGGTTCCATACGCCTCTGCGTTCTCGCAGTGCAGGGCGAAGCGCTGGCGGAGCATCTCTTCGACTCGAGGGCTCAGGTCCTCTCGCGGCGCGGCCTGCGTCACGGTCACGGTCATGGTCACACCACCCCGAGGTCGCGGAGCTGGGGGAGCTGCTCGACGAGCCAGGGGCTGAAGGCGAAGGGAGCGCCGATCACGGAGTCGGCGAACTCCGCCGGGTCGACCCATGCCCACTCGGCGACCTCGTCGGGGTCAGGGGAGAGGGGGCCGTCTGCGATGGCCACATGGACGGGGCAGATCTCGTTCTCGACGATTCCGCTCGCGTCGACGGCCCGGTAGCGGTAGTCGGGCAGCACCAGGGAGACGTCGGTGAGGCGGAGCCCGAGTTCGTCCTGTGCGCGTCGATGCACGGCGTCGGTCATGTCTTCGCCGGGGCGTGGGTGACCGCAGAAGCTGTTGGTCCAGACGCCGGGCCATGTGCGCTTCGCGAGCGCTCGTCGCGTCACCAGAAGACGCCCCTCACGATCGAAGACGTGGCAGGAGAAGGCCAGGTGAAGAGGGGTATCGGTCGTGTGGACCGTGTCTTTCGCACTGGTGCCGATCGCGACTCCGTCTGCAGAAAGGAGGGTGACCTCATCCAACGGGGGAACCTCCTCGATTTTCGCTAGCTTAGCTAATAATCAACATAACATGAAACATTCGTGTGTAGCATGATGTCATGCACGACGGACCCGACGCCACCCCCCGCGGAAGCGGCGCGTCCGACGTCCTCTCTCGACAGGAGGCGGGCTCGCCGGACGGCGTCGCGCACGCGGCGATCTACGACGTCGAGTCCGCGGATCCGCGGAGCACCCTGATCGACCGGTCGGGAGTCGCACCGGAGGACCTGCGCCAGATCGCGCTGGTGATGGGAGCACTCGGCGAGCTCAGGGACGCCGAGCAGAAGCTGTCGCTCGCCTCGCGCCGCTACATGCGCCTCAACGACACGGACATGCGAGCGCTGCATTATCTGATCGTCTGCGCGAACCGCGGTGCGACGGCCACTCCTGGGGGCATCGCCACCCACCTCGGCATCTCGACGGCGTCGACGACCAAGCTGCTCGACCGCCTCGAGAAGGGCGGCCACATCCGGCGCGCACCGCATCCGACCGACCGGCGTGCTCTGGCGATCACCATCACTCCGGAGACGCGACAGGCGGCGATGGAGACGGTGGGTCGTCAGCAGGCCAAGCGCTTCTACTCAGCGGCGCGGTTGACGGCGGACGAGCGTGACGTCGTCATCCGATTCCTGTCGGACATGGCGAAGGAGATCACGCTCCGGGATGAGCCGTGGGCCCAACCCGGAGTCGCGACCTCCGAGTGAGTCAGTGCGCGGCGTTGTACGCCTCGACGACCGGAGCAGGAATTCGTCCCCGCTCTGAGAGCGTGTAGCCGTTGTCGTTGGCCCACGCCCTGATCGCGGCGACCTCCGGATTGCGGCCGGCACGCTTGCGAGGTGCCGCCGATCGCGCAGACACGGCGGAGCCGGCCCGACGCCCTGCCGAGATATACGGCTCGAGTGCCGCGCGCAATTCTTCTGCGTGAGCGGTATTCAGATCGATTTCGTACGAGGTTCCATTCAGCGAGAAATGCACGGTCTCGCCTTCACCGACATCCAGAACGCTTCCGTCGATGTCGTCTACCAGCTGGTGCACAATTCTTCTTGCCATGGAAATGACAATACTCCGAATTGACGAGCCTGAGGATATTACTCGTGACCGGGGTCGATCAATTTCAATCCGACGATGCATCCGACGAGTCCGAGAAGCAACAGGATGCGCACCCAGGAGACCTCGCTGTCACCCGTGACCATCGCCCAGACGACGGTGAGTGTCACACCGATTCCGACCCAGACGGCATATGCGGTTCCGGTCGCGATATCACGCATCGCGAATGCGAGTCCGATCATCGAGAGGATCAGACCACCCGCGAAGATGATGCTCGGCCAGAGCTTGGTGAGTCCCTCGGATTTGCCCAGGGCAGTCGCCCACACGGCCTCGAGAACACCGGAGACGATCAGCACGATCCACGACATGACGGTCCTTTCGGACCAGTCTTTTCGCTCACCGGGTACTGGTCTGCCTCGTCCGGGGCCGGGGTTCACCGACCGGTGTCCACGATAGCCGTCAGCGCTGGGCAGCGCCTGTGCAGCCCTGATGCCGCGCGTGCCGGCGGCTCAGGGGAGCAGCCCGGCGCGGCGCGCCTTGGCCACAGCAGCGTGGCGGGTCGACGCGTCGAGCTTCGACATGGCCGTGCCGAGGTAGGCCTTGACTGTGCCCTCGCGGAGGCCCAACTGACCGGCGATCTCCGCATTCGTCGCCCCGAGGGCCGCGCACGCGAGCACATCGGTCTCCCGACGGGAGAGATGAACGGTCGAGATCGGTCCGGTCCCCGGCGGGACAGCATCCTCGGCTAGCATCACGAGACGCTGTTCCACCTGCGCGATTCGCGCGCGCAGTTCGGCGTCATCGACGGACGCCGCGATGCTGCGAAGCTCGGCGAAGCTCTCGCGCAGCTCTTCGCGATGACGCGGCGCGACGGAATCGGATGCCGGTGCCACCGAACGAAGTCGTCGCTCCACCTCGTCGCGGACGCGGAGCTCCTCAGCCACGGACTGCGCGACCTGCATCGCCGGAGCGGTCGTCACGCCTCCGACGGGTGTCCTGTCCCAGGCTCCCGCATAGAGGATGCCTCGAGGGCGACCGCTCACGACGATGGGCAGAGCGAGCAGGGTCCGCAGTCCTTCGCCGAGCACGAACACGTCGTAGTCATGGGTGATCTGCTGGGAGGATCCGTAGTCGCTGGTCATGCGGGGGCGCAGTTCCATCATCGCCCGCCCTCCGAGGCCGCGCTCGGGTCTCACTCGCAGCCCGTCGAGACTGCGGGTGCGGTTTCCGACGATGCTGGTCACGCTGACGACACCCTCGTCGATGAGCCCACCGAAGGCGACCGGGAACCGGGTGCGCTGAGCGAGCTCGCGCACTGCTCTGGCGACGAGCTCGGTCTCTGATTCCATCCGGGTCGATGTGGTCACGACTACCTACTTTCGGGGGTGACGGCGCTGTTCCCCGTTTCGTAGCGTCGACCCTATCATTCGCCTGGGAAACCGGGGCGAGCCGCAGCACATGAGGCAAGGAGGCCCCATGACCGACCATCAGACGGCTGATTCGCCGGGAGCGATCGACTACATCGCTGTCGAGCAATCACCACGATTCCGCGAGTTGAAGAAGACGCAGCGATCGTTCATCTTCCCGCTCGCGGCGTTCTTCCTCATCTGGTATTTCGTCTACGTCCTGCTCGCCGCATTCGCGATCGACTTCATGTCGCAGAGGGTGTGGGGCGATATCACCGTCGGACTGCTCATGGGGCTCGGGCAATTCGTCACCACTTTCGCGATCACGATGGGCTACGTCGCGTTCGCCAACCGGCGGCTCGATCCGATCGCCACGGAGATCCGTGAAGAGCTCGAGAAGGCGCAGGGAGAAGCATGAACATCATTCACGCAGCCACCCAGCCGGTCACGGCCGAGAGCAATCCCGTCCTCAACATCTCGATCTTCCTGGCTTTCGTCGCGGTGACGCTTTTCATCGTGATTCGGGCGAGCAAGAACAACAAGACGGCGGCTGACTACTATGCCGCCGGCCGCTCGTTCACGGGGCCGCAGAACGGTTTCGCGATCGCCGGCGATTATCTGTCGGCGGCGTCGTTCCTCGGAATCTGCGGAGCGATCGCGATCAACGGTTATGACGGATTCCTGTATTCGATCGGATTCCTCGTCGCCTGGCTCGTCGCACTGCTTCTCGTCGCAGAGCTCATGCGCAACACCGGCAAGTTCACGATGGCCGACGTGCTGTCCTTCCGTCTGAAGCAGCGCCCGGTGCGCATGGCGGCCGCGATCACGACGCTCGCCGTGTGCTTCTTCTATCTGTTGGCGCAGATGGCGGGTGCTGGCGGCCTGGTCTCGCTGCTGCTCGGAATCGACGGCCGGATCGGGCAGTCGATCGTGATCGCCGTGGTCGGTCTGCTGATGATCGTCTACGTCCTCATCGGCGGCATGAAGGGCACGACCTGGGTGCAGATCGTCAAGGCGCTCCTGCTCATCGGCGGTGCCATCGCGATGACGATCTGGGTGCTGGCGATCAACGGGTTCAGTCTCAACACGCTGCTCGAGGGAGCGGTGGCGAATTCCGACAAGGGCGATGCCATCCTCGGACCGGGGCTGCAGTACGGGGCGAACCCCTGGGACTTCGTGTCTCTCGGCATGGCCCTCGTGCTCGGAACCGCCGGGCTCCCGCATGTGCTGATGCGCTTCTACACGGTGCCCACCGCCAAGGAGGCTCGTCGTTCAGTGGTGTGGGCCATCTGGCTCATCGGCGGCTTCTATCTGCTCACGCTGGTGCTCGGATATGGAGCGGGCGCGCTCGTCGGCGCGGATGTGATCGCGGCGGCACCCGGCGGACCGAACTCGGCCGCCCCGCTGCTCGCGCTCTATCTGGGCGGACCGGTGCTGCTCGGCTTCATCTCGGCGGTCGCCTTCGCGACCATCCTCGCCGTGGTGGCCGGACTCACGATCACGGCAGCCGCCTCGTTCGCGCATGACATCTATGCGAACGTGATCCAGAAGGGCAAGAAGGACTCCGCGGGCAACCCGGTCGAGCCCGACCCCGACGGCGAGGTGCGCGTCGCGCGGCGAACGGTGGTCGTGATCGGCATCCTCGCCATCATCGGCGGCATCGGCGCCCAGGGGCAGAACATCGCCTTCCTCGTGGCGCTCGCCTTCGCGGTCGCCGCCTCGGCGAATCTGCCGACGATCCTGTATTCGCTGTTCTGGAAGCGATTCAACACCCGTGGCGCGGTCTGGAGCATGTACGGCGGTCTTGCGGCGGCGATCATCCTCATCGTCCTGTCGCCGGTGTTCTCCGGTTCGCCGACGTCGATGATCCCCGGAATCGACATCGTCCTCTGGCCGATGAACAATCCGGGCATCGTATCGATCCCGCTCGGCTTCTTCCTCGGCTGGCTCGGAACCGTCACGAGCCGCACCAAGGAGTCGCCGCTCCTGGCCGCCGAGATGGAGGTGCGGTCGCTCACCGGGTTCGGAGCAGAGAAAGCCGTGGATCACTGATCCGGCGATGAAGCGATCGTGGACCCCGACGGCCTACTCGTCGGGGTCCACGTCGTGTGCGGTCAGCGGTGCGACTCGAGATCGAGAAGGAACCTCTTGCGCTCCGGATGCGCGCCGTACTGCCCCGCCGTTCCGTCGGACCGCACCACGCGGTGAACCGGGACGACGATCGAGAAGGGGGAGAGGCGGCACGCGGTGCCGACGGCGCGCGCGGCGCCGGGACGACCGGCCAGCACCGCGATCTCGCCGTAACTCATCGTCTCTCCCCACTCGATCGTGCTGATCGTCTGCAGAGCGGTGCGAGCGAACCCGTTGACGAGGCGCCAATCGAACTCGAGATGATCCTCGAATCGCACCGGCGCGCCGTCGAAGTAGGCGTCGAGGAGTTCGGTCACGTCGTCGGCTGCTCCGGGGTCGGGGTCGGGGACGGCGCCGAGCTGGCCCGAGACGTTCTCGAGAACCCAGGGAACCGAGGGATCGTCCGATTCCGAGAGGTCGAATCGGACGAGCCCCTCGTCGGAGAACACGGCGAGTGCGTCTCCGAAGGGGGTCGGTGCGAAGTCGTAGCGGAAGGTCATGCCTCCATACTGACGGCAGCGATCGAGCGCGGGCATCATCACGGGCGCGACCGGGGGAGACGCCGCTGATTCACGGCTGGCGTGCAGAAGCAGTCCGCATGCACCTGATCCAGCCCCCTGATGGGCGGAAATCCGGTGAAACCCGCCAGGGATACCGGCTGCGGGGCGAGGCGCGCTTAGTGTGTGAGGTGTGTGGCGACGTGAAGGCAAGGCTGCGGATGACGCGGCGACCGATGCCGCAGTGACCCTCGGCGAATTGCACGAGCCGGTCTCCGGTATCGGCATCGCGCATGCCGCTGAAGCGGAGCGCACCCGGCTGCGTGCGGAAGCCGCGGACCTCGGCGGCTCATCGCCGCTCGTCAACTTCCGCGACACGGTCGAGTCCGGCATCGACATCTCGAAGGCCCACCCCGGCAGCCTTCCCCAGTTCATCACCGGCAAGTCCACCCTGCTGTCGAACCTCTACCGCGACGAGGTCGGTCTGCGGACCGCGAGGCTCGCCGCCGAGCGGATCACCGCGAAGAACACCGAGCTGCGCACCGTCCGCGGCATCGAAGCCGTGCACCTCGCGGTCGGGGTCGCCGGATGGCGCATCGGCGGGGCTGAGTTCTCGGCACCCGTGCTCCTTCGCCCGCTGGCGATCCGACGGCACCATTCCGACTTCGAGCTCAAGCTGCAGGGTGCCTTCGAGGTGAACCCGGAGCTCGTGCGGATCGCGCGCGAGCACTTCGGCATCACGATCGACGCCGCAGCGCTCGCCGCCCTCGCCTACGACGGCGGGATCTTCAAGCCGCAGCCCGTGATCGACAGCCTGCGTGCCACGACGCGATCGATCGACACGTTCACCGTGCTGCCGAGGCTCGTGGTCTCGACCTTCGCCGACGTCGGCGGCGCGATGTCCCGCGACGGGGGCAGCCTCGACCACGTCGTGCTGAACGCTCTCGCCGGACACGTCGGCGACCGCGAACAGGTCTCCGCCCGCAGACCCGACCCGCACCACACCGGACCGGATGACCGCGCACCGGCATCCGACAATCTGCTGCTCGACGCGGATGCCGAGCAGGAGGCCCTTCTCGCGAAGATCGCGGCCGGCCATTCGCTGACCGTCGCGACTCTCCCCGGCACCGGCGGCACGCAGACCGTGATCAATGCGCTCGGCGAGCTCGTGCGCGCCGGCAAGCGCGTGCTCGTCGTCTCGGCTCGGCGCTCGACCCTCGACGGGGTGAGGCACCGCCTCGCGGGCATCGGTCTCGACAGCCTGGCGGTCTCACCCGCCAGCGTGCGCCGCGACCTCGTGCGCGCGATCGGCCGGAACGAGAAGGCGACCGCTCCGAAGGTCAGCGACGTCGATGACGCGCTGGTCCGTCTGCGCGCCGTGCTGCGGGACTACCGGCACGCGCTCACCGCTCCGGTCGCGGGAACGAACTCGTCGGTGCTCGACGCCACGCGTCACCTCACGAGACTCGCCTCCCTGCCCACTCCGCCGTCGACCACCGCGCGGCTCAGCGCCGAGACCCTCCGCCGTCTCGCCGACGATCGCTCATCGGCTGCCGCAGCGCTCGCGCACGCGGCGCGCCTGGGCGAGTTCCGCTTCGGCCCGAACGACTCACCCTGGTACGGCGTGACCTTCTCGAGCACGGAGGCTGCGAAGTCCGCGCATCAGCTGGCGGCGCGTCTGCACTCCGAGAGCGTGCCTGCCCTGCTCGAGCGGGGTTATGCGCTGATCGCCCAGACGCACATGCGTCCGTTCTCGACCATCGACGAGCTCGGCGAGTACCTGCGGCTCCTGCAGGGCATCCGTGATTCCCTCGACCGGTTCAGCCCCACCGTGTTCGAGCGCCCGCTGGGGGAGCTCATCCAGGCCCACGGTTCGCGACGCGATGCGCCGGCCATGTCCGGAGCCAACCGGCGCCGTCTGCGTCGACTCGCGAAGGAATACGTCCGCCCCGGAGTGCACGTCACCGAGATGCATGAGTCGCTGCTCCGCATCCAGGCGCAGCGCACCCAGTGGCAGCGATTCGTGGATGCCGGTGTCGCACCCGAGGTGCCGCTCGGCCTCGCCGACGTCTACGCCTCGTGGCAGCGCGTCACGGCCGAGCTCGCAGAGCTGGACGTCGCGCTCGGACGCAGGGAGCCGCTCTCGACGCTTCCCGTGGCCCGTCTCGTGCGCACTCTCGCGGGCCTCGCGGCCAAGTCCGATGTCTTCGACAACCTCGTCGAGCGTGCGCAGCTGCGCGATCGACTGGCCGAACTCGGTCTCGAGCCGCTGCTGGCGGAGTTGTCCGTTCGGCACGTGGCCGAGTCGCGCGTGGGGGACGAGCTGGAGTTCGCCTGGTGGCAGACGCTGCTCGAGCGTGCTCTGCAGGAGGACCGGGCGCTGCTCGGCGCGAACACGGCGGTGGTCGATCGGCTCGAGCGGGACTTCCGTCTCGTCGACGAGGCGCATGCCGCGATGGCAGGTCCGCTTCTCGCATGGCAGCTCGCGAACCAGTGGAAGATCGCGATCGTCGACGAGCCGCAGGAATCCCAGAATCTGAGGCGCGCACTGAAGCAGCCCGCGACGACGACGGCCGAGATCGTGAGCTCCGCGCCGACGCTCGTCGACGTGCTCGCGCCGGTCTGGATCTCGTCGCCCTACCTCGTGCCGCAGATACCCGACTCGGTCGAGTTCGACACGGTCCTCCTCGTCGACGCGGCCGCCATCAACCTGGCAGAAGCCGCCCCGGCGATCCGCCGTGCGCGTCAGGTCGTGGCGTTCGGAGACCCGGTCACGCAGCTGCCGACCGCGTTCCACGTCGCGGTCGACCCGGGTTCCGAGTGGGAGCACGAGGTTCCCTTCGACTCCGTGTCGGTGTTCGAGCGGCTGTCCGAGCTGCTGCCCGTGATGACCCTCACGCGCAGCTACCGCGCCGGCGGCGAAGATCTCGCCGAACTCATCAACGACGCGTTCTACGGCGGCGAGATCGTCTCCCTGCCCTGGGCGGGGTCGTATCTGGGTCGCGGCAGCCTCACCGTCGACTACGTCGAAGGCGGCACGGGAGCGCCCGACCCCGTATCGGGTGCGGTGGAGAGCCCCGAGGCCGAGGTCGCCCGCGTCGTCACTCTGGTCGTCGAGCACGCCGTGCATCGCCCGGACGAGTCGTTGATGGTCGTCACGGCGAGCAGGCGTCACGCCGAGCGCGTGCGCGCGGCGGTCACCTCCGCCTTCGCCGGACGATCGGATGTCGCCGACTTCGTCGGTCGCGACACCGCCGAGCCCTTCGCGGTGCTCACGCTCGAGGAGTCCGTCGCCGAGAGTCGCGACCGCGTGATCTTCTCGCTCGGCTACGGTCTCACCAAGCACGGCCGGGTGCTCAGCGACTTCGGTGACCTCTCGACGCCGGACGGCGAGCGGCTGCTCACCGTGGGAATGACCCGCGCCCGGCGGTCCATGGTCATCGTCTCGTCGATCCGACCCTCCTCGTTCGACGACGGTCGACTCGAGTTCGGCGCGGCCACGCTGATGTCGATCCTGGGCGGCCTCGCCACCCGTGCACGCGATGCGCGCCTCGAAGACCTCGCCGATCCGCTGACGCTCGCACTCGCACGCGAGCTGCGCCGCCTCGGCGCCTCCGTCGACGTCGACTATCGCGGCCTGCTGCCCCTCGTCGCCCAGCACAACGGCAAGGCGGTCGTGATCGAGTCCGACCCAGAGTCGCGTGGCGAGTCGTTGCGCGAGACGCTCCGACTGCGCCCGCATGTGCTGCGTCGCCTCGGTTGGCACTACGTGCGCGTGCATGCGTTCGACCTCTACAGCGACCCGGTCACCGCGGCCTCGCGCATCGCCGGTGTCCTGGGCATCTCGGCATCCGCGGCTCGCGCCGACAACGACACGCAGCCGATCGATCTCACCGATCCGCAGAATGACTGACGAGCGCGACCCTGACGCACCCCGGCAGAAGGTCGTGCGGGTCTCCGGATCGAGACGTGCCCGGCTGACTCCCGTGCCGGGAACCGACACCGACCCGGAACGGGTCGTGAAGGACCCCCAGCGGCCGAAGGGCCCGAAGGGGCCGAACGACGATCAGCTGATGCAGGACGTGCCCCCGCACTACTGAACACCTGCCCCTGCGCCTTCTGCAGGGGATACGACGAAGCGCACGGTCCGATCAGGACCGTGCGCTTCGTGGTAGGACGATGCCGCGTCAGCTGCGCGAGCTGTTCCTGGCCAGCAGGTCGCGGATCTCGACGAGCAGCTCGGCTTCGGTCGCGGCGGCCGGCTCCTCCTCCGGCTGCTCGGCGGGCGTGCCCTTGCGAGCCTCGACGTGCGCCTTGAACGTGTTCATCGGCAGGACGAAGACGAAGTAGACCACCAGGGCGACCGACAGGAAGCTGATGACCGCCGAGATCAGGTCGCCGATGGGGAACGTGACCGTGTCGCCGTAGATGCTCGTCAGCTGCGGCCCGAAGTTTCCGGTCGCGTCTGCCTTGAAGAACAGGGAGACGAGCGGGGTGATGATGCTGTTGACCACGGCGGTGACGATCGCCGTGAACGCGGTGCCGATGACCACGGCGACGGCCAGGTCGATCACGTTGCCGCGGAGGATGAAGTCCTTGAAGCCCTTGAGCATGATGAGTGCCTCCGAAGAGTCGATGTGGTCAGGATGAGGTGCTGGTCGAGGCGGGCGCCGGAGTGGTGCTCTTCGCCGGCTCCGACTTCGATGATGCCGGTGCGGACGTCGATGCGCCAGAACCCGCGCGCGAGTCGTTGCGGTAGAAGCCCGATCCGTTGAACGTCACGCCGATCGATCCGTACTGCTTGCGCAGCTCGCCGCCGCACTCGGGGCAGACGGTGAGAGCGTCGTCCGAGAAGCTCTGCACGGCGTCGAAGGCGTGGCCGCACGAACGGCAGGCGTAGGCATAGGTGGGCATGGCGATCCTCGCGGGTCAGCGTCGCGTCGGCGACAGGTGGAGGGTCTGCGTGGGAGTGACGACGCCGGACACCGGCTGATCGTGCACCTCCCTCGGCAGGAAGTCGAGTACCTCGGAATCATAGATGACTGCGTAGACAGGCGGGCACTTCTCCATCGATCCGATGGTCTTGTCGAAGTATCCGCGCCCCCAGCCCATGCGCATCCCGGTGCGGTCGACCGCGGCGGCAGGGATGATCATCAGGTCGACGTCGTTCACGGCGATCGGGCCGAGGACCTCGCCTGTCGGCTCGGGCAGTCCGAACAGCCCCTCGGCGACGTCGTCGTCATCGGTCGCGACCGCCCAGTCGAGCAGACCGTCTGCGCGGGTCACCGGAAGCAGGACCCGGATGCCGCGGCGCACTGCCCCGGTGACGAACTCCCTCGTGCCCGGCTCGGTCGTGGTCGAGAGGAAGCACGAGATCGACCGGGCGCCAAGCGATGCGACGAGCTCGTCGAGTCGCTGCGTGATGGCGGATGCCGCGATCTCCCGCTGCGCGTCGCTCAGCAGCTGGCGGCGTTCGCGGAGCTCGGCGCGAAGCGCGCGCTTCTCGTGCTCGACGTCATGAGGCATGCCTCCGAGTCTACGGCGGCATCCCCACTAGGCTGTGTGGATGGGTATTAGGAAGATGAAGGCTGTCATTCCCGCCGCAGGACTGGGAACACGGTTCCTGCCTGCGACGAAGGCGATGCCGAAGGAGATGCTGCCGGTCGTCGACAAGCCGGCCATCCAGTACGTCGTCGAAGAGGCCGCCTCAGCCGGGATCGACGACATCCTCGTCATCATCGGCCGCAACAAGAACGCGATCTCCAACCACTTCGACTCGGTTCCCGAGCTCGAGGTGAAGCTGATGGAGAAGGGCGACACGGGTCGTCTGGCTCGGGTCATCCACTCGAGTGATCTCGCTGACATCCACTTCGTCCGTCAGGGCGAGCCGAAGGGCCTCGGTCACGCGGTGCTGCGTGCCCGCACGCACGTCGGCGACAGCTCTTTCGCCGTGCTCCTGGGCGACGACCTCATCGACGAGCGCGACCAGCTGCTGACCGAGATGATCGCCGAGCACGAGCGCTCCGGCGCCGCCGTGATCGCCCTCATGGAGGTCGACCCCGCGAACATCCACATGTACGGCGCCGCAGCCGTGGAGGACATCGAAGGATCGGATGCCGTGCGCGTGACCGACCTCGTCGAGAAGCCGGCCGCCGAAGACGCTCCGTCGAACCTCGCGATCATCGGTCGCTACGTTCTTCCCGCGTCGATCTTCGAGGTGCTCGAGCACACCGAACCCGGCAAGGGCGGAGAGATCCAGCTGACCGACGCGCTGCAGGTGCTGGCGACCAGGCCCGAGGGCCCCGGCGTGGTCGGCGTGATCTTCCGCGGCCGCCGCTATGACACCGGTGACCGCGTCGACTACATCAAGGCGATCGTGCAGCTGGCCTCAGATCGCGACGACCTCGGCCCCGAGCTGCGCCCGTGGCTGAAGGAGTTCGCGGAACGCCTCTAGGCGTCATCGCGGGGCGCACGGATGGATCAGGCGACGGGGATGCGGCACGGTCTCATCGAGCTGCGCCTCGTGCGCTCACGCGACGCGAGGGCTCTGCAGCATGAGCTGTTGAGCAACCGCTCGTGGCTGCAGCCGTGGGAGGCCACCGTCCCCTACGGCTCGGTCTCGTTCGACATGCGGCTCAGCATCCGTCGATTGCTGCAGCAGTACCGGGACGGCGCTGGCTACCCGTTCGTCATGGAGTACGACGGCGAGATCGCCGGGCAGCTCAACGTCTGGGGAGTCGCCAGGGGGTCGCTGTGCTCGGCGACCATCGGCTACTGGGTGAGCGAGCGGTTCGCCGGCAAGGGCATCACGCCGACGGCCGTCGCGCTCGCGACCGACGCGTGCTTCACCGAGTATGCACTGCATCGCATGGAGATCTGCATCCGCCCCGAGAACGTCGCGAGCCTGAGGGTCGTGCAGAAGCTCGGTTTCCGCTATGAGGGGCTGCGTCGCCGGTACATCCACATCGATGGGGACTGGCGCGATCACTACGCATTCGCCCTGACGCGTGAGGATGTCCCGCAGGGCGTGCTGGCCCGCTGGTTGAACGGCGAAGTGCCCCCGGACGCCGCGACGATCCCTCCTTCCGACCGTTTCGCGCTCTGACACGCCGCTGAGTTCAGAACTCGTCGCGACACACGCTGCCACTGAGCGTCGTGACCATCGATGTTCCCGTACCGTTGTCGACATGGACGGGCCAGTGCTGAGCGGGGGAGTGATAGTCCTCGTCGCTGTGCTCCTGTGGATGCTCTATCTGCTGCCGTCATGGCGCGGACGCTTCCAGTACGACGCCGCCGAGCGCAACGCCGTCCGGCTGAACCAGGCCCTGCGGGTGCTCGCCGAGACCAGCGAGACCCCCGGCGAGGTGCGCCTCGAGCTCAATGCGCGGACGGCTCTCGCGCAGCAGAAGCTCGCGAAGCGCCTGCAGTCCGAGAAGGAGGCCGCCGAGCTCATGCTCCTCCGTGAAGAGCTCGCGGCCACGAGGGCTGATCCTGTCATGCGCCAGGCACGCGCTCGTCGCCGCGTGCGCATCGTCGCCACCTCGACTCTGCTTCTCGGTCTCGTCATCGCCGGGCTGGGCGTGTGGCAGCTGATCGCCGGTCAGGCCCAGCTGCTGCTGTGGATCGGCGGAGCGATGATCGTCGTGGCCGGCTACGCCCTGCAGCGCATGTCGTCGGTCGCCGCTCGTGCAGCCCGACGCTCCGTTCGGGAGGCCGAGCAGCCCGTGCAGAGAGTGGCGCCCGAACTGCACGACCAGGGTCGAGCGACATGGACTCCGCGTCCACTGCCCGAGCCGCTGGTGACCGTCGCAGGCTCTCGTGCGCAGGTCGCGCGAGCAGAGCTCGATGCGCAGGAGGAGCGCCGGACCGCGGCTCGCCTCGCCGAGCTGCGCGAGCGCGCCGAGCGCCTGGCGCCCGCGACGCCGGTGCAGATCCCCGCCGCCGCGCCGGCAGCATCTTCTCCCTTCGCGAAGATGGGATACGTCGACGATGCCGAGATCGAGGCGCATGTCCGCGACCTCCTTGCGAAGCGCGCAGCCGGCTGATCTTCGCGGCGCGAGCGGGTCTTCGAGCGTGATAGCGTAGAAGACGTCAGGGCCTATGGCGCAGTTGGTAGCGCGCCTCGTTCGCATCGAGGAGGTCAGGGGTTCGAATCCCCTTAGGTCCACAGACAGACGAGAGCCCCCCGAGCGAAGCACGGGGGGCTCTCGTCTGTCTATACGGCTGAGTGATTCGGGGAGCCACCGCAGCGCAGCGAGGATGGCGGAGTCCCCTTAGGTCCACAGACAGCAAGACCCCCCGAGCACCGCTCGGGGGGTCTTTCGCTGTCCGTCAGGCGTGTGCCCTGCGACGACGGCTGACCGCGACGTCGACGAGGGTCGCGACGCCAGCGCCCACCGCGTATGCAGCGAGGTCGCGCGCATCGAAGCCGATGCCCAAGACCAGTCGCACCGGCCAGAAGCTCTCCGCCCACAGCCCCGGCAGGCCGGTGAGCTGGAAGCACTCGATCAGCGTGCACAGGGTCAGCGCGGTCACGCCGACGACCCAGAAGGCGGCGCGAGGGAACGCGATGGCGATGAACAGGTAGATCATCGCCGCATAGAGCGCATCGCCGGCCAGGTCCGCTATCGGGCCGCTGCCGACGAAGTGCGTGACGAGCCCCGCCGCGACCACCAGTGCGGCGCCGACGAGCAGACCTCGTCGACGTGCACGCACGGGCGAATCGCGACCCGCGGGCGACGGCATCCGCGTCTCGTCCGCCTCCACCTACTTCCGATTCGCGCGGTAGTACGCGAGCAGCGCCTTCGTGGACGCATCCTGCGCCTCGATCGCCGACTCGTCGCCGCCGATCGCCGGTGCGATCTGCATGGCGAGCTGCTTGCCGAGCTCGACGCCCCACTGGTCGAACGAGTTGATGCCCCAGATCGTGCCCTGGGTGAACGTGATGTGCTCGTAGAGGGCGATGAGCTGGCCGAGGACCTGCGGCGTGAGAGCGGGCGCGAAGATCGAGGTGGTCGGGCGGTTGCCGGGGAAGGTGCGCGCGGCCACGAGTGCTCCCGTGGTTCCCTCGGCCTCGACTTCTTCGGCGGTCTTGCCGAAGGCCAGGGCCTTGGTCTGTGCGAGGAAGTTGGCCAGGAACAGCTCGTGCACGTCCTGACCGTCGTCGGTCAGCGGGTACGCCGGGTTGACGAAGGCGATGAAATCCGCCGGGATCAGCCGCGTGCCCTGATGGATGAGCTGGTAGAACGCGTGCTGGCCGTTGGTGCCCGGTTCTCCCCAGAACACCTCGCCGGTGTCGGTGGTGACGGGGGTGCCGTCCCACCGGACGGACTTGCCGTTGGACTCCATCGTCAACTGCTGCAGGTAGGCCGGGAACCGACTCAGCTGCTGCGCGTAGGGCAGCACCGCGTGCGACTGAGCACCGTGGAAGTTGACGTACCAGACGTTGAGCAGGCCCATCAGCACGGGGACGTTGCGCTCGAGCGGGGTCATGCGCACATGCTCGTCGACGGCGTGGAAACCGGCCAGCAGCTCACGGAACGCATCAGGACCGAGCGCGATGGCGAGCGACAGCCCGATTGCGGAGTCGACCGAGTAGCGACCGCCCACCCAGTCCCAGAACCCGAACGCGTTCGTCGGATCGATGCCGAACGCGGCGACCTTGTCGAGCGCGGTGGACACCGCCACGAAGTGGTGTGCGACGGCGTCGGTGCGGGCGTCGTCGTCGTCGGAGATGGCGCCGGAGGCCTGGAGCCCGGCCCACAGCCAATCGCGCGCCAGACGGGCGTTGGTGAGCGTCTCGAGAGTGGTGAAGGTCTTCGACGCGACGATGAAGAGCGTCGTCTCGGGGTCGAGGTCCGATGTCTTCTGCGCGAGGTCTGTCGGATCGATGTTCGACACGAACCGGGCCTCGATGCCGGCATCCGCGTAGGGCTTCAGAGCCTCGTAGACCATGACCGGCCCGAGGTCGGAGCCGCCGATGCCGATGTTGACGACGTGGGTGACGCGCTTGCCGGTGATGCCGAGCCACTCGCCGGCGCGAACCCGGGTGGCGAACGCGCTGAGCGCGTCGAGCACGGCATGCACATCGGCATCCACGTCCTGTCCGTCGACGACGAGCGCGGGGGAGGCCCCGGCCGGTCGGCGCAGTGCGGTGTGCAGCACGGCCCGGTCTTCGGACGTGTTGAGATGGCTCCCCTCGAGCATCGCGGCGTAGCGCTCGGCGACACCCGTCTGCTCGGCGAGGCGCAGCAGCGCGGCCAGAACCTCATCGGTGACGAGGTTCTTCGACAGATCGACATGGAGGTCCGCGAGCGGGAACGAGAGACGTTCAGCGCGGTCCGGATCGGCGGCGAACCAGCCCCGCAGATCGGCGGTGATCGACTCGCGCAGCGCGGCGAGCTCGGACCAGGCGGGAGTGTGTGTCGGATCAACAGGAGCGGTCATGGATCCACGGTACTGCCGCACGCCACCCGATGCGCCCGCGATGACGTCGGGTCTCGTCCTAGGATTGCTGCGATGACCGACACCGCGCCCGAGACGACCTCGGAGAGGCGGCTGAGGCGCGAGATCGGTCGCCGGTTCGTGCGTGCTCCGTTCGCATGGGGACTGCTGTTCCTGATCGCCGCGATGGTCTGGACCATCGCGGGCGACGACCTGAGCTTCTTCGCGTTCCTGCTCATGCTGCTCGGTGGCTGGAGCGTCGCGTTCTCGTTCGTCAACGCGACGATGGAGATGCGCCCGGTGCGCACCGGCGTCGCGGTGCATCTCGGTGTCGCGGCTGGCCTGACTGCCGGGATGATCCTCGTGATCGAGTCCGACGACGCGCTGCTGGCAGGGCTGCCAGACCCGGTGCGCGCGGTCGTCGTCGTGCTGCAGATCGCCGCCGGCCCCGCAGCCGGGTGGATCTGGCTCGGGCTCCTCTCGCGCCTCACCGATCTCATCGGGCGACGCGATGCGAAGCGACGACCTCCTCCCGCTGCGCCCGAGTGGGAGCGGGAGGAGGGCCGCGACGGCTCCGGCGTCGAGTTCACGGCCCTCGACCTGCGGATGCGGACGCTGACGCTCGCCATCGTGGGCGTGGTCCTGGCCGTCGGCCTCGCGGGAACGGCTCTGCTCATCGCCTTCGACGACGCGGTGATGCGCGTGGGGGCCCGTCTCGCGATCATCCTGGTGGGCGTCCTCGTCGGCCTGCCGGTCTATCTGCTGCTCAGAGGAGCGCTCCGCCGTCGTACGCTCTCGTGCGGCGTCGCATTCGGCAATGATGAGCTGCGCATCCGTGCGGGGACAGCGACGCACCGCATCCCGTTCCGTCACCTGCAGCACCTCGTCTGGCGAACCCGCTCGGACTACGCCCGCATCGAGGTGCGGGGTGCGGGCGTCGACCTCTCGCTGATCGCCGGGCTCGCCGCACCGTCGCCGGGCCGCACCGGCGAGCTGCCCGCGCTGCCGCGCCGGGTCTTCCGCCGGCTCGAACTCGCGGGAATGCGCGTCGAACGGTCTCGCCGTGATGAGGTCGTGACGTTCCGTCGCGTCTGATCACGCCTGCGTGTACACGATGACGCGTACCCCGGGGTACGGTTTCCTTCATGGGAAGACTGCGATATGACGGCACATCGGAGCCGATCCTCATCGACGACGAGACACTGGCTCATCTGAAGGTCGTCGTCGGCACGAAACTCCGCCGCCAGGAGAGCTTCATGATGACCTGGCTTCCTTCCGAGGGCGGCGATCCTGGGCGCGTCACGGTATGGATCCACCCGGCGATCCCCCTGCAGTTCCTCTTCACGTCAGCGGAACCCCAGGCCATCCAGAAGCCCCGCGTCGAGGAGATCATGCACGCGCTCAACGCGACCGGGGAACTCGTGATCGACGACTACGTGCAGGCGAAGATCGCCGACGGGAGCAAGGCGAAGTCCTGACCTACTCGGCCGGGTAGCCGTCCGCCTTGAGCAGGCCTGCCAGGCGCGCCGCGTTGCGCGCGGCTGTCGCCGTCGCCTGGGCGACCTTCTCGGGGGTCTCGTCGAGATCCTTGTAGTCGACGGTCTGCATCGCCTCCCCGTTCCAGTAGACCGATGCCTGGGCAGGCACGGAGTATCCGACGTCGTTCAGAGACTGGAACAGGATCGCGGCGATGTGGTGTGCGCCGTCCTCGTTGCCGACGATGCCGGCGAGCGCGACCTTGTCGAAGAGGATCGGTCGTCCTGCGTCGTCCGTCTCGCTCAGCTCCGCGTCGAGGCGTTCGAGCACCCGCTGGGCGACACTCGACTGCTGTCCCATCCAGGTGGGCGTCAGGAGAACCAGGATGTCGGCGGCATGAACCTTCTCGCGCAACGTGGGCCACTGGTCGTCTCCGCCCATGTCGGCCTCGACGCCGGGGCTGATGACGTGGTCGACGGCGCGCACGAGCTCGCCGGTCACTCCGTGCTCGGCGAGCGCTGAGAGGATCTGCGAACCGAGAAGGTCGGTGCTCGATTCCGCGGGGGAGGGCTTGAGAGTGCAGGAGATGGCGAGGGCAGTCAGTTGTGCGGTCATCCCTGCACGAAATCATCGACGACGCCGATAGCCCAGGGGGTTCCGTCGCTGGCAGGTGTGCGCTAGACGGTATCCTGGATGACGGCCGCTACGACAGGAGATCCCGTGATCCTCAGCTTCATCTTCTTCATGATCCTCTTCCTCGGAGGCATCTGGCTCATGGGGCTCGCGCAGTCGCTCGAGGACTTCCAGGCGATCGTCTTCGTCGGTGGACTTCTCATCACCAGCCTGTCGCTCGCATTCATGATGCGTGCAGGTGGTTCGGCCACTCGTCGCAAGGACAACTGGTCGGGCAACGCCACCGAGTGATCAGCGTCGTCTGGCCAGCCTCGCCTCGAGGTTGGCCCGCACTGCGGGCCATTCCGGTTCGATGATCGAGAACTCGACGCTGTCGCGCAGTGCGCCGTTGCGGTACCGGCTCATCGCGCGCATGACGCCGTCCTGCTTCGCTCCCAGGCGTTCGATCGCGGCGCGCGACTGGAAGTTGACCCACTGAGTGGTCAGGCCCACCCGGAAGACGCCGAGCTCTTCGAATGCGTGCCGGAGCAGCAGCAGCTTCGACTCGGCGTTGGTGCCGGTTCCGTGCGCCGACGGGCGGTTCCAGGTGTACCCGATGTGCAGCCGCGGGACGTCACCCTCGAGGTCGTAGTACGAGGTGAGGCCGAGGATGCGCCCCGAGGCGTCGAACGCCGTGAAGGGGATCATGTCGCCGCTCTCGATCAGACCGATGCGACGGTCGATCTCGGCGGCGAGTCCGTCGGGAGAGGGCACGGAGGTGTACCAGGCCTGCTTCCACAGATCGCCTTCGCGCAGCGCGTCGAGGAGTCCGTCGTGATGCGAGGTCTCCAGCGGGCGGAGCTCGACGAGGCGTCCGGTGAGCGTGATCGGGGCCGGAGTGGTGCGGAAGGTCATGCAGCCATTCAATCAGCGCGGCGCCCGGTGGCGGATCCCGCGATCAGGGTGCGGTGCTCCCACTGGCCTCGGCCCATCTTCGCGCCGACGTACGTGGCGTCGCCGACGCGGCGGAGCAGCCGCTGGTAGGCGGTCACGATCTCGATCGTCACCCCCAGCTCGAACGCGAGGCTGGCCGGGTGGGTGCCTCGCGCCTTCTCGGCCTCGGCATAGGCGTCGGCGCTGATCAGCAGGCGCGCAGCCCACTCGTCGGCGCGTCGCTCCTGTCGCGCACGGATCGACGGGTCTGCCGTGGGAGTGTGGCCGAGCACGGCGTGCGCCAGCTCGTGGGCGATCACGCTGCAGGTCGCTCTCCGGCTGAGTCCGGGGGAGACGCGGATGGTCGCCGTCTGCGGTTCGTAGCCGCCGTGGCACCGACCTCGGCGTTCGACGAGGTGCAGCCCGTTCTGTTCGAGCAGGCGGAGGAGGGCCTCCATGGTCCTCCTCGTCGCAGGTCGTCAGTCGTAGAGATCGTCGGTGTCGTCGGCGTGGGCGAGGGGAGACTCGAACGCGACTTCGGATCGATCCTCGCGTCGACCACGGACATCGGTGCGGGGGTGGAGCGGGGTGATGGTGGCGCCGCCGCGCTCGACCTCGGAGCGAAGCCGCTCTTCTGCACGGGTGATCATGATGTGGGGAGCGATGTCGAGCGACGCGCTGACCGCGTACACGATGGGGACCGGGATGGAACGCTTGCCCGTGACGTAATTGTCGAGCGCGCTCCTGGCGATGCCGATCTCGCGTGCCATCGCGGCGATGCTGCTGCCTGCGGCGCCGATCTCGGCACGGAGCTGGCGGCCGACTGCCGCGTTGAACTGCTCACCCGGTGTCTTCACGTGAGTCACGATAGCACCGAGATGAAGCCAGGATGCCGTCATACTGGCGCCATGGATGCTTGATGTGCTACGCCTGCGGCGATACTGTCTATGAATGACGACAGATGTGCGACGTGTGGTGGCTGATGCGGTCGAAGAGGAACTGCTGCGGGCTGGGCGAAGCAGCCAGTGGCTCTCGGCGCGCGTGGGCATCACCGGCACCGAGCTGCGCCGGAAGCTCGCGGGCGAGGTCGACTTCACCGTCACCGATCTGGCCGAGATCGCGCACGCGCTCGGCATCGCAGTCGCGCAGCTCACCCCTCGTCCGCACTAGCGTGGGGGTATGAAGACCATCCCGTTCGGATCCGCCACTGCCCCCGCCGTCGTCGCCGGAATGATGCGCATCGATGACAAGGATGACGCGCAGATCCGCGAACTCTACGACACGGCCCGCGGCGCGGGCATCGACTTCTTCGACCACGCCGACATCTACGGCGGAAGCATGCACTTCTGTGAGGGCCGCTTCGCCGAGGCGCTGGGGCTGAGCGCCGCCGAGCGCGACGAGATCGTGCTGCAGACCAAGTGCGGCATCAACCCCGCTGAGGGCACGTTCGACTTCTCGTACGATCACATCGTCCGCCAGGTCGAGGGGTCGCTCGCGGCGCTGCGCACCGAGCACATCGACGTGCTGCTGCTGCATCGCCCGGATGCGCTGGTCGAACCCGAAGAGGTGGCCAGGGCGTTCGACGAGCTCGAGGCCGCGGGCAAGGTCCGCGCGTTCGGCGTCTCGAACCACACCCCTCGACAGATCGATCTGCTCCGCACCGCCATCACCCAGCCTCTGGTCGCCAACCAGCTGCAGCTCTCGATCACGCACGCGCCGATCCTCGCGCAGCCGGTCGCCGCGAACATGGCCGGCGAAGACCAGAGCATCGTCCGCGACGGTGGTGGCATCGTCGAGTACTGCCGCATCAACGGCATCACGATCCAGGCCTGGTCGCCGTTCCAGGGTGGATTCTTCACGGGCGTCTTCCTCGGAAACCCCGAGTACGCGGAGCTCAACGGGGTGATCGATCGTCTGGCGGCGTCGTACGGAGTCGCACCGATCGCGATCGCGACGGCGTGGATCACGCGTCACCCCGCCAAGATGCAGGTCGTGCTCGGGACCACGACTCCGCAGCGCGTGCAGGACGCCGCAGCGGGTGCCGACATCGAGCTCACCCGGGCCGAGTGGTACGAGCTGTTCCGCGCGGCCGGTCACCTGCTGCCCTAGCAGCGGCAAGACGCGGCCCGGTCGTCTACCCTGAACGCATGCCGTTCCTGTTCTCGCTCCTCGTCATCGCGCTGATGGTCGGCGCGATGGTCGACATCATCCGGAGAGACGACGCGCAGGTGAGGTACCTGCCGAAGATGGCGTGGGTCATCATCGTGATCCTGCTGCCCCTCATCGGCAGTCTGCTGTGGTTCGCGATCGGCAGGGAGTACTCCGAGGCCGGCCTTCGGATCCCGCGGATCCCCCGCATGCGGCCGGCTGCTCGACCTGCGGCTGCTCGACCGGAACCGCGCCCGACACCGCCCGTCGACGCCCGCAGCACCGAGCAGCAGATCGCCGATCTCGATCGCGAGATCGAGGAGTGGCGGCTGCGTCAGGAGATCGAGAAGCGCAGGCGCGAAGGCGGCGGGGACTCGTCGAGCGGGACGACTGACGCGCCTCGCTAGCGGACGCGCTCGAGATCGAACGACTCCCGCAGGGCGTCTTCGAGGTCCGGGTACGCGAACTCGAAGCCGGCGACCGTGAGCTTCTCGGGGATCACCCATCGGCTCTTGAGGATCAGCTCGGTCTCGGTGCGGATGGCGATGGCGCCGAGCTCGAGCATCCACCGGGGCATCGGCGGTCCGATGCGCACTCCGAGCACCCGCCGGACGGTCGCCATGAAGTCGGCGTTGTCCGTCGGATTCGGGGAGGCGGCGTTCACAGGGCCATCGAGCGTCGGCGTGACCTCGAGGAAGTCGATGATGCGGGCGATGTCCTCGACGTGCACCCAGCTGAACCGCTGCCGACCGCGGCGAGCTCCCGGGCGGTGCGCGGTGCCGGCGGCCCGGCGCGCGCGACTGATCGGCCACCGGCCGTCGTGCTGCGCCCCGCCGAGGCCGAGTCGTGCCAGGTTCTTCAGCGGGCCGAGCACGCCTCCGTGGCCCAGTACGATCGCGCTGCGCAGGGCCACCCGACGCGTGTGCGGCAGATCGTCGGCGAACAGGGCGCGCTCCCATGCCTTCGCGACCTCGACGGAGAACCCTGTGCCGATCTCGCCCGACGACTCGGTCATCGGTCGCTCCTCCGCATGGCGGTAGATCGTCGCCGTCGACGAGTTGATCCACAGCGGGGGAGGACTCGCGGCTCTTGCGATCGCGGAGCTCAGCGACGAGGTGGTGTCGAGACGCGAACGGAAGATCGCCGCGCGGTTCTCGGGCGTGTAGCGGCAGTTCACGCTCTTGCCCGCCAGGCCGATCACGAGCGATGCGCCGTCGACGGCTCGATCGATCGCCGCCTGGTCGCCCCAGGAGATGTCGGCGCCCGAGCGCGAGATCGTGATGACCTCCCGCCCGGCTGACTGCAGGTGCGGGATCAGGTACTTCCCCATGAAACCGGTCGAGCCGCCGATCACGACGGGGCCTGAGGCGAGGGGTGTCGGATCTGTCACGGAGTCTCGCTCTCGATCGCGTACTCGAAGAATCCGGTGTACTCGTAGACGCGACCGAGCAGAGGGGCATCGATGGTCATGTTCACGTGGTGCCGTTCACGCTGCTCGTCCCAGCGCTCGACGAGGCCGATGCGCGGACGAAGGAAAGACGGGGCCGCGATGCGCAGCCGCCCGAAACGCATCCCGACGCGGCGGATGGTCAGCACGACCGCGCCGTCGCGCACGTCGATGTCGAAGGTCGTGACGACCGTGCGATGAGGACCGATCTCGTTGCGCAGGATGCGGTTCGCGCCGAGCGAGACGATGTCGGGCATGACCCACGTGCGCCCCGGAAGGTCGAAGTGCCTCACCGCCAGGGCCTCGCCCGCGACCGTGCGGTTCTCGATGCGGAACGGCACGTCGTGCTCCCACCCGGCGAACGCGACTCCGAGAGACTCCGCGATGCGGAACACGGGCCAGAGCCAGCGATGACGGGATCCCGCGGTCGTGAAGACCCCGGTGCCGACACCGACGTGGCCTTCGCGGATCGTGCGGAAGTACCAGGCGGTCTTCGGGTGGAGTTCCGAGATGCGGTCGCCGAGCGCGCGCTCGTAGGGCGAACGTCGATCCGTGCCTGGTGCTGTCACGCCTTCACCCTATCGAGCGGTCGGCCGCAGCAGCCGGTCGAGCAGCGCGAGCGCCTCGTGCTGCGGGGCGGTGTCATCGAGCAGCCACTGCGTCTGCAGGCCGTCGGAGGCGGCGACCACCAGGGCGGCGACGGCCTCGGCATCCACGTCCTCCCGCATGCGTCCGGTGCTCTGCTGCTCCCGCACGACCGCGGCCATGTCCGCTCGCAACCGCGCGAATCGGGTCGTCGCGAACTCGCGGGCGGCCGGGTGCCCTTCTTCGAGAGCGGCGGCGACCAGCATCGAATACAGCTGCACGAGACCGGGCACCTCGCGGTTGGTGCGCGCGGACTCGATCATCCGCTCGACGGGGGTCGCATCCGGCTGAAACGCGTCGGGATGCTGGCGCTCTGGCGCCGTGCTCTCCTGGTAGACCGCGACGAGCAGCTCTTCGAGCGACCCGAAGTAGTGCGTGAGGGCTGAGTGGGTGACGCCGACGGCGCTCGCGATGGAGCGCAGGCTCGTGCGGTCGGCCCCGCGCTCGGCGAAGACCTCGATGGCACGATCGAGGATCTCCTGGCGACGGGCGATGCCCTTCGCATACGCACCGCGTTGCCGTGGGCGATCCTGATCGTCGGTCATGGTGAGAGTGTAACGACATGAAAACTTCCGCGCGGAGGTATTTGGTGATAGCGTGCTCGGACAGACGGGCGAAGACGACCCGCACGTCACCGACGACCGAAGGAGACCCCGTGGCGATTCAGACTTCCATCCAGCTGTTCACGATCAAGGATCAGCTCGAGACCGACCTCGAGGGCTCACTGAAAGAGGTCGCCGCGCGAGGCTTCACGGCCGTCGAGCCCTATGACTTCGTGCGCCGTGCGCAGCCGCTCGCCGATGCGCTGGCCGACGCGGGTCTCACCGCGCCCTCGGGTCACGCGTTCCTCGCCTCCGAGTCGTTCGTGAACCCGGACGGCAGCGGCACCACGCTTCCCGTGCCCTCGCCCGCTGAGGTGTTCGCCGCCGCGAAGGTGCTCGGCATGGACACGGTCATCGACCCGTACACCGAGCCCGCGCGCTGGGAGACGGTCGAGCAGATCGAGGAGACCGCACGTCTGCTCAACGAGGCGGCCGCCGTGGGCGCCACCGTCGACGTGCGCGTCGGCTATCACAACCACGCCCACGAGCTCGAGGCCGTCTTCGACGGGGTCACCGGACTCGAGGTGCTCGCGGGCCTGCTCGACGAGCGCGTCGTGCTCGAGGTCGACCTGTACTGGGTCGCCCGCGGCGGCGTCGACCCGGTCGCACTTCTGCAGCGTCTGGGCGACCGGGTCATCGCCGTGCACGCCAAGGACGGCACGCTCGATCCCTCGCTGCTGAGCGCCTACCCGCCCGCCGACCAGGTCGCGGCAGGAGAGGGCGTGGTCCCGCTGGTCGAGGCCATCGCCGCAGCCCCGGCACTCGAGCTCGCGATCGTGGAGTTCGACCACTTCGACGGCGACCTCTGGGACGCCATCGAGCGCAGCCGCGTCTACCTCGACGAGAAGGTGGCCGGCTGATGGCGATCGGCAACGGGCCCGTCGGCGTCGGCATCATCGGCGCGGGCAACATCAGCGACCAGTACCTGTCGAACCTGACCACGTTCCCCGACGTGCGGGTGCTCGCCATCGGCGACCTGCTCGAGGAGCGCGCGAGGGCGCAGGCCGAGAAGTACGGCGTCCCGCGGGCGGGCGGCGTCGAGCTCGTGCTGAACGACCCCGAGATCGACATCGTGGTGAACCTGACGATCCCCGCGGTGCATGTCGAGGTGTCCGAGGCGATCCTCGCCGCAGGCAAGCACGTGTGGACCGAGAAGCCGATCGGCGTCAGCCGCGACGAGTCGCTGCGCCTGCTGCAGAAGGCGGATGCCGCGGGGCTCCGCGTCGGCGTCGCGCCCGACACGGTCCTCGGGCCGGGTGTGCAGACGGCGAAGCGCGCCATCGCCCGGGGTGACATCGGTCGTCCGCTGTTCGCCCAGACCACGTTCCAATGGCAGGGGCCGGAGATCTTCCACCCGAACCCCGCGTTCCTGTACGCCAAGGGCGCGGGGCCGCTGCTCGACATGGGGCCGTACTACGTCTCGGCTCTCGTGCACGTGTTCGGACCGGTCGCCGCCGTCGCCGCGCTCGGTCTCCAGGGCAGCCCGACCCGCACCGTGCAGGTCGGCGAGCTCGCCGGTCAGGAGTTCCCCGTCGAGATCCCGTCGACGCTGAGCGTGCTGATGGACTTCGAGCAGGGTGGACAGGCGCAGAGCCTGTACAGCACCGACTCGCCGCTGCTGCGCACGGGCATCGTCGAGATCACGGGCACCGAGGGGACGATCGTGATCCCCGACCCGAACACCTTCGGAGGCGAGATCACCATCACCCGGCCGCTGACGCAGGCCTTCGTGCCGCCGGCGCCCATGACGCAGGAGGTCGTCGACGTGGTCCAGGAGGGCGTGCTCTCGGGTCGCGGCGTCGGTCTGCTCGACATGGCGCGTTCGATCGCCGCCGACCGCCCGCATGTCGCGACCGGTGAGTTCGGCTACCACGTGCTCGACACCCTGCTGTCGATCGAAGAGGCCGCCGAATCGCGCAGCTTCGTGCAGGTCGCGAGCACGATCGACGAGGTCGGCTCACTCGACGCCGACTTCGACCCGTTCGAGGCGACGCTCTGATATCGGCCGATGTGGTGACGAGGGCGCGGTCAGCGCGCCTTCGTCACCACATAGCGGTCGACGCTCGCGGGTGAGAGCACCTCGCGGGCGACCATGATCGCGGCCCCGAGCACGGCGGCCCTGTCGCCCGCCTGCGACTGCACGATGGCCAGATGCTGGGTCGCCAGCGGGATGGACCGTCTGTAGACGACCTCGCGCACCCCGGCGAGCAGGTGCTCGCCGGCCCTGGCGATGCTGCCGCCGAGCACGATGATCGACGGATTGAGCAGATTGACCACCGTCGCCAGGACCTCGCCCACATCGCGTCCCGCCTGCCGTGTCGCCTCGATGGCTGCGGCATTGCCGGAGCGCACCAGCTCGATCACATCGCCCGGGCTGTGCGCCTCGTGCCCCGCGTCGCGCAGCGCCGTCGCCAGGGCCGACCCGCTCGCGAGCGCCTCGAGGTCGCGCTCGTCGCCGGGCTCCCTGGTGGACCCGAGCACTCTCGGCACCTGGACATGCCCCATGTCGCCGGCTGAGCCCTGCGCGCCCCGTTGCAGCTGCCCGCCGGCGATGATGCCGGCTCCGATGCCGGTCGAGACCTTCACGAAGATCAGGTCGTCGACGTGCGGCCACATCGTCGCGTGCTCGCCGAGGGCGAGGATGTTCACGTCGTTGTCGACCAGCACCGGCACGTCGAACGTGCGCTGCACGTAGCCGGGGACGTCGAAGCGGTCCCAGCCGGGCATGATCGGAGGGTTGGTCGGCCGACCCGTCGAGTGCTCGACGGGCCCGGGCACGCCGATCCCGATGCCGAGCAGCGGGATGCCCACGGCCGCCGGAGTCTCGAGCAGGGTCGCCCCGTCGGCGAGGATCACGTCGAGCAGATTGTCCGGTCCGTCGGCGATGTCGATCGTGCGTGTGCGCGAATCGAGGATCACGCCGGCGAGATCCGCGACGGCGATCGTGGCATGGGTGGCGCCGAGGTCGACGGCGAGCACGACTCCGGCGCGGGAATTGAAGGCCAGCCGCGCCGGCGGACGCCCGCCGGTCGAGACGGCCTCGCCCGCCGGACGAAGGAGGTCCGCGGCGAGCAGTGCGTCGACGCGCAGCGCGACGGTCGACCGGGCGAGGCCGGTGATGGCTGCGAGCTCGGCCTTGGTGCGAGCGGTGCCGTCGCGAAGGATCTGGAAGATCTCGCCGGCGCCGGGGTTCGCTGCCGCGGCGGTGCGGAGTGCGTCGACCATTGCGTCAGTAAACCACAGACTTGGAACAGGGCTCGATCGACTTCCGATTCGTTACAAAGAACTTTTGACAGAGGTCTAGCAAAAGTCGGAGAGCCTGTGTCAGACTCACCCGCATGACAACGGATGTCACTGACACCGGTCTCGGGACGATCCGAGCCGGCATCCTCGGCGGGGGATTCATGGCACGCGTGCATCGCACCGCGGCCAGGGACGCGGGCGGCGAGCTCCGCGCCGTCGCCACCCGCTCCGCCTCGGGCGGACGACTGGCCGCAGATGAACTGGGTGCCGCGCGCGCCGAGATCGATGCCGCCGCGCTCCTCGACGCCGACGACATCGACGTCGTGCACATCTGCACCCCCAACGCCACACACGCCGCACTGGCACTCCGAGCGCTCGAATCCGGCAAGCACGTCGTCTGCGAGAAGCCCCTGGCCACGAACGCCGCAGACGCCCGCAGGCTCGCCGAGACCGCGGCGTCGCGAGGGCGGGTCGGCGCGGTTCCCTTCGTCTACCGCTACCACCCGATGGTGCGCGAGGCGCGTGCCCGCGTCGCCAGGGGAGACATCGGCGAGCTCCTCACGCTCGACTGCTCGTATCTGCAGGACTGGATGCTGCATCCCACCGACGACGACTGGCGGGTGCGCTCGGCATCCGGTGGGTCGTCCCGGGCGTTCGCCGACATCGGTTCGCATCTGTGCGACCTCATCGAGTTCGTGATCGGCCAGCGCATCAGCGCGCTGAGCGCGCGCACCCGCAGGGTGTTCGACGAGCGAGCGGGCCAGGCGGTCGACACCGAGGACATCGTCGCGATCCTCGTCGAGACGGAGTCCGGTGCCCTCGGCACGCTGCTCATCTCGCAGATGGCGGCCGGACGCAAGAACGCTCTGACGCTCGAGCTGCACGGATCCAGGCAGACACTCCGCTTCGAGCAGGAGCGGCCCGAGGAACTGTGGATCGGCATGCGCGACGAGTCCCGACTGCTGCTGCGCGATCCCGCCACGGCCGCGCCCGACTCGGCCCGCCTGCAGCGGGTGCCCTCGGGGCACGCGATGGGCTACCAGGATGCCTTCAACGGCTTCATCGCCGACGTGTACGCGGCGATCGGCGGTGCGAACCCCGAGGGGCTGCCGACGTTCGAAGACGGGTTCCGCTCGGCCGTGTTGACCGAGGCGGTCCTCGCCTCCGCGGCCGCTGACGGACGATGGACGGAGGTGGCGGCATGACCGCGACGATCACCCAGCCGGTGCTCGAGGTGTCGGGCATCCGCAAGTCGTTCTTCGGCGTCGAGGTGCTGAAGGGCATCGACTTCGACGTGCGTCCGGGCGAGGTGCACGGCCTCGTCGGCGAGAACGGCGCAGGCAAGTCGACTCTCATGAAGATCATCGCCGGGGTGCAACCCGCCGACGACGGCGTCGTGCGGTACCGCGGCGGAGAGGTGCGGTACGCGCACCCTCGACAGGCGATGGACGACGGCATCGTGACCGTCTTCCAGGAGTTCACCCTGCTGCCCGAGCGCACGGTCGCGCAGAACGTCTACCTCGGACGCGAGCCGCGCCGTGCCGGGTTCGTGGATCAGAAGGCGATGGTCCGCCGCACCGGCGAGCTGCTCGCCGATCTCGGTGTCTCGTTCATCGACCCCCAGGCGCGGGTCGGGTCGCTGACGGTCGCGGAGCAGCAGATCGTCGAGATCGTCAAGGCGCTCTCGTTCGAGGCGCAGGTCATCTCGATGGATGAGCCGACCGCCGCACTCAGCGATCGCGAGGTCGAGCTGCTCTACGCCATCATCCGTCGGCTCACCTCGCGCGGCGTGGCGGTGATCTACGTCTCGCACCGGCTGAAGGAGATCTTCGACCTGTGCGACCGCATCACGATCCTCAAGGACGGCGCTCTCGTGTCGACCGACGAGACGGGCGCGCTGACGACCGACGAGCTCGTGCGCCGCATGGTCGGCCGCTCGATCCAGTCGTACTACCCGGATGCCGTGGCGGGCACGGTCGTGGGGGAGCCGCGTCTCGAGCTCGACGGCTGCGGCAACGCCTTCGTCGACGGGGTGTCGCTGACCCTGCGCGCGGGGGAGATCGTCGGACTCGCGGGACTCCAGGGCTCCGGGCGCACCGAACTGGTCGAAGGCGTCTTCGGGATCGACCCGTTCGTGCGGGGCTCGATGCGGGTCGACGGCTCACCCGCGCGCATCACGAGCGCCAGGGCGGCAGTGCGCGCCGGGTTCGCGCTCGTCTCGGAGGACCGCAAGGCCCAGGGGCTCGCGCTGGGGCAGTCGGTGCTCGACAACGCCCTGCTCGTGACCCGCAGCGTCTTCGCTGCTCGCACCGCCTCGTCCAGGCGGGAGGTGCCCGGAGTGCTCAGCTCCCTGGAGATCAGCTCGAGGGGCGTCGACCAGGAGGTGCGGTTCCTCTCCGGCGGCAACCAGCAGAAGGTCGTCCTCGCCAAGTGGCTGCTCACCCAGCCGCAGATCGTGCTCTTCGACGAGCCGACCCGCGGCATCGACGTCGGTGCGAAGTACGCCGTGTATCAGCTCATGCGCGAGCTGGCGGCTCAGGGCAAGGCGGTGCTGATGGTGTCGAGCGAGCTGCCCGAGGTGATCGGCATGAGCGATCGGATCCTCGTGATGCACGACGGCGAGCTCGTCGCCGAGCTGCCCGCAGGGTCGGCCGAGCATGAGATCCTCGGTGCGGCCACGGGCGCCACCATCGACGGAGGTGCACGATGAAGCGGCTTCGGATCGACTCGACGGTCATCGTCCTCGGCATCCTGATCCTGACCCTCATCGTCGGCGCCATCCTCGTCGGCACCGTGGGGCGCAACTTCTTCAGCCCCGGGAACATCCGCGACATCCTCACCGGCATGAGCGTGCTCGGACTCGTCGCGATCGGCCAGACCCTGGTGGTGCTCGGAGCATCGCTCGATCTGTCGGTGACCTACGTCGTGAGTCTCTCGAGCCTGCTGGCTGCGACGATCATGAACGGGAACCCCTCGAACGTGCCGGCGGCCGTCGCCCTCACCCTGATCGTCTGCGCAGGCATCGGCCTGGTCAACGGCCTGATCGTCACCGTGCTCAAGGTCAACGGCTTCATCGCCACCCTCGGCGTGGGGCTCATTCTGCAGGGCATCCTCAACACCAACTTCGAGGGCTCGGCAGGCAGCGTGCCCTGGGAGTTCCAGCTCATCGGCGCCACCGGCGTCGGGCCCGTTCCCGTCTCGACGATCATCATGATCGCGCTCGCCGTGCTCGTCTGGTTCCTGCTCAACCGCACCCGCACCGGCGCCCACCTCTACGCGGTCGGCGGCGACCCGGAGATCGCCCGCCTGTCCGGGGTGCGCACCAAGCCGCCGCTGATCGCCGCGCACGTGCTGTGCTCGGTGTTCGCAGGGCTCGCCGGTCTGCTGCTCGCCAGCCGTCTCGGCGTCGGCAGCCCCACCGTCGGCCAGCAGGGCGGCTACGCGCTGCTGTCGATCGCCGCGGTCGTGCTCGGCGGCACGCTGCTGCTGGGCGGACGCGGCTCGATCTGGGGTGCGATCGGCGGCGTCGCGATCCTCGCGGTCGTCGACAACGTCATGAGCGTCATGCAGGTCAACCCGTTCCTGAAGGACGTCGTCCGCGGCGTCGTGATCGTCGCCGCGGTGGCGGTCTACAGCCGGCGCTCGATCGTCAGCCGCCGCCCGCGCTTCGGAGCAGGCGGCACGAGAACCGGGGGAGACGACGCCGCGAAGGCGGCCGAGTCCGAGATGGCGGCCGCCGCATCGGAGCTCGCCGATACGAACCCCGTGGCGGAAGGAGGACGCGCATGAACGCGCTGCGCACACTCGTGAGCCCTCGGGGCGCGGTGTTCCTGCTGCTCGTGATCCTGCTCGTGGCGGTCATGATCCTCAACCCGAGCTTCGCCGAGCCGGGCCAGGTCATGAGGTTCATCCAGCGCGTCGCCCCGATCGCGATCGTCGCCATCGGTCAGTACTTCGTCATCATCGCGGGCGAGTTCGACCTGTCGCAGGGCTCGCTGATCACGGCCCAGGTGATCATCGCCGGCAACCTCGTCGGGCAGGACGACTCGCGCACGATTCCCGTGCTGCTGCTCATGATCGTCTTCGGAGTGGTCGTCGGACTCGTCAACGGGGTCATCACGACGCTGCTCAAGGTGCCCTCCTTCATCGTCACGCTCGGCATGATGCTCGCCCTTCTCGGCGGCGTCATGTGGTGGACGGGCGGAGCGGCCACGGGAAACCCGGCAGACAGCTTCCGCGAGATCGGCCGCGGCGGCATCCGCGATGTGCCGCTGCTCGAGTTCATCCCGTGGGCGGTGTTCATCCTCATCGGCTGGCTCGCCCTCGGCATCTGGATCACCAAGCGCCCGCTCGGCAAGCTGCTCATCGCGGTGGGCGACAACGCCACGGCGGTCGACTTCGCCGGTGCGCGCAGCGCCTGGGTCACCACCCGCGCCTTCGTGATCTCGTCACTGTCGGCGACGCTCTCGGCCGTGCTGCTCGTGGGATACGCCGGGGTGCACCCCTCGGTCGGCCGCGGCTACGAATTCGTCGCGATCACGGCCGTCGTCCTCGGTGGCGTCGTTCTGGGCGGCGGTCGAGGCTGGATCGTCGCGGCGGCTGCCGGTGCCTTCGCTCTCGAGGCCCTCTTCATGCTGCTGAACATCGCCGGTGTCCCGTCGACGCTGCGAGACGCCGTGCAGGGCATCATCATCATCGCCGCCGTCGCATACTCCGCCGTGGCCTTCCGCGCACGGCGCAAGCGAGGCCCGCAGACCTCTCTCGATCTCCCGACCGCAGAACCCGCACAGACCGCAGAACCCGCAACAACCAGCACCATCCACACAGAAACCAGAGGAGATTAGCAATGCGACGATCAATGAAGATCGCCACCGCAGGGGTGGCTCTCTTCGGCCTCATCGCGCTCGCCGGGTGTACGACAGACCCGTCCGTGGCGCCGGCGGAGTCGGAGAACCCGGAGGAGTCGGCGGAGACCACCGAGTGGTTCGACCAGGAGCTCTTCGACAAGCAGATGGAGGAGCGGGGCGTCGAGCCCCAGGGCCCGGCGGACGAGCCGTACCTCCAGCACATCAACGCCGAGATGGTCGACACCTCGGAGTTCGCGAGCGAAGGGGCCAAGAAGGCGTGCTTCGCGAACGCCTCGATCTCGAACCCGTGGCGGCAGACGGGCTGGATCACGATGAACGAGCAGCTGAAGTCTCTGCAGGAGGCCGGCGCGATCAGCGAGATGGAGACCCGCGACGCGCAGGACTCCGATGACACGCAGATCGCCGACATCGACTACTTCATCTCGGAGGGCGACTGCGACGTCTTCCTCATCTCGCCCAACAGCACCGCGGCGATGACCCCGGCCGTCGAGCGGGCATGCGAGACCGGCAAGCCGGTGATCGTGTTCGACCGCGGCGTCGACACCGACTGCCCCGTCACGTTCATCCACCCGATCGGCGGATTCGCGTGGGGCATCGACACCGCCGAGTTCCTCATCGACAACCTCGAAGAGGGCGACAAGGTCGTGGCGCTCCGCATCCTCCCCGGCGTCGACGTGCTCGAGCACCGGTGGGCCGCGGCGGAGAAGCTCTTCGACGAGGCGGGTATCGAGGCGGTGGACTACTTCACAGGCGCGGACCCGGCAGAGATCAAGAGCATCATCAGCGACGAGCTCGCCAAGGGCGATGTCCAGGGCGTCTGGATGGATGCCGGTGACGGCGCTGTCGCCGCGATCGAGGCCTTCGAGGACGCCGGCGCCGATTACCCGGTGATGACCGGTGAAGACGAGATGAGCTTCCTCCGCAAGTGGAAGGACACGGGTCTCACCGGTCTCGCACCGGTCTACTCGAACTTCCAGTGGCGCACGCCCCTGCTCGCCGCGCAGATGATCTTCGCGGGTGAAGAGGTGCCGAAGGAGTGGGTGCTGCCGCAGAAGCCGATCACCGAGGGAGAGCTCGACGACTACCTCGCAGCCAACGAGGGCATGCCTGACGGGCACTACGCGAAGTTCGGCGGGGAGAACCTCCCCGGCTACCCGACGGTGTGGCAGGAACGTCAGATCCCGTAACCCTCTGTGATGCTCCCGCCCTTCCCTCCGCGTCCCGCGGGTGGGAGGGTGGGAGCACTCGCGTCATCCCCGAAGGAGCAGGATGCCTCGCACGATCGCCGTCAACACGTGGGTGTGGACGTCTCCGCTCACCGACGCGACGCTCGGACCGCTCGCGCGCAAGGCCGCCGACATGGGGTATCAGGCGCTCGAACTGCCGCTCGAGAGCATCGGGGACTGGGATCCGGCGCGATCCCGCGACGTGCTCGACGATCTCGGCCTCGGCGCCATCGTCATCGGAGCCATGGGGCCGGGGCGCTCGCTGCTCGCGCAGGCGGGCGACGTCGGCGCGACCCAGGACTACCTGCGAGCGTGCATCGCCGCAGCGGCGACGCTCGGCTCCGCCGTGGTCGCCGGCCCCTTCTACGCCCCCACGGGCGCGACCTGGCGGATGTCGGCGGATGAACGCGCCCAGATGGTGCGGGAGCTGCGCGAGAACCTCGAACCGCTGGCGTCGGATGCCGCCGATGCCGGGGTCACCCTCGCCATCGAGCCGCTCAACCGCTATGAGACCAGCGTGCTCAACACCGTCGAGCAGAGCCTCGACGCGCTCGCGCCGCTGCTCGGTGCGGGCGTGGGGCTCGCTCTCGACACCTATCACCTGAACATCGAGGAGAAGAAGCCGACGCAGGCCATCCGTGCGGCGGGGTCGGCGATCGCCCACGTGCAGGTGTGCGGCAGCGATCGGGGAGCGGTCGGCGACGATCACACCGATTGGCCGGAGATCCTGCGAGCCCTCGACGACGCGGGGTATCGGGGTCCGCTCGGGCTCGAGAGCTTCACGGGTGAGAACGCGACGATCGCGGTCGCCGCGTCCGTGTGGCGACCACTCGCGGAGAGTCAGGACGAACTCGCCGCACGCAGCATCCAGGCGCTGAGAGTGCTCGGCGCCTGAACCGTCACGCGATACGAAGGAGTGTCCATGACCACGCACCCGGTCACCCTGTTCACCGGCCAATGGGCAGATCTGCCCTTCGAGGAGGTCGCGCGCCTCGCGGCGGAGTGGGGGTACGACGGCCTCGAGGTCGCCGCCTCCGGCGATCACCTCGACCTGCGGCGGGCCGATGAGGATGACGCGTACGTCGCCTCGCGCCTCGAGATCCTCGACCGACACGGACTGCAGATCTTCGCGATCTCGAATCATCTCGCGGGGCAGGCGGTGTGCGATGCGCCCATCGACTTCCGCCACCGGGCGATCCTGCGCGACTACGTGTGGGGAGACGGGGAGGCGGAGGGCGTGCGCGTCCGCGCGGCGGAGGACATGAGACGCGCGGCTCGAGTGGCGCGCAAGCTCGGCGTCGACACCGTCGTGGGGTTCACCGGCTCGTCGATCTGGCCGTATCTGGCGATGTTCCCGCCGGTGCCGGCATCCGTCATCGAGGCCGGTTTCGACGACTTCGCCACCCGCTGGAACCCGATCCTCGATGTGTTCGACGGCGAGGGCGTGCGCTTCGCGCACGAGGTGCATCCGGGCGAGATCGCCTATGACTACTGGTCGTCGGTGCGGGCGTTGGATGCGATCGACCACCGCGAGGCGTTCGGGTTCAACTGGGACCCGTCGCACATGATGTGGCAGAACATCGACCCGGTCGGGTTCATCGTCGACTTCGCCGACCGGATCTATCACGTCGACTGCAAGGACACCCGGATGCGGCCGCACAACGGGCGTGCGGGAGTGCTCGGCTCGCACCTGCCATGGGGGGATCCCCGACGCGGGTGGGACTTCGTCTCGACCGGTCACGGCGACGTGCCATGGGAGGACTCGTTCCGCGCGCTGGACGCGATCGGCTATGCGGGTCCCATCTCGATCGAGTGGGAGGATGCCGGAATGGACCGCCTGCACGGGGCTCCGCAGGCGCTCGCCTACGTGCGGTCGCTGCTGTGGCCCGTGCCCACCGCGTCCTTCGACGCCGCCTTCAGCAACCAGACGACCGGAGACACCGCATGACCATCCAGCACACCGTCGTCTTCCGCCTCGTGCACGAGGCGGGCAGCCCCGAGGAGCGCGAGTTCCTCGCCACCGCCAGAGCCGTGCTCACGTCGATCCCCGGGGTCGAGGACTTCACGATCCGTCGCCAGGTGAGCCCGAAGAGCGACCTGGAGCACCAGTTCTCGATGGTGTTCCACGACCGAGCGGCGTACCGCGCCTACGACGCGCACCCTGCGCACACCGCGTTCGTGTCGGAGCGCTGGGTGCCCGAGGTCGCCGCCTTCCAGGAATACGACTTCGAGGAGTGACTGTCCGGTGGCGTGACAGGCCGGTCGAGTCGTGCGGGGTCAGGCCGAGTCGCGCAGCTTCACGAGACGCTCGTGCCCGGTCTCCTCGAGCTCTGCGATGCTCTCGCGCGACTTGAGGAAGTCCGAGAACGACCGGTAGCCGAGGGCCTTCTCGCTGAAGGAGGGGTCCATGCGGCGCATGTGCGTCTTCACGGCCGAGCTGTGCAGCCATTCGTCGGCGTCGGCCTTGTCATGCCCCAGGCGCAGCGCGCGATGCAGCAGCTCTGTCGCCTCGCCCTGCTCAGTGCCCTCGGCGTGTTCGTCGACCTTGGCCGGAGTCGCGCTCGCAGCCGTGGTGGCGGCTGCCTGGGCCTTGGCCTTGGCGGTCTTGGCAGGCTGCCTCGTCCTCGTCTTCGCGGCAGGCTCTGCGGCCGGTTCGACGGCGGGTTCGACTGTGGCTTCCGGCACCGCGACGACGGTGGCCGGAGCGGTCTTGCTCGGGCGCATTACTCCGGGCAGCGAGTCGTATGCCTCGAACTCATCGCACGCCGCGGCGAGCGACTTGGCCGTGGACCCCGCGACGCCGACACCGATGACGTAGCGGCCGAGGCGCTTGCAGCGCTGCGCGAGGGGGACGTAGTCGCTGTCGCCGGCGACGATCACGACGTGCGTGAGGTCGGGCAGACGGAACATGTCCTCGACGGCGTCGACGGCGAGGCGGATGTCAGCGCCGTTCTTCGCATAGGCGGCGGCCGGGAAGAGCTGCACGAGATCGACGGCGCGGGCCACGAGCTGCGAGCGGTACACGGCGTTCACCGGCGACGACCAGTCGGCGTAGGCACGCGTGAGCACGAGTGTGCCGAAGGACGCCGCGTAGTCGATGATCGCCCCGACCTCGATCATGGCGCGGGAGAGCCGCTCGGTGACCTCGGGATCGGTCGGGTTCTCGGTGATCCGCTGACGGTCTTTGCCATAGGCGTTGCGTCCGTGCACGCGGTCGTACCAGGAGATGACGATGTTGTCGAAGTCGAGATAGACGGCGACACGGGCGTCGTTGGCTTCAGCCATGGTTGACTCCTTCGCGCGGGTAGCGCACCCCGATCTGGGCGCGGATGTCGTCGAGCGTTCCCATGATCGCGACACTCTCGGCGATCGGCAGGATGTCTCCCTCGAGCACGCCGTCGGCGACGAGGCGCTCGGCCGCATGCGCCTGATACTGCATGCCGCGGCCGGCCACCTCGGACACGTACTCCTCGACGACTGTGCCGTCGGGGAGCACGACGCGGAAGGTCGTCGGGGTGTACCAGACGCGATCGATGTCGATGCGGGCCTTGGTGCCGACGATGCTCGCGGCGTTCGGGCCGGCGGCTCGCGACGAGGAGAGAGTGGTCGAGATCGCGCCGCCCTCGTGGGTCATGACGGTGGCGACCTCGGCATCCGCTCCGGTCTCGATGAGCCGGGCCACGGCGTGGACGGCGGTCGGGGCGCCCAGGACGTCCCACACGAACGAGATCGGGTAGATCCCGAGGTCGAGCAGTGCACCGCCGCCGAGCTCGAGAGCGTTCAGGCGGTGGGTGGGGTCGTCCGGCAGGAGCTGGGTGTGGTCGGCGGTGACGGCGCGGATCTCTCCGAGCGTTCCGTCGGCGATGATCTCGCGGATGCGCACCATGTGCGGCAGATACCGCGTCCACATGGCCTCCATCGCCAGCAGCCCGCGTTCGGCGGCGAGGCGCTGCAGGTCTTCGGCCTCGCCCCGGTTGAGGGTGAAGGCCTTCTCGACCAGCACGTGCTTGCCGGCCTCGAGCGCGAGGCGGGCGTTCTCGTGGTGCAGCGGGTGCGGCGTGGAGACGTAGATGATGTCGACGTCCGGGTCGGCGACGAGGGCCTCGTACGTGGGGTGCGCGCGGGGGATGTCGAAGCGGGCCGCGAACGCGTCGGCCGACTCCTGCGAGCGCGAGCCGACAGCGACGAGGTCGAGCCCTGCCGTGCGCAGATCGGATGCGAACGCGCCGGCGATGCCGCCGGTCGCGAGGATTCCCCAACGAAGACCAGTCATGGTCTCAGCGTAGAGGGTCGCACCGACAGCTGGATCGCCGCGAGGATGTGTCGGCGTATTGCGCTGCGTGTCTCCGAGCTTCCCCGGCGATTGGCGGCCGCCCACGGCGCTCGTACTTTCGGGGGCATGACCGAACCCCTCATCATCGGCGCCATGGTGCGCACCCTCGGCGCCTATCCGTCGGGTTGGCGTCAGCCAGGAGCGCACCGGAACCCCTCGTCGGATGCCGACATCCTCCGTCACATCGCGCGCGAGGGCGAGGACGCCGGGCTCGACTACCTGTTCTTCGGCGACTGGCTGGCCACCGGGCCCGACCTCGAGTTCCGCGACCCGTATCTGCTGGCGCGCATAGACCCGGTGAGTGCGGTGCTGTTCCTCGCCGGCGTCACGTCGCGCATCGGCCTCATCGCCACCGTGAACACGACCTACGCCGACCCCTACGCGACCGCTCGCTCGCTCGCCTCCCTCGACGTGCTGACCCGTGGACGCGCCGGCATCAACCTCGTCACCGGCGCCGAGCCTCGCGCCGCGGGCAACCACGGCCGAGACGCGCACGCCGACAACGAGACCCGATACGACCGCGCCGAGGAGTTCGTCGCGGCGCTGCGACGCCTGTGGGACTCGTGGAGTGACGACGCCTGGATCGCGGATGCCGAGCGCGGCGTGCTGATCGACCCGGACGGCCTCCGTGGCGCCGACCTGGACGGGGAGCATCTGCGGGTCTCCGGTCCGCTGAACGTGGCCAGGCCGCCGCAGGGGCAGATCCCGATCGTGCACGCGGGGACGTCTGCTCGGTCGCGCGTGCTCGCGGCCACCGAGGCAGACCTGGCACTGATCGCGGCCCCGAACCTCGCGGATGCGATCGCCACCCGGCGTGACCTGCGCGACATCGCAGCCGCCGCCGGGCGCTCGCCCGAGGCGCTCGCGGTGATCGCTCCCGTGCTTCCCGTCGTCGCCGACTCGGATGCCGAGGCGCACCGCATCGTCGAACGGCTGCTCGCCCTCGTGCCCCTCGCCGAAGGGCATCAGCCGTCGCGCACGGCCTTCCCGACGAACCGATCGGTCGCGGCACTGGCCGACGCGCTCGGGGTGGCACCGGACGACCGGCTGCGCGCGGCCGGTTTCGACGACGAGGTATCAGCGGACGATGCGCGGCGACTGGGTGACGCCGGCGCCGCGCTGATCGACCGGCTCGCCCGCATCGCGGGACTGCACGTCGAGGGGCAGGGCAGCTCGCACGCGCTCACCTGGCGCCATCTGGTGGCGGCGCACGCCGTGCCCGCAGCCTTCGTGGTCGGCGATGCCTCCACGATCGCCGATCACTTCGAGACATGGCGCGACGAGGGTGCGGCGGACGGCTTCAACGTGCTGTCGGCCTTCCAGCCCGCGCAGTTCGAGGCGTTCACGCGCCTTGCGGGGCCAGAGCTGCGTCGCCGTGGCCTGCTCAGGCGCGCGGACGAGGGCAGCACCGGCACCTTGCGCGACCGTCTCGGTGTCGGCCGACGAGACGCAGCCTCGTCCGCGCTCGCCACCCGGTGACCCCCTGGATCATTACGCCGGATTGCGCCCGGTGACCTGTCATGACGCCTCATGACAGGTCACGTCCGCGCGTGACGACTCCATTCGCGGCGGGGCTCGGGGAGTCCCTAGCGTGACCATCACCCGCACACCACGAACCACAGCATCCCTTCCCAGGAGGACCGCATGACCCGCCGTCTCATCCGCGCAGCAGCAGTCGCGCTTCCGCTCGTCCTCGCCGCGAGCCTCGCGGCGTGCGCCTCGTCTCCGGCTCCCTCCGGCGAGTCGGACGCCGGCGGCGACCCCATCACCGGGGGCACGCTCACGTACCTCGAGCACCAGACGTTCACGAACCTGTATCCGCCGCAGGCGGGGTTCTATCCGAATGGCGGCGTGGTCAACAACATCACCGCCCGCCTCACCTGGCAGAACCCGGACTCGCTCGAGATCGAGCCGTGGATCGCGTCGGACTGGACCGTGAACGCCGACGCCACCGAGTACACGTTCAACCTGAAGCCGGATGTGACGTTCTCGGACGGCACCCCGGTGGATGCCGCAGCCGTGGCGAAGAACTTCGACACCTACGGCCTGGGCGATCCGGAGCGCGGACTCACCGTCTCGGAGGCGATCAACAACTACGCATCGAGCGAGGTCGTCGACGACGACACCGTCACGTTCCGCTTCTCGGCCCCGGCCCCGGGGTTCCTGCAGGCGACCTCCACCATCAACTCCGGACTCCTCTCCTCCGACACGCTCGACGGCACGATCGAGGACTTCGGTGCGGGCAACGCCGAGGCCATCGTCGGCGCAGGGCCCTTCACGGTCACCGACGAGAAGCTGGGCACCGAGTTCACTCTGACCGCTCGCGAGGACTACGCGTGGGCACCCGAGAGCGCCGAGAACCAGGGGCGGCCCTACGTCGACGCCGTGCATGTCCTCGTGACGCCCGAGGACTCGGTGCGCATCGGCTCGCTGCTCGCCGGTCAGGCGGACTACGTGCGCTACGTGCAGGCCTTCGACGAGGATCGCGTCGAGAGCGCGGGCTTCACGCTCTACGCGCCGCAGACCCGCGGAGTGAACAACTCCATCGCGCTGCGCCCCGAGAACCCGCTTCTGGCCGACATCAAGGTGCGTCAGGCCCTCGTCGCCGCCGTCGACGCTCAGGAGGTCGTCGACACCCTGTTCACCGAGAACTACCCGGTCGCGACGTCGGTGCTGTCGCAGGAGGCGCTCGGCTACAAGGACGAGTCCGAGCACTACGCCTACGACCCGGAGAAGGCCGAGGAGCTGCTCGACGAGGCCGGATGGACGGAGGGATCCGACGGCATCCGCGAGAAGGACGGAGAGCGTCTGTCGATCACCGTCTACGAGGCCGCTCCGCAGCCGCTCTCGAAGCAGACGCTCGAACTCGTCGCCCAGCAGCTCGCGAAGGTCGGTGTGGAGCTCACGGTGAAGCCGGCGGATGCGGGTTCGTATGCCGAGGACACGCGTGACCCGCTGAAGACGGGGTTCTACCACTCGATGGTCGGACGCGCGGACTTCGACGTGATCAAGAGCCAGTACCACACGAAGAACCGCGACGTGCTGATCTCGAACGACGCCGAGCTCGACGCTCTGCTGGAGGCGGTCGCCTCGGAGCCGGACACCGGGAAGCGCGCCGAGGCCTCGCAGGCCGTGCAGGACTACATCGCCGAGCAGGCATACGTCATCCCGCTGTTCGAGGAGCCGCAGGTCTACGGCACCGCGACCTATGTGCACGGCGTGGACTTCGAGTCGGTCGGTCGCCCCACCTTCTCGGGCGTCTGGCTCTCCGAGCACTGAGCCCGAGCGACACGGTGCATCGATGAACTTCGTCCTCCGACGGGCCGGGCAGGCCGCGATCGTCCTGATCGCGGCCTTCACGGCCACCTTCTTCCTGCTGCAGCTGCTGCCGGGCGACGCGATCCTGATCAAGTTCTCCGACCCCAGCCTCGGGCTGTCGCCGGAGCAGCTCGACGGGATCCGCGCCACGTACGGCACCGACCTGCCGTGGTGGCAGCAGTACCTGCATGCGGGGCTCGGGTTCCTCGGCGGCGATTTCGGCTTCTCGACGCAGTTCGGCACCCCGGTGCTGACGATGCTCGCCGAGGCGCTGCCGTCGACCCTGCTGCTCGCGTCGCTCGGACTCGTGGTGGCGCTGCTGATCGCGGTGCTCGTCGCAGGACTCTCCTCGCTCGCACCGTTCGCCTGGCTGCGCGACGGCATCCGCCAGGTGCCGGGTCTGTTCGTCGCCGTGCCGGTCTTCTGGCTCGGCATCCTGCTCATCCAGGTCTTCTCGTTCGGCCTCGGCTGGGTGCCGGTCGTCGGCGCCGACCCGGTCGCGGGGCTGATCCTGCCCGTGCTCACGCTCGCCGTGCCGATCTCGGCGCCACTCGCACAGGTGCTGGTGCGAGCGATCGACCAGGTGCAGGCGCAGCCCTTCATCACCGTTGTGCGCGCCAAGGGCGCACCGCCGTCGTGGGTCCTCACCCGTTCGGTGGCGCGCAACGCGGCGCTGCCGACGCTCACGATCGCCGGCGTGCTCTTCGGCGAACTGGTCGGGGGAGCGGTCGTCACCGAGACCGTGTTCGGCCGCACCGGCATCGGCAGGCTCACCGAGCAGGCGGTCTCCAACCAGGACATCCCCGTGCTGCAGGGCGTCGTGCTGCTGTCGGCGCTCGGCTTCGTTCTCATCAGCTTCGCCGTCGACCTCGTCACCCCGCTGATCGATCCCCGCCAGCGCGCCCTCTCGAAGACAGGAGTCTCGGCATGACCGTCGCAGCCATCGCCGCATCCGCCGACCCCGCCGTCGAGCCTCCGCAGCAGGGTGCCACGGCATCCGTCCCGAGCAGCCGACCTCGGCGACTCGGGGCACGACAGTGGGATCTGTACCTCGCTGTCGCCGTGATCGCTCTCGCAGTGCTCTGGGCGGTGATCCCCGGGGCGTTCGCCCCGGGTGACCCGCTCACCGGCACCCCTGCAGACAAGCTGCTGCCGCCGAGCGCGGCGCACTGGTTCGGCACCGACACCCTGGGACGCGACCTGTTCGGGCGCGTCGTGCACGGCGCCGTGCACTCGCTCTCCGGCGCCCTCATCGCCGTCACGCTCGGCCTCGCGCTGGGCACCATCCTCGGCGCGATCGCCGGAGCCGTCGGCGGCGTCGTCGACGACATCCTGATGCGCGTGGTCGACGTGCTGCTGGCGATCCCCGGCCTGCTGCTGTCGCTCTCGGTGATCATCCTGCTCGGCTTCGGCACGGTGAACGCGGCCATCGCCGTCGGTCTCGGCAGCGTCGCGGCGTTCGCCCGTCTGATGCGGTCGGAGGTCGCGCGGGTGCGTCGCAGCGAGTACGTCGAGGCGGCGTACGGCAGCGGTGGCACGTTCTTCACGGTGCTCCGCCGGCATGTGCTGCCGAACTCGCTCACCCCGATCGTGGCGCTCGCCGCATTGCAGTTCGGCACCGCGATCCTGGCGATCTCGACACTCGGCTTCCTCGGCTACGGGGCTCCGCCGCCCACGCCCGAATGGGGTCTGCTCATCGCAGAAGGTCGCAACTACACCGCCACCGCCTGGTGGCTGACCGCGCTGCCCGGTCTTGTCGTGGTCGCGGTCGTGCTCAGTGCCAACCGCATCTCGCACCGCATCGGAAGGAGATCACGATGACCGTTCTCGCCGTCGACGACCTCAGGGTCTCGTACGCCACCAGGGAGGGTCGGCGCGAGGTCGTGCACGGCGTCTCGTTCGAGATCGCCGAGGGGGAGGCGCTCGCGCTGGTGGGCGAGTCGGGGTCGGGCAAGTCCACCACCGCGCATGCCCTGCTCGGCCTGCTGCCGGCCGGCGGCAGGGTCGAGGGTGGTGCGGTGCGCCTCGGTGATCTCGACATCTCGGGCTGGTCGGATCGCGCGCTGCGCGGCATCCGCGGTCCTGAGATCGGTCTCGTCCCGCAGGACCCGGTGACCTCGCTCGATCCCGTGCGCACGATCGGCGCACAGGTCGAGGAGGTGCTGCGGCTGCACGGCCACCGCGACCGTCGCTCGCGCCGGGCGCGGGCGATCGAGCTGCTCGAGCGGGTCGGCATCGACGACCCTGATCTGCGCGTGCGCCAGTACCCGCACGAGCTCTCCGGGGGCATGCGCCAGCGCGTGCTCATCGCATCCGCGATCGCCCTGCGCCCCCGCCTGCTGATCGCCGACGAGCCGACCAGCGCACTGGATGCCACCGTGCAGCGCAAGGTGCTCGATCTGCTCGACGAGCTGCGCCGCGAGGAGGGCACGAGCATCCTGCTCGTCACCCACGATCTCGGAGTCGCCGCCGACCGCGCGCAGCGACTGGTGGTGCTCAAGGACGGGCGCATCGTCGAGCAGGGCGCGAGCGCGCAGGTGCTCGCAGCACCCTCAGACGGGTACACGAAGCAGCTGCTCGCCGACGCTCCGGCATTCACCACCGGTTTCCGTCGGCCGGAGGCACCGCCATTCTTGAGGGATGCTGCGGCGGTGGCCGCGGAGAACCCGTTCGCGATCACCGCCACAGGGCTCGTCAAGGAGTTCAGGGTCGCCGGGCGCGAGCGCTTCCGCGCGGTCGACGACGTATCGTTCCGCGTCCGCCGCGGCACCACGCATGCGCTGGTGGGGGAGTCCGGATCGGGCAAGACCACCACCGCTCGTCTGATCACGCGGTTCCACCAGCCGGATGCCGGTGGGATCGAGATCGACGGCGAAGACGTGACCGGGCTGTCGGGTCAGAGGCTGCGGGCGCTGCGTCGCCGCATCCAGCTCGTCTATCAGAACCCGTTCGCGTCGTTGGACCCGCGGCAGCAGATCGTCGACATCGTCGCCGAGCCGCTGCAGAACTTCGGCGGGGGCTCGCGCGCCGAACGCAGGGAGCGCTCGCTGGCGCTGCTCGACAGGGTGTCGCTGCCGAGCGACGTCGCCCGACGCACGCCGGGCGAGCTCTCGGGCGGTCAGCGGCAGCGGGTGGCGATCGCGAGGGCGCTCGCCATCGACCCAGAGATCGTCGTGCTCGACGAGGCGGTCTCGGCCCTCGACGTGACGGTCCAGGCGCGCATCCTCGAACTGCTCACCTCGCTGCAGTCGGAACTCGGCCTGACCTACCTGTTCATCTCGCACGATCTCGCCGTCGTGCGCCGGATCAGCCACACGGTCTCGGTCATGCGCCGCGGGCACATCGTCGAGGAGGGCAACACCGAGGACCTCTTCCACGACCCTCAGCACGAGTACACCAGGGAACTGCTCGCAGCCGTCCCCGGACGAACGGAGCAGCCCGCATGACCGGACCCACGATCGCCTTCTTCACACGTCTGCTCGATGACGCGTCTCCTACCGAGCGATACGCGCTCGCCACCGAGCAGATCCAGCACGCCGAGCGTCACGGCGTCGGACGTGCCTGGGTGGCGCAGCATCACTTCCGTGCGGCGGAGGGCGGGCTCCCTTCACCGCTCGTGTTCCTGGCGAACGTCGCCGCGCAGACGTCGCGCATCCGCCTGGGCACCGGCGTCGTCACGCTTCCGCTCGAAGATGCGGTGCGCGTCGCCGAGGATGCCGTCGTCGCCGATCTGCTCTCGGGCGGACGCATCGATCTGGGGCTGGGAAGCGGAGGGACGCCGGCGTCGTTCATCCCGTTCGGCGAGGACGTGCGCGACAAGGCGCCGACCTACGACCGCAAGCTCCGACTTCTCCTCGACGCGCTCTCGGGGCGCGACATCGGCGCGGACAACACTCTCTATCCGGATGCCGGCAGCCTCGCCGACCGCATCTGGCAGGCCACGTTCTCGTCGCCAGGCGGTCACCGCGCCGGCATCCACGGACACGGCCTGCTGCTGTCGCGCACCCAGCCGCGGTCGACGGACGCGCTGCACGCCCCGCTCTCGGCGCTGCAGGATCCGATCATCGACGCGTATCTCGAGGCTCTGCCCGACGGCACCGCTCCGCGCATCACCGCCTCGCGCACTGTGTTCGTGGCGGACGACCGCGCTGAGGCTCTGCGCTTCGCGGAGGTCGGCCTGCGGCGTGCCGCCGAGGGCTTCCGTCGTCAGGGGCAAACGATCCCCGGCGACGACCTCGACGAGCTGATCGTCGCGCTCGACACCCACCTCGGCACCCCCGAGCAGGTCGCCGAGTCGCTCGCCTCCGACTCGACCCTGGCGAGAGCCACCGAGGTGGTATTCCAGGTCCACTCGGTCGATGCGCCGCACGAGCACGTGCTGCGCTCGATCGAGCTGTTCGCAGAGCAGGTGTCCCCTGCTCTCGGCTACACCCGCACCGACACCATCAAGGAGAAGGCATGACCACTGACATCGTCGATCAGATCGCGGGGGTGACGCCCGAGCTCGATGCGCTGCGGCGCCGTCGCCCCGTCACCAGGGAGCAGCTGCAGGCGAGCTTCGATGCGCTCTTCGCGCCGGTTTCGACGACGGAGGTGTCGCAGGCCGAGCGCGAGCTGATCGCCGCGTTCGCCACGCGCCTCGCTGGAGACGACGACGCCACAGCGACGTTCTACGCAGACCGGGCGCTGACGGCGGACCCGCAGCGCGTGGCGGTCGTGATCGCCGAGGCGACGGATGCCGCGGTCGCCGGGCCGTTCGGCTCCTACACCGAGGCGGGGCTGCAGGCCGAGAACACCGACGGTGAGCGCTACGCCCCGACGGCCGAGGTCGCAGAAGTGCTCGGCGACCGTCTCGCCGCGGCCCTCGCGCACACGCACCTGCTCGTGTTCCGTCCGCGGGAGTCGTCGGCGGACGACATCCAGCGGCTGGTGGATGCGGGGTGGTCGGCCGACGGCATCGTGACGCTGTCGCAGCTGGTGTCGTTCCTCGCTTTCCAGCAGCGCGTGGTCACAGGACTGACCGCACTTCAGAAGGGAATCGCCGCATGACCGCTCTGCTGCATGACATCGCACCGCACCCCGAGGCGTTCACACGGGCCGAGGTCGGCTGGACTCCTCACCTCCCGCCACTCGCCGAGGAGGAGCTGACCGAGCGCCACTACGACGGACTCGTCGACGCCTCGCGCGCGAAGAACGACTACTTCCGTCTGCTCGCGCGCGACCCCGAGGTGCTCAAGGCGCGCACGCTCGTCGACAAGGACATCTTCTACAACGCCGCTGAAGGGCTGCCTCGCGCCGAGCGCGAGCTCTCGGCGACGGCCGCATCCCGACGCAACGGCTGCGTGTTCTGCGCCTCGGTGCACTCGCGCTTCGCGGCGCACCACAGCAAGCGCGTCGACGACGTCGATCGCCTGCTCGACGAGGGCGTGGATGCCGACCTCGGCGAGCGGTGGAACGCCGTGGTGGCGGCGTCCGTCGCGCTGACCGACACCCCGAATGCGTTCGGCGCCGACGAGATCGCCCGTCTGCGCGCGGCGGGCCTCGACGATCTCGAGATCGCCGACGTCATCCACGGGGCAGCGTTCTTCAACTGGGCGAACCGACTGATGCTCTCGCTCGGCCGTCCGGTCGCTGCCGTCTGAACCAGGCGAAAACTCAGAAACAGATCGCCGAAGCGACGCGCCGACTGATCACCGCGAACTCGATCTCGCTGGCCACAGCATCCACTGCGGCCGGCGCCTGGTCCTGAGGCTCTAAGGAATCAACACGATCTTGCCCGAGGCGGCGCCGGACTCCATGAGCTCATGGGCCTGCGCCGCCTCGGCGAGCGGCAGCTCGGGTCCGAGCTCGATGACGAAGTCGCCGGCCGCCAGCAGCTCGACGGTCGCGCCCAGCGCCTCGGCCCGCCACGCGAGCTCCTGCTCGGAGAGCGGGGTGGGGGAGCCGCCGGAGAAGGCGCGGATGCCGAACGACGCGGCATCCGGGCCGCGCACGATCGTCGCGATGCGGTCGCGGTCTGCGACGAGCTCGAGCGAGACGTCGATCGCCTCGTCGGTGCCTGCGCAGTCGAGGACGACGGTCACGCCGTCCGGAGCGGCCTCGCGCACTCGTTCGAGCAGCCCGTCCCCGTAGGCGACGGGTGTGGCGCCGAGTTCGCGCAGCTGATCGTGTCGAGCAGGGCTGGCGGTGGCGATCACGGTGGCGCCCCAGGCGACGGCGAACTGCACGGCCGCCTGGCCGACCGAGCCGGAGCCGCCGTGCACGAGCAGCACGTCGCCGTCCTGCACTCCCAGCGACTTCAGGGCCTGGTAGGCGGTGCCCGCCGGGATGCCGATTCCCGCGCCCTCGGCAGACGTGACCGAATCCGGCAGGAGCGCGAGGTGCTCAGCCGGCACCGCGAGCAGGCTCGCATAGGTCCCACGTGTGTCGCGGATGGCCACGCGGTCGCCCACGGCGAAGCCGTCGACGTCGTCGCCGAGTGACTCGATGACCCCGGCGCCGTCGAAGCCGACGGCGCGCGGCTCGGTGATCGGCGGCGATGGCCGCTTCGCGCTGCGCAGCTTGGCGTCGATCGGGTTGGCCCCTGCCGCTTCGATGCGCACCACGGCCTCGCCGTCGAGCGCGATCGGATCGGGGATCTCGATCAGGTGCAGCACATCAGGGGAACCGAACTCTGTGTAGACGATCGCGCGAGCCATGCCCTCAGGCTACCCCCGGGATGCCAGCACCTTCATGATGCGCTGCGGCGAGACGGGCTGGGCAGTGCCGAGCCGCTGCGCGAACACGCTCACGCGATACTCCTCGAGCAGCCAGCGGGTCTCGACGAGCGCAGCGGGGGCTCCGGGCTCGAGCGGGATCGTCCCACCGGCATCCTCGAACACCTTCGCCATGCGCTCGAACTCGCTCATGCGGGTGCGGTCCTTGCCCGGTTCGTTCGCCAGGGTCTTCAGCCGGTCGAGCATCCCGTCGAGGTACCGGGGGAAGTGCGCGAGGCGATCGACGCCCGCGGCAGAGACGAAGCCCGGGTGCAGGAGGCCGGAGAGCTGCGTGCGGATGTCGTTGAGCGGCCCGAGCAGAGCGAGCGAGTTCTGCGACCTGATGCCGCGCTCGACGTCACGCGCCTTCGTGAGGATGCGGGCGACGAGCGAGACGCAGGCGAACAGCTCGTCGACGAGGGAGGCCGAGACGGCGTCGCGCACGCGCTCGAAATCGACCTGGGTGCGCACGATCCCGCCGGGAGCCTCGCGGTCGATCAGCTTCTGCACCACGGCGGCACGGCAGTCCTCGATGAGGGCCGCCGCGGACTGATACGGCGACGCGGCGAGCGCGAGCTTCTCCTGGCTGGTGAGGTGCTGCTGCACATACGACGAGGGCGAGGGCACGCCGAGCAGCACCAGTCGCTGCACGCCCGCGCGAGTGGCCGTGATCGCAGCGTCGGCTGTCGATTCCACGCGCACCGAGACGGTCTTGCCCTGATCGACGATCGCCGGATAGCCGCGGACGACACCGCCGGCGACGCGGGTGTCGAGCACCTCGGGGAGCTCGCCGAACGTCCAGGCGGTGAGGCCTTCCTGCTCGATGGAAGCGGCGGCCGCCGCTGCCGGCTGCGGACCCTTAGAGGGCCCCGGTCGGCGGGGCGGGGCTGCGATCGACCGGGCAACGCTGCTGCGGGCCCGATCGGCGAGCTCCGCCTGCAGGGTGCTGAGGTCGCGGTTCGATCCTGCGACGCGTCCGCGCTCGTCGACGGCACGGAAGTTCATGCGCAGGTGCGCCGGCACCCGGTCGTCCTCGAAGTCCGCCGCGGACACGAGCTGATTCGCGAGGGGCTGGATGAGGCGTGCGAGCGCCTCTTTCAGCGTGCGGTTCGGGAGGCCGCCGTGCGACTCGGGCCCGTCTCCGGCGAGCTCGACCCCGAACTTGTCGGCCCAGTCGGCCGCGGGCACCACATGGCGGCGGATCGCCTTCGGCAGCGCGCGGAGCAGTCCGGTGACGAGTTCCGCTCGCAGGCCGGGTACCTGCCAGTCGAACCCGCGATCCTCGATCTGCGCGAGAAGGGGGAGCGGGATCACGACGCTGACGCCGTCGTCCGCGGCTCCCGGTTCGAAGCGGTAGGCGAGTCCGAGCACCTGATCGCCCTGGGTCCATCGGGTGGGGAACTCGCTCTGATCCGCTCTGCTCTCGTCGTCGAGCAGGTCCGCCTCGCGCATCACGAGCAGCTTCGGTGTGGCGGCCAGGGTCTCGCGCCACCACTTCTCGAACGAGCGCACGTCGAAGACGTCGGCCGGGATGCGCTCGTCGTAGAAGCGGAAGACCGCCTCGTCGCCGGCGAGGATGTCGCGGCGGCGTTCGCGCTCCTCGAGCTTCTCGAGGCGCTTGCGCAGCTCGGCGTTGCTGCGCCAGAACGCGCTGACCCGCTTGTCGATGCGGGTCGGGTCCCACTCGCCCTCGACGAGCGCATGCCGCACGAACATCTCGCGCGAGGCTGCGCGGTCGATGCGGGCGAACTGCACGCGACGGCGGGGGATGATCTCGACCCCGAACAGCGTCACCTTCTCGTAGGCGACAGCGGCCCCCGCATCCTTCGACCAGTGCGGCTCGGTGATCTGGCGCTTCGCGAGGTCGCCCGCGAGCGCCTCGGCCCAGGCGGGATCGATCGCGGCGACCGTGCGGGCGTAGGTGCGTGAGGTCTCGACGATCTCGGCGGCCATGACCGCCTGCGGGGCCTTCTTGCGCAGCGCGGAGCCGGGGAAGATCCAGAAGCGGATGCCGCGGGCGCCGCGGTACTCCGCCATCCTCTTCTTCTTGGGATCGATGCCCTTGCCGGTGTTGCGCTCGTCGAGGATGCCGATCTGCGACAGCAGACCCGCGAGCAGGGCGCGGTGGATCGCCTCCGGATCCGCGCTGCCCGAGCGCCCTGAGTCCTTGTCCTTCACCAGCGACCGCAACTGGCGATGCACGTCGAACCACTCGCGCACGCGGACGTAGTTGAGGTGCTCCGACCGGCAGAGTCGACGGAAGGCGCTCGAGCCGAGTTCGCGCTGCTGCTCTCTGAGGTGGTTCCAGAGGTTCAGGATCGAGAGGAAGTCGCTCGTCGGGTCGGCGAATCGCGCGTGCATCCGGTCGGCCTCGTCGCGCACGCTCTGGGGAGCCTCCTGCGACGGACGCTCGCGCACGTCCTGGATCGACATGCCGGCGACGATCGCGAGAACGTCGCGCGTGACATCCGCCCCGCCGGGCCGGCCGGCCTCGATGAGCATGCGGGCGAAGCGGGGGTCGATCGGGATGCGCGAGATGTCCCGGCCGATGCGGGTGAGGCGAGGGGTGTCGCCGCTCCCGGTCACGGCGCCGAGTTCGGTGAGCAGATCGACGGCGGCCTTCACGCCGCGGGAGTCCGGCGGAGTGAGGAACGGGAATGCCGTGATGTCGCCGAACCCGAGCGACAGCATCTGCAGGATGACCGAGGCGAGCGACGTGCGCAGGATCTCGGGCTCCGTGAACTCCGCCCGACTCTCGAAGTCCTCTTCGCTGTACAGGCGGATCGCGATGCCGTCGCTCGTGCGCCCGGCACGGCCGGAGCGCTGGTTCGCGGATGCCTGCGAGATCGCCTCGATCGGCAGCCGCTGGACCTTCGACCGGTTGCTGTAGCGCGAGATGCGCGCGGTGCCGGTGTCGATCACATCGCGGATGCCGGGAACCGTGAGGCTGGTCTCGGCGACGTTCGTGGCGAGCACGACGCGGCGCCGCACCCCGGCGACGCGGCTCTTCTCGAACACCCGGTGCTGCTCGGCGGCCGACAACCGGCCGTACAGCGGCAGCACCTCGGTGGGGGAGCGATCCTTCGAATAGGCGCCGCGCACGGCATCCGCCGCGTCCCTGATCTCGGCCTCGCCTGGCAGGAAAACGAGCACGTCGCCCGGTTCCTCGCGGTCGAGCTCGCGCAGCGCGGCGACGATCGCGGTGACCTCGTCGGCCTCCTCGGCGTTCTCCGTCTCGTCCGTCTGGGCCCGATAGCGGATCTCGACGGGGAAGGTGCGTCCCGACACCTCGATGACCGGCGCAGGCACGCCGTCGGGCGAGGCGAAGTGCCGGGCGAAGCTCTCGGGGTCGATCGTCGCCGAGGTGATGATCACCTTGAGATCGGGGCGCTCGGGGAGGATTCGCACGAGGTAGCCGAGCAGGAAGTCGACGTTGAGCGAGCGCTCGTGAGCCTCGTCGATGATGATCGTGTCGTAGCGACGCAGCAGCCTGTCGCGGTGGATCTCGTTGAGCAGGATGCCGTCGGTCATCAGCGCGATGCGCGTCTCGTCCGACACCTTGTCGGTGAAGCGCACCTTGTAACCGACGAGGGTGCCGAGCTCGACCTGCAGCTCCTCTGCGACGCGTTCGGCGATCGTGCGGGCGGCCAGTCGACGGGGCTGCGTGTGCGCGATGCGCTCGCGCCCGAGGTCGAGGCAGATCTTCGGAAGCTGAGTCGTCTTGCCCGACCCGGTGGCTCCGGCGACGATGACCACCTGGTTGTCGCGGATGGCGTCGGCGATCTCGTCCCGCGCAGCGCTGACGGGCAGCTCGGGAGGATAGAAGATCACGGGGGAAGGCATAGAACTCCCATCGTACGATTCATCCGTGAGCACTGTGTCGAAGCCCCTTCCTGCAACGCGGTGGTTTCGTGAGTTCGGGCGGGCCCCGCGCATCCTCGGCCTCGACGTCGCCCGAGGCCTCGCGATCCTCGGCATGGCCGGCGCGCACATCGGCGAGACCGAGGCGTTCGATCCGTTCGACCTGTCGACGTGGACCGACCTGGTGCACGGGCGCTCGTCGATCCTGTTCGCGGTGCTCGCCGGAATCTCGATCGCCTTGATGACCGGGCGCAGCGCTCTTCCGGACCCCGAGCGGATGCCGAGCATCCGCCTGCAGCTCGTCGGTCGCGGAGCGGTGATCTTCCTGATCGGTCTGGCGCTCGAGATGCTGAACACGCCGATCGCGGTGATCCTCACCCTCTACGGCCTTCTCTACGTGGCCGTCATCCCGTTCCTCCGGTGGCAGCCCTGGAAGCTGCTGATCGCCGCCGGCATCCTGGCGCTCGCGGCGCCGGCCGTGCTCGCGCTGCTGGCCGCCCTCACGCTGTACCCCACCGGAGCGGGCATCAGCCTCGTGCTCTACGGCTCCTATCCGATCACGGCGTGGCTCGCGTTCGTCTTCGCCGGCATGGCTCTCGGGCGCCTGCACGTCGAGAAGCTCGAGACCGCGGCGATCACGTTCGGCGTCGGCGTGGGGCTCATGCTCGTCGGCTATGGGCTCGGCCTCGTCGGGGGTGTCACCGGCATCAGATCCTCCTCGTGGATGACAGGCGGAGAGGGCGCCGCAGGGTGGAGCACCTACCCCGATGCGCTGGCCGCGGCGGACCCGGCTGGGGCCGTCGTCCGGGCGATCTTCGCCGTGGATCCGCACTCCGGCGGAACGGCCGAGATCCTGGGGTCCGGCGGGTTCGCCCTGTCGGTCATCGCGCTGTGCGTGCTGCTCAGCGGACCGCTGCGCGCGGTGCTGCTTCCGCTGGGGGCGTTGGGATCGATGCCGCTGTCGGCTTACAGCGTGCACGTCGCGTCGGTCGCGCTGATCGCAGGACCCGGCGGCTTCTTCTCGAGCAACGCGTTCTGGGCCGCCACCGCGATCGTGCTCCTTCTCTCCACGACGCTGTGGTCGATCCTGTTCGGGCGAGGGCCGCTCGAACGACTCGTCGGCTGGGCTGCGACGAGGATGGCCGCGGTTCCCCCTGGGCCACCTGTCATCACAGGTCGTAGGGTGGGACCATGACGATTCCTGCACTCGAACTGAACGACGGCCATTCCATCCCGCAGCTCGGCTACGGGGTGTTCAAGGTTCCGGCCGACGAGACCGAGCGCGCCGTGAGCGAGGCGCTCGAGATCGGCTACCGCCACATCGACACGGCCGCCATCTACGGCAACGAAGAGGGCGTCGGCGCGGCCATCGCCGCATCCGGCATCGCCCGCGACGAGCTGTTCATCACCACCAAGCTCTGGAACGACCGGCACCACGGCGAGGAGCCGCGTGCGGCGATCGGGGAGAGCCTCGAGAAGCTCGGTCTGGATGCGGTCGACCTCTACCTCGTGCACTGGCCCACCCCGGCCAAGGACGACTACGTGCACGCGTTCGCCAAGCTCATCGAGCTGCGCGACGCCGGCCTCACGCGCAGCATCGGCGTCTCGAACTTCCTGGTGCCGCACCTCGAGCGCGTCGTGGCCGAGACCGGCGTCACCCCGGCGGTCAACCAGATCGAACTGCACCCCGCCTACCAGCAGCGCGACGTCGTGGACTGGGCGACCGAGCACGGCATCCGCATCGAATCGTGGGGGCCGCTCGGCCAGGGCAAGTACGACCTGTTCGGCACGCCCGCGATCGCCGAGGCTGCAGCGGCGCACGGCGTCACCCCCGCCCAGGCCGTGCTGCGCTGGCACCTGCAGAAGGGCTTCATCGTCTTCCCGAAGTCGGTGCGGGCAGAGCGTCTGCGCGAGAACCTCGACGTCTTCGGCTTCGAGCTGACCGACGCCGAGATCGCGAAGATCGACGCGCTCGACCCGCTCGACGGCTCGGGCCGTGTCGGCTCGCACCCCGACGACGTCAACTGAGGCGTCCCGTTTCGACAGATGACGCCCCGTGTCGCTTCGCGCGACACGGGGCGTCGTCGTGAGTAGCGTCAACGGCATGACTGCTCCCTACCGCGTCGTCGCCGTCTCCGGTTCTCTGCACGAGCCCAGCAAGACCACGGCCCTCATCCGTGCGATCGCGGGGGCGATCGCCGAGCGCGCCGAGGTCGAGATCGAGGTCATCGAGCTCACCGACATCGGTCCGTCGCTCGCGGGGGCGCTTCGTCGCGACCAGCTGCCGGCGAGCGTCGAGGAGAAGCTCGTGGCCATCGAGGCGTCAGACCTGCTGATCGTGGGCAGCCCCGTCTACCGCGCGTCCTTCACCGGCCTGTTCAAGCATCTGTTCGACTTCGTCGGCCAGTACGAGCTCGTCGGCAAGCCGGTGCTGCTCGCGGCGACCGGAGGAGGAGAGCGCCACGCGCTGATCATCGAGCACCAGCTGCGGCCGCTGTTCGCCTTCTTCCAGGCGCTGACGCTGCCGCTCGGCGTCTACGCCAGCGACACCGACTTCGACGGCTACGTGATCGCATCCGACGTGCTCCGCGCACGGATCGAGCTCGCCGCAGACCGCGCGCTGCCTCTCGTCGGCTACGCCGCTTCCCGGCCCGTGGAGCTGCTCGTCTCCTGACCGTCTCGTCGAGGCCCGACCGGCGTAGCGTGGGCGTATGACGAACCGGCTCGCCGACACGCTCAGCCCCTACCTCCGTGCGCACGCGGACAACCCCGTCGAGTGGTATCCCTGGGGGCCGGAGGCCTTCGCCGAAGCGCAGCGGCGCGACGTGCCGCTGCTGATCTCCATCGGCTATTCGACATGCCATTGGTGCCACGTGATGGCGAGGGAGTCGTTCGCCGACCCGCACACGGCCGCCCTGATCAACCGCGACTTCGTGGCGATCAAGGTCGACCGCGAGGAGCACCCCGACGTCGACGGTGCCTACATGGCCGCAGCGTCGGCGTTCACGCAGAACCTGGGGTGGCCGCTGACGGTGTTCACGACTCCGCGGGGCCGCACGTTCTATGCAGGCACCTACTGGCCGCCCGAGGCGCGACAGCCCCTGCCCGCGTTCCGCGACGTCCTCGCGGCCGTGAACGAGGCCTGGACCCTGCGCCGGGTGCAGGCCGAGGAGTCGGCGGATGCCGTGACCGATGCGCTCGCCAGAGCGGGGGCCGCCGTGCCCTCGGATCTGCCTGACGCCGCGGCGCTCGCCGGGGCGGCCGAGGCCATCGCTGCACGCGAGGATCGGCAGTTCGGCGGGTTCGGCGGCGCCCCGAAGTTCCCCGTCGCGACGACCCTGGGCCTGCTGCAGACGCCGATGGTGCGGCGGGAGGCTCCGGATGCCGCGGCCGCGGCCGATCGGGCGCTCGCCGCGATGTCGGCATCCGATCTGCGCGATGCCGACGGCGGTTTCTTCCGCTACGCGACGCAACGCGACTGGACCGTGCCGCATTACGAGCGGATGCTGACCGACAACGCCCAGCTGCTGCTCGTGGCACTGGATGCGGGGGACGAGTCGACCGCGCGCGGTATCGCGGACTTCCTCGTGGGCACTCTGCGCCGCGAGGGCGGCGGTTTCGGTGCCGCTCAGGATTCGGAGTCGTGGATCGACGGTCAGCGCAGCGAGGGCGGGTACTACCTGCGACCGGTGACCGAACGGGCGGGACTCGAGCCCCCGGCTGTCGACGGCAAGGTCATCACGGGCTGGAACGGGCTCGCCATCGGGGCGCTGGCGCGCGCCGGGTCGAGGCTCGGCGAGCCCACCTGGGTCGCCGAGGCGGAGGATGCCGCGGCATACGTGCTGCAGGTGAACCGCGACACGGCGGGCGCTCTGGTGCGCGCGTCTCTCGACGGCGTCGCGTCGCAGGCCATCGCGACCGCCGCTGATGTCGCGCTGCTCGCCGACGGGCTGTTCTCGCTCGCCGCCGCGACCGGCGATCCTCGGTGGGCCGTCGAGGCTCGCGACCTGCTCGATGCGGTCCTCTCCGGCATCCAGGGCGATCCGCTGCTCGCTGAGCACGGCATCGCGGCCGCGCCCGATCAGACCGACGGAGACCTGCCTTCGGATGCGGCCGCGGTCGCCGCCGCATCGCTCACGGCCTGGCGGCTCGGTGCAGGGGACCGCTATCGCGGAGCCGCGGCAGCGCGAGTGCGCGAGCACGCCGGCTCGGCGATCGGTCAGCCGTTCGCGCACGGCAGTCTGCTGCGGGTCGCCGCGGGGCTCGTCGATGCCCCCAGGCAGGTCGTCGTCGTCACCGAGGCGCCGCAGGGTGCCCTCGCGTCCGCCGCTCGTCGGGCAGACGCCGATGTCGTCGCGATCGTCACCCCGGAGCAGGCGGGGGCATTCGCGGACGCCGGCTTCGAGCTGTTCGAGGGCAAGGGGAGTGCGGGCGAGCAGGCGTTCGACTGCCGATCGTTCGTGTGCCGGCTCCCCGTGAGCGATCCCGCAGAGCTTCCTCTCGCGCGGTGAGGACTCAGCGAGCGTTGCGCGGGTGTTCCCGCGCGGTGCGCTCGCCCCGCGCTTGACTGTGCAGTCTGCTCGCCGGTTCCGCGATTCCACCCCGCCAGTTGCGCGCGTTGCGCACCGGATGCTGCACCGATTGCCCACCTCTCATCATCCGGTCTAGTGTTGCGCGACAGCAGGCGCCGCCCGGACGCCACCGCATCTCAGCAAGGACGCTCAGACGATGACTCTTCCCACCCGTGCCGGACTCGACGCCGTGCCTGCCTACCGCCAGGGGCGTTCCGCCCCGGCCGGTGCCTCGAAGCTCTCCTCCAACGAGTCTCCGCACCCGCCGCTCCCGTCCGTCGTCGAGGCGGTGCAGCAGCGCCTCGCGACCATCCATCGCTATCCCGACATGAGCGCCGCCGCTCTGCGCGAGCGCCTGGCGGAGCGATACGGCGTCGAGCCGGCGGCCGTCACCGTGGGTGCCGGGTCCGTCGAGATCGCCTCTCAGCTCATCCACGCCGTGGCCGGTGAGGGAGACGAGGTCATGTTCGCGTGGCGGTCGTTCGAGGCCTACCCGTCACTCGTGCGCATCGCCGGAGCGACTCCTGTCGCGGTGCCGCTGAACGCCGAGCACGCCCACGATCTCGATGCCATGCTCGCCGCGATCACCCCGCGCACGAGGCTGATCTTCGTGTGCAACCCGAACAACCCGACCGGAACGGTCGTCGGAGCGGCAGAGCTGGAGGCATTCGTCGCGGCGGTGCCCCGCGACGTGCTCGTCGTGATCGACGAGGCCTACGTGCACTTCGACCGCACGGGGTCGCACGGGGCGGGCGTCGAGCTCTTCCACCGTCATCCGCACGTCGCGGTGCTGCACACCTTCTCGAAGGCGTACGGCCTCGCCGGTCTGCGCATCGGCTACGCACTCTCGCCGCTCTCGGTGGCCGACAGTCAGCGCAAGGTCGCCGTGCCGTTCGGGGTGACCGACCTCGCCCAGGCCGCGGCGCTCGCATCCCTCGATGCGGAGGACGAGCTCGCGGTGCGCATCGACGAGGTCGTCGCGCACCGCGATCGCCTGTGCGCGCTGCTCGTCGATGCCGGCTGGCCCGCCGTCACCTCGCAGGCGAACTTCGTCTGGGTCCCCGCGGGCGACCGCACCGACGAACTCGAGTCCCTGCTGAACGAGGGCGGGGTGATCACGCGGGTCTTCGCCGGTGAGGGGATCCGCATCTCATCGGGTTCAATGGAGGACATAGACCGGGTGCAGTCAGCGCTCCAGGCTGAGACCGCACTGCTGGAGGCACGCGCATGACCGAGGTTCCGACCACGACGACCACGACGAAAGGTCTGCACCCCGGACTGACCCGCCGGCAGATCTCGATGATGGGACTCGGCGGCGCGATCGGCGCCGGGCTGTTCGTCGGTTCGGGCCAGGCGATCAGCATCGCCGGCCCCGCTGTGCTGATCTCGTACCTCGTCGCGGGTGGCATCGTGGTGCTGATCATGGCGATGCTCGCCGAGATGGTCGCCGCCCGGCCGAGCTCCGGTGCCTTCAGCTCGTATGCGCAGAAGGCCATGGGACGCAGCGCCGGCAGCGCCGTCGGCTGGCTCTACTGGATCCAGCTCGTCGTGGTGATCGCGGCGGAGGCGACCGGAGCCGGAGGGATCATCTCTGCCTGGATCCCCGGCATCCCGGCGTGGGTGTGGGTGCTCGTCTTCGTGGTGGCACTGACCGCGGTGAACCTCTTCGGGGTGCGCAACTACGGCACGTTCGAGTTCTGGTTCGCCGCGATCAAGGTCGCCGCGATCATCGTGTTCCTCGTCGTCGGCGTGTGCGCCATCGTGGGCCTCATCCCCGGTGTTCCCGCGACGGGCATCGCCAACCTCGTCGACAACGGCGGCTTCGCACCGAACGGACTGACCGGCATCGCAGCCGCGCTGCTGATCGTGGTCTTCGCGTTCGGCGGCACCGAGGTCGTCGCGATCGCGGCTGCCGAGTCCGACGACCCCGCGCGCAACATCCGTCGGATCGTGCGCGAGGTGCTCGTGCGCATCCTGATCTTCTACGTCGGCTCGATCTTCGTCATCGTGTCGGTGCTGCCGTGGAACGACCCGGCCGTCAAGGACGGACCGTTCTCCGCCGTGCTCGATACCCTGCAGCTGCCCGGCGTCGGGCTCGTGATGGACCTCATCGTGGTGATCGCGCTGCTCTCGGCGATGAACGCGAACATCTACGGCGCATCGCGCATGGCCTACTCGCTCGGGGAGCGCGGTCTGGCTCCGCTCGCTGCGACCCGCACGACGTCGAAGGGCGTGCCGGTGGTCGCCGTGCTCGCCTCCGTCGCGTTCGGCTTCGTCACCGTGGGACTGAACTGGGCGTTCCCCGACGTGGTGCTCCCCGCGCTCCTCAACGTCGTCGGATCCACGCTGTTGGTCATCTGGACGGCGACCGCCGTGTCGCAGATCATCCTTCGCCGTCGTGCCGATCGGGCCGGGGCGGACATGCCGATGCGGATGTGGGGCTTCCCCTGGTTGTCGTGGCTGTGCCTGGCGCTCCTCGCCGGTGTCGTCGCGCTCACGATGATCGACGGCGCCGCGCGCGTGCAGCTGCTGCTCACCATCGGCCTGACCGTCGTGCTCCTGATCGTCGCGCGACTCACGCGGAACGCCTCCCGCCCCGGTGTCACCAGCGAGCGCGACAGCGCGGTGGTGGACTGACCGTGCACATCGACCGCCTCGACGCCGAGCTCATCCGCATGCTCACCGAGTCGCCGCAGCTGCCGATCCTCGAGTGCGCGCGACGACTGGGGGTCGCCAGGGGCACCGCGACCAGCCGTCTCGCGCGCCTGCATGAGGGCGGGGTGATCGAGGCGATCGTGCCACGCGTCGACCCCGCGGGCTTCGGCTACGGGGTCGTCGCGTTCTGCCTCGTCGAGATCGACCAGAAGGTGGGTCACGACGATGTCGCCACGGCGCTCGCCGATGCGGTGCCCGAGATCGTCGACATGCACACCGTGACCGGTGCGAGCGACATGCAGCTGCGACTCGTCGCTCGCGATGCGACCCAGCTGCAGGAGGTGCTCGATCGGGTGGCTCTCGTGCCGGGGGTCTCGCGCACGGCGTCATCGATCGCGATGCGCACCCACCTGTCGGGGCGCGTGCTGCCGCTGGTCGAGCACGTCGCCGGTGACGCCGGCTGACAGGTCAGATCCAGCCGGGCAGCCAGTTGTGGAGCAGCCAGAAGTCGTAGGGCACGCTCATGCCGGTCCACACCGGGTAGAAGAACACCGAGACGAGCAGCACCACGGCGAGGAAGATCATCACCGTGCGCTCGCCTGACTGGCGGCGATGCAGCGGATCGTCTCGTCGCCCCGCGATCTGACGCAGCGCGACGGCGAGCGCGATCACGAGGAACGGCGCCATGGCGACCGTATAGAACTGGAAGATCGTGCGCTCGGGGAAGAGCAGCCAGGGCACGTAGGTCGCCGCGAGTCCGACCAGCGGGAACGTGAACGCGGGGCCGACCGGCGTGCGTTCGATCCACCCGCGCACGAGTCGGTAGATCAAGTAGAGGGCGGCGGCGACACCGGCGTACCAGATGATCGGGTTGGGGATCGTCGAGATCACCGCGATGCAGTGGTCGACACCGCAGGGCCCCGGATCGCTGCCCACCCAGACCGCCGTGGGCCGCAGCAGGAGCGGCCACTCCCACGCAGGGCTCGCGTAGGGGTGCCCCTTGCTGAGGCCGACGTGGAAGTTCAGGATCGCCTCGTGGTAGTTCCACAGTGCGATCAGCGGGTTCGGGTCACTCTGACGGGCATAGCCGCCGGCTGTGACGAGCCACCCCGTCCAGCTGACGAGGTAGGTGGCGAGCGCCGGCAGGACCAGCAGCACGAAGGAGACCGGCCCCTGACGGAAAGCCGCCGCGGTCGGCCAGAGGACGACTCCGGCGCGGCGTCTCGCCAGAGCATCCGTCACCACCACGTACAGGCCGAACGCCGCCAGTGCGTAGAGCCCCGACCACTTCACGGCGCAGGCCGCGCCGAGCGCGACACCCGCGGCGATCAGCCAGGGGCGCCGCCAGCGCACGGGACCCCACATCGGCTCGGGGGAGTCGGGGGCGCTGCGTTCGAGCAGAGGTATCGACCGGTCGCGGTCGATCAGGATGAACAGTGCGCCGAGCATCAGGAAGAACGTCAGCGGGCCGTCGAGCAGTGCGGTGCGGCTCATCACGATGCTGAGGCCGTCGATGGCGAGCAGAGAGCCGGCGACGGTGGCCACGACGATCGAGCCGGTCAGTCTGCGGGCGACCAGGTAGGTCAGCAGCACGGTGGCCGCGCCGAGAAGAGCCGTCGCGATGCGCCAGCCCACCGTGTTGTCGGGGCCGCCGACGGCCATCCCCAGGGCGATGAGCCACTTGCCGAGGGGCGGATGCACGATGAACGCCCCTGCATCCGACAGCGGCAGCTGCTGCAGCGTGATGAACGCCTCGTTCGCGTCCTTGCCCCAGGTGCCCTCGTATCCCAGAGTCCAGAGCGACCAGGCGTCCTTGACGTAGTAGGTCTCGTCGAACGCGAGCTGGTGCGGGTGCCCGAGGTTGACCAGGCGCAGCACCGCAGCCAGGGCGGTCACCACGAGAGGTGCGAACCAGCGCATCATGCGCCCCCAGTCGGGGTCCTGCAGCACGCGGTCGCGCAGTCGCTCGTAGCGCGTCGGTCGCTGCTCGGGGGGAGGCAGCAGGGGCAGGGGCGCGGTCACCGCACCAGCCTAGACACTCCGCCGATGGGGCCCGCCTAAGCTGGGCGGGTGATCATCCTCGCCGCAACACCGATCGGAAACCTGGGGGATGTCTCGCGTCGCCTCGTCGAAGTGCTGGAGAACGCGGAGGTCATCGTCGCCGAGGACACCCGCACCACGCAGAAGCTGATGCAGGCTCTGCAGATCGCGAACCGTCCGCGGCTGATCGCGCTGCACGATCACAACGAGAAGCAGAAGGCGGCAGAGCTCGCGACCCTCGCCATCGAGACCGACGTCGTCGTGGTGAGCGACGCGGGGATGCCGGCCATCAGCGATCCCGGCTACGGTCTCGTCGCCGAAGCCGTCGCGCAGGGCGTGACGGTCACGGCCATCCCCGGACCCAGTGCGGTGCTGATGGCCCTCTCGATCTCCGGGTTGCCGACGGATCGCTTCACCTTCGAGGGGTTCCTGCCCCGCAAGCCGGGGGAGCGGCGGTCGACCCTGCGGGCGCTCGCCGCAGAGCCCCGCACCATGGTCTTCTTCGAATCCCCCGCCAGGCTGGCGTCGTCGCTCGCCGACATGGGCGCTGCGTTCGGTGCCGACCGCAGCATCGCCGTGTGTCGTGAGCTGACCAAGTTCTACGAGGAGGTGCGTCGAGGCACCTCGGCCGAGCTCGTCGAGTGGGCCACGGCGGGGGTCAAGGGTGAGATCGTCGTCGTCGTCGAGGGGGCGCCGCATCGTGAGGCGTCTGCCGAAGACGCGCTCGCTCAGGTGCAGAGCCTCGTCGCATCCGGGGTGCGCCTGAAAGAGGCGTGCGCCGAGGTCGCCGCCGCCACCGGTCTGTCGTCGCGCGACCTGTATCAGGCAGCGCTCGCCGCCCGCAGCTGATGGTGCAGGGCACTGACGCCGCGATCGGCTCCGCCTACGACGCGAGGGCCGCGGAGTACGTCGAGCTGGCCGGCGCGATCGAGCAGATGGATGCACGGGACGCGGCGGTCATCGCTGCCTGGCGTGACGCGACCCCTGGACGGCTGCTCGATGCCGGATGCGGACCCGGGCACTGGACCGAGTTCCTCGGCACGGGCGGGCGCGAGGCGCGGGGAGTCGACCTGTCGGCCGAGTTCATCGCGACCGCGCGGACACGGCACCCCGATGTCCCCTTCGATCTCGGGACGTTCCGCGACCTGCCGCTCGACGGCGGTTCCGTCGGCGGCATCCTCGCCTGGTATTCGCTGATCCACACGCCTCCGGCGGACCTGCCCGAGATCCTCGCCGAGTTCGGTCGCGTGCTGGCACCCGGCGGCAGCATCCTCATCGGATTCTTCGACGGCGAGCCGCGCGAGTCGTTCGCGCACGCCGTCGCTCCGGCATTCTTCTGGTCTGCCGACGCGCTCGCGGAGCTTCTCGCCGATGCAGGCTTCGCGGTCGTGTCCCGTGAGACCCGCGGCCGGGAGCAGGGCGAGATCAGCGCCAGGCCCCACGGCTCGCTCGTCGCGCGCCGACGGTGAGTCTCGCCCCGGGTACCCTGGTGCACACGCAACCGGAGGAGGACCGAGCGTGACCAAGAAGGCGACCGTCTACGACGTCGCAGAGCGTGCGGGCGTGTCGATCGCGACGGTCTCCCGTGTGCTGCGGCAGCCTGATGCGGTGCGTCCGGTCACCCGCGAGCGGGTGCTCGACTCGGTGGCTGCCCTCGGCTATGTGCCCAGCGGCAGCGCGCGCGGCTTGGCCGAACGCCGCACCGGCGTGCTGGGGCTGTACTTCCCGGGCTTCGATGCCTCGGAGGACGCTCCCCTGCTCGATGTGCTCGCCGGGGATCAGGCCGAGGTGCCGCCGTTCACGGTCGAGCAGGCCTCTGCCGACGCGGGGGCGCCGCATCCGACCATGCTCTTCCTCGACGAGGTGCTGCGCGGTGCCGAGCTGGAGGCCTGGAAGCAGGGGTTCGTGCTGATGATCGGCGTCGGGCGGGGAGACCCCGCCCGCGAGACGGTGCGCGACATCGCCGGCCGGGTCGACGGGCTGATGGTGCTGGCGCAGAGCGTGCCGGACGACGTGCTCGCTCGGCTCGCCCAGCGGATCCCCGTGGTCGTGCTCTCGGGTCCGGCGCGCGGCGACAGCTACGACCACGTGACCGTCAGCAACGCCGAGGCGATGTCGGAGCTCACGCGTCTGGTGCTCGCGCAGGCCGACCCGGGAGGCCTCGCTTTCCTCGCAGGCCCCGAGGACTCGCCCGACGGCGCGCAGCGCTGGGAGGGCTTCGCTGCCGCCATAGCCGAGGCGGGCATCGCGGCGGACGATGTGACGGTGCTGCGCGGTGACTTCACGCGCGCATCGGGACGCCGCGCCGCCGAGGAGCTGATCGCCCGCGGCGCACCGGCCGCGTTGGTCGCGGCGAACGACCAGATGGCACTCGGGGCGATCGATGCGTTCCGCTCGGCCGGCATCCGGGTTCCCGACGACGTGCGGGTCACCGGATTCGACGGCATCGAGGCTGCCGCGCTCTCGCGGCCGACACTGACCACGGTGCGTCAGCCGATGATCGACCTCGGCCGCGCCGCCGTGCAACTGCTCGCCAGACGACTGGAGCAGCCGGATGCCGAGCCGATGACGGTGCGCCTGCCGCTGCAGATCCTCGTCCGCGAGAGCTCGCAGCGCCCCGCCTGAGCGGTCTGACGACCCGCTCAGGCGCGATCGTGCAGCGTGATGCGGTAGCCGTCGGGGTCGGCGAACGTGAAGGTGCGGCCGAACGGGCCGTCGATCGGATCCGCGACGATCGTGTGCCCTGCGGCGGCGAGAGCGTCGTGGATCGCCTGCACGTCGCTGGCATGCAGCCAGATCGCGGCGCCGATCCCCGGCTGGTCGACGCCGTCGAGGTCTGTGCCGGGGGCGATATCGCGCAGTGCGAACGCGATGGGTGCGGTCTCGAAGACGACGGCATGCGGCGGCCCCGTCGGCGAGCGGACGAGGCCGAGGTACTGCTCGTAGAACGCCTGCGACGCGGCGAGGTCGCGAGTCTGGAGGGAGATGAAGTCGGGTCCGGTGACGGGCATGATGTGCTCTTTCCTGTGATGTCAGTTATCTGACACGGATCAATGTATGTCAGAATACTGACATGAGTCAAGACGGCGGCGGCATCGACCTCGACACATCGCTCGGATACCTCCTGAAGGAGGCCTCCAGTGCGCTGCGTTCGGCGATGGAGGAGGTGCTGCGTCCGCTCGGCATGACCATCACGCACTACTCGTGTCTCGAACTGCTCGCCCAGCGGCCCGGCCTCTCGAACTCCGAGCTGGCCCGCGGAGCGTTCGTGACGCGGCAGTCCATGAACGTGCTGCTGCAGGCGCTCGAGCGGGATGGATTCGTCACGAGACCGCCCGAGGCTCCGGTGGGCAAGGCGCTGCCGACGACGCTCACGCCGCGGGGGAGGAGCAGTCTGGCGCAGGCCACGGCCGCGGTGCGATCCGTCGAGGTGCGGATGCTCGCGGGCATGACCGACGACGAGCAGGCGGCTGCGCTCCGGGCGCTGCGGAGCATGGTGCGCTCGCTGCGCGATTCACCGCGATAAAGACAGGTTTGGCACCGCTCCCATCCTCGTCACGGTGGGGAAGTCGCCCTCGTTGTGCGGTGGTCGAGGGCTTGCGCTCGCAAAATGTATGCGCTTACAATCACTCATGCGGCTTCGGCCGCGGGGCGCCCCGACCCCCGGGACCCCCCTTCATGACACAGACGACATGAGGTGGCAGTGTGGCGAAGACGCACATGCTCCGGCGCTGGCGGAGAGCCGCGATCGTGGGACTGGCGGCAGCAGCCGTCGTGCTCAGCGGTTGCAGCATCCAGATCAGTTCGCAGCCCGATCCATCGATCGGCGACGACACGATGCTCATCAATGCGGACAAGGGGAACCCGTTCTTCACGCGGAACTTCAATCCGTACCTCACCAACACGCGCACGGCGTCGAGGTGGATCTACGAGCCTCTGATCCTGGTGAACCCGCTCGACGGAACCGAGAACCCGTGGCTCGCGAGCGAATGGTCGCAGCCCGACGCCCGCACGGTCGTGATGACGATCCGCGACGACGTCGAATGGAGCGACGGCGAGAAGCTGACGCCCGATGACGTGGCGTTCACCTTCCAGTTGCTGAAGGACAATCCCTCGCTCGACATCAAGGGCGCCTGGCAGCACCTCGAGACCGTCGAGGTCGACGGCGACGACGTCATCATGCACCTTCAGACAGACGACGCCCCGTCGCTGCCGATCCTCGGTCAGACCATGATCGTGCCAGAGCACCTCTGGGCCGACGTGAAGGATCCGGGTACCTACCGCAACGAGAACCCGGTCGGCACCGGACCGTTCGTGCTCGGCAACTACAACGACCAGCAGTACTCGGTCGACAAGAACCCCGACTACTGGCAGGCCGACAAGATCGAGATCGAGCACATCATCCTGCCGTCCACGAACTCGCAGCTCGACACCGTCACCCGCGGCTACGACTGGGCCTACTCGTTCATCTCCGACGTCGAGGGCACCTGGGGTGCGGCCAGCGAGCACAACGCCTGGTGGTTCCCGCCGGGTGGAGTCATCGCGCTCATGCCGAACCTCGAGGTCGCTCCGTTCGACGACGTGAACGTGCGCCGCGGCATCGCCCTCTCGCTCGATCGCGAGGAGATCGCCGAGACCGCATCCGAGGGGTACATGGAACCCGCCGGGCAGACCGGGCTCATCCTCCCCAACCAGGAGGAGTACCTCGATCCGAGCATCCCCGACCAGGGCATGATCACCCAGGACACGGATGCCGCACTCGCCGCGTTCGCCGAGGCGGGGTACACCCTCGACGGTGACCGGCTCGTGGGCGCCGACGGCACGCAGCTCGAGTTCGCGCTGACGACCGCCAACGGCTTCTCGGACTGGACCCGCGCGGCGCAGACCGTGCAGAGCCAGCTCGCAGACGTCGGCGTCAAGGTGACTCTCAAGCTCCCGCAGCCGGCGGGATATCAGAGCGCCATCAGCAACGGCGACTTCGAGATGGCCATCGGCGGCATGGGCAACGGCAACGTCTACCAGGCGTTCAACAACCTGCTCTCGAGCGAGTTCTACGTGCCGTCCGGCGAGGCGACCGCGAACAACTTCGAGCGGTACCGCTCGGACGAGGCCGACGCCCTGCTCAAGGAGTACCGCGAGACCGTCGACCCCGCCCGCCAGACCGAGATCGTCGAGGAGCTGCAGGGCATCGTCTACGACGACCTGCCCGTCATCGGCCTCTACTACGGCGGGATCTGGGGCCTCTTCAACGACTCCAAGTTCACCGGCTGGCCCACAGAGGACGACCCGTACATGATTCCGCAGAACTACGACTCGGCGCCGCTGGGCATCTTCACCCGGCTCGAGCGCGTCAAGGAGGATGACCGATGAAGTACGTCCTCCAGAAGGTCGGCCTGTTCGTGCTCACGCTGTGGGCAGCGATCACGCTGAACTTCTTCCTTCCGCGCCTCATGCCCGGTTCGCCGGCAGACGCCGCGATCGCGAAGCTCTCGCAGAACGGTCCGGTGTCGGATGCGACGCGGGCCGCGATCGAGGCCCAGCTCGGCGTGCCGACCGGATCGATCTGGGATCAGTACGTGGCGTACCTCGGTCAGGTCGCACGACTCGACTTCGGTGTCTCGTACACGTTCTATCCGCAGAGCGTCTCGAGCATGGTCTCGACCGCACTGCCCTACACGATCGGCCTCGTCGGCATCGTCACGATCCTCGCGTTCGTGATCGGCACCCTGATCGGCACCGCCGCGGCCTGGCGCCGCGGCACATGGCTCGACAGCCTGCCGACTCTGACGGGGTCGTTCCTCAGCACCTTCCCGTACTTCTGGACGGCGCTGCTGCTGCTGTTCTTCTTCGGCTACGTGCTGCACTGGTTCCCGACGACGGGAGCGTATGCGGCGACGACCACGCCCGGGTTCACCTGGGACTTCATCGTCGACCTCGCGCAGCATGCGGTTCTCCCCGCGCTGACCATCCTGCTGACCTCGCTCGGCGGGTGGATCATCGGCATGCGCAACGCGATGATCAACACGCTGGGTGAGGACTACGTGACCTTCGCCGAGGCGAACGGTCTGCACGGTCGCACGATCGCCCTCCGCTACGCCGCGCGCAACGCGATCCTGCCGAACCTCACCGGCTTCGGGCTCACGCTCGGCGGTGTGGTCGGCGGATCGATCCTCGTGGAGCAGGTGTTCGGATACCCGGGCATCGGCTATCTGCTCTTCAACGCCGTGATCGGGCAGGACTACCCGCTCATGCAGGCGCTCTTCCTGATGATCACCGTCAGCGTGCTCATCGCCAACTTCCTCGTCGACATCCTGTACGGCGTGCTGGATCCAAGGACCCGCCGATGACCTCCACCATGAATGTCAAGGTTCCCTCCGACCGGATCGCGGCTCCCAGCCCGTGGCGCTCGTTCGCCCGGATGGTGGGCACCCTCTGGTCCAACGGCAAGGCCCGACTGGGCCTCATCATCCTCGGGCTGTTCGTCGTGGTCGCGGTGTTCGCACCGCTGCTCGCCCCGTACGGCCCCAAGGTCAACACGTTCGAGCGCAACGCCGATGCATCGGCCGCGCACTGGCTCGGCACCACCGCTGCAGGCGAGGACGTGCTGAGCCAGCTGATCTACGGTTCGCAGGTCAGTCTGCTGGTCGGCATGGCCGCCGGCATCCTCTCGACGATCGTCGCCGTGCTGATCGGTCTCAGCTGGGGCTACATGCGCGGTTTCCTGGGGGAGGTGGTCGGCTTCATCGTCAACCTCTTCCTCGTGATCCCCGGTCTCCCGCTCATGATCGTGATCGCCGCGTACCTGCAGAACGGCGGCATCCTGATGATCATCGCGGTCATCGTCGTCACCGGGTGGGCGTGGGGCGCGCGCGTGCTGCGCAGCCAGACCCAGTCGCTGCGAGGCAACGACTTCGTCACCTCGGCGCAGTTCTCGGGTGACAGCCGGGCGCGCATCGTGTTCCGCGAGATCCTGCCGAACATGACGTCGATCATCGCCGGCACGCTCTTCGGAGCAGCGACCGCGGCGATCCTCGCCGAGGCCGGACTCGAGTTCCTCGGGCTCGGCGACTCCAGCATCGTCAGCTGGGGAACGATGCTCTACTGGGCGCAGAACTCCAACTCCCTGCTCACCGGGCAGTGGCTGCTGCTGTTCGCCCCCGGTCTCTGCATCGCCCTGCTCGCTCTGAGCCTGACACTGATCAACTTCGGCGTGGACGGCATCTCCAATCCGCGCCTGCGAGAGGGGAAGGGACGATGAGCGCCATGGAAGCGAACACCCCCGCGACCACGAACGACGTCCTGCTCGATGTCCAGGGCCTGTCCGTCGAGTACGCCTCGCCGGGTGCGACGCCGGTCACCGCCGTCGAGAACGTGTCGTTCACGCTGCGTCGGGGCGAGTTCGTCGGCCTCGTCGGCGAGTCGGGCTCGGGCAAGTCCACGCTCGGTTTCGCGCTGACACGGCTGCAGAAGCCGCCGGCTCGCATCAGCGACGGGCGGATCCTGTTCGACGGCCGCGACATCCGCGACCTCGACGCCGAGGAGCTGCGTCGACAGCGTCAGGGCGGGTTCGCGATGGTGCTGCAGTCGGGCATGAACGCGCTGAACCCCGTCCGCACGATCGGCAACCACTTCCGCGACATCTTCGCCGCGCACGGGCATGTGGCCCGAGACGCCCGGGATGCGAGGGCGAAGGAACTGGTCGGCAAGGTGGGTCTCGACCCTCTCGTGCTGTCGCGGTACCCGGGAGAGCTGTCGGGCGGAATGCGCCAGCGCGCGTCGATCGCCCTGGCTCTCTCGCTCGAGCCGCAGCTCATGGTGTTCGACGAGCCGACCACCGCGCTCGACGTGCTCGTGCAGCACGCGGTCATGGACACGATCCGCGACCTGCAGCGCTCCGAGCACTTCACCGCGATCCTCATCAGTCACGACCTCGGCATCGTGCTCGAGGCCACTGACCGCGTGATGGTCATGCACGAGGGGCGGATCGTCGAAGACGCGCCGAGCCTCGACATCCTGCACCGCCCGCAGGACGAGTACACGCGGATGCTGCTGAGCCACTACGCCGACCCGCGGGCCGAGTCGATCTCGATCCCCGGGTTCGTCGACCTCGGCACCCGGCGTCGCGAGGGGCACTCGCGCACCGATCTGACCGAGACCCTGCCCACGGTGTCGCAGCGCGACACCCGACGAGCCGATGCCGCGATCGTGGTCGAGGGCGTCTCCAAGCGCTACCCGGCCCCCCGTCGGGGGGAGAAGCCTGTGACGGCGGTCGACGACGTGTCTTTCCGTCTCGAGCCCGGTGAGGCGCTGGCGCTCGTGGGTGCGTCGGGGTCGGGCAAGTCGACGATCGCGAAGCTCATCACCGGGGTCGAGAAGCAGACCGAGGGCACCGTGCGCTTCGGTGACGTCGACGTCGCGATGCTGGGCCGCAAGGGCCTCCGCGATCTGCGCAAGGACGTGCAGATGGTGTTCCAGGATCCGTATGCCGCGCTGAATCCGCTGCACACGGTCGAGTACGCGCTCAGCCGACCGATCCGCAACTACACGCCGCTGCGAGGGCAGGAGGCGAGAGCCCGCGTGCTCGAGCTGCTCGAGACGGTGGGGCTGACGCCGGTCGAGCAGTTCGCAGCGAAGCTGCCGCACCAGCTCTCGGGCGGCCAGCGTCAGCGTGTCGTCATCGCCCGGGCTCTGGCCAGTGATCCGCAGGTGCTGATCGCCGACGAGCCCGTGTCGATGCTCGACGTGTCGCTCCGAGCCGGCGTGCTCGCGCTGCTCGAGGATCTGCGCGAACGGTGGGGCATCAGCATGCTCTACATCACGCACGACCTGCTCAGCGCGCGTCTCGTCACCGAGAACATCCTCGTGCTCAACAGCGGCCGCGTCGTCGAACGCGGCGAGACATCTCAGGTGCTTCAGCATCCGGAGGACCCGTACACGGTCCAGCTGCTGGATGCGGTGCCGAACCCGGCACGGGCCGAACGCTGACCGAAGACCATCGCAAGACGAAAGGAGCACTCGTGCTCACATTCCCTGACGGCTTTCTCTGGGGCGCTGCGACCGCAGCCCATCAGGTGGAGGGGAACAACACGACCAGCAACTGGTGGGCCATGGAGCATGCTCCCGGCTCGCCCATGGTGGAGCCCTCGGGCGACGCCGCCGATCACTTCCACCGGTACCCGGAGGACATGCGGCTGCTGGCGGACGCCGGTCTGAACTCGTACCGCTTCTCGATGGAGTGGGCCCGCATCGAGCCCGAGCGCGGGTTCGTCTCGCGGGCGATGCTCGATCACTATCGCCGCATGATCGACACGGCTCGCGAGAACGGGCTCGACCCCACGGTGACCCTGATGCACTTCACCGTGCCGCAGTGGTTCCAGAAGGACGGCTTCTGGCGTGCGGACGACGCGGTCGACCTGTTCTCGCGCTACGTCGAGACGGTGCTGCCGATCCTCGAGGGCGTGACCTACGTCTGCACGATCAACGAGCCGAACATCGCGGCGATGCTCGCCGGGGGTGAGGATGCGGCCAACCTCGTCGCGTTCGGACTGCCGAACCCCGACCTCGCTGTCGCCGACACGCTGCTCGACGCGCACCACCGTGCGACCGAGATCCTGCACTCCGTCCCGGGCGTGCAGGCCGGATGGACGATCGCCACGCAGGCCTTCCACTCCACCGGCGAGCCCGGCGCAGACGAGATGCTCGCCGAGTACGGCGACCCGCGCGATCACTGGTACCTCGACCAGTCGGCGGGCGACGACTTCGTCGGCGTGCAGGCCTACACGCGCACCTTCATCGGACCCGAGGGGCCGCGGCCGGTCGCCGACGATGTCGAGACGACGCTCACCGGGTGGGAGTTCTTCCCCGAGGCGCTCGAGATGGGCGTGCGCAGCGCCTGGGAGCGCAGCGGTGGAGTGCCGGTGCTCGTGACCGAGAACGGCATCGCGACCGCCGACGACACTCGTCGCATCGCCTACACGCAGGGCGCGCTCGAGGGTCTGCACCGGGCGATCTCCGACGGCATCGAGGTGAAGGCGTACCAGCACTGGAGTGCACTCGACAACTACGAGTGGGCGAGCGGATTCCGTCCGACCTTCGGCCTGATCGGCTTCGACCACGAGACGTTCGAGCGCTCGCCGAAGCCGTCGCTCGCCTGGCTCGGCGAGGTCGCGCGTCGTAACGGGCTCTGAGCCGGACGACCCCGGGGCTCTGCCCCGGGGTTACCCTCGGATCATGAGCCATGCAACCCGTACGACGCGCGGTGACAGGCTCCGATCGGCGGCCGCCGGGCTGAGTGCGGCGGTCGTCGCGGTCGGCCTGGCGGAGCTGGTGGCCGCCATCGTCGAACCGAGCGCGAGTCCGTTCGCCGTGATCGGCAGCGGGCTCATCGACCTCGCGCCCAGCTGGGCGAAGGACACCGCGATCGCGCTGTTCGGCACCGGCGACAAGGTCGCGCTCCTCACCGGGATCGCCATCGTGCTGGCAGGACTGGCGGCGCTCGCCGGCATCCTGGAATCCCGCCGGGCGGGAGTGGGGTCGACGATCCTCGCTGCTCTCGGCGTGCTCGCTCTGGTGGCCGCGATGATCCGTCCTGGTGCGGGACCGTTCGCCTGGCTCCCCGGCCTCGTCGCGGGAGTGACGGCGGTCGTCGCGCTGCGGCTGCTCATGCGCAAGGTGCACCCGGTGCCGTATCTCCGCGCCGAGCATGAGGAGCGCCGACAGTTCCTCCTGTGGACCGTCGGCGTCGCAGCCACCGGCATCGTGGCGCTCGCCATCGGCAACGCGGCCCGCGGCGTGACCCGGTCCATCGAGGCGGTGCGGTCCACACTGCGCCTGCCGAAGGCCGCCACGCCGGCCCCGGCAGTGCCGGTCGCCGCAGAACTCGACATCCAGGGGCTTGCGCCCGTCGTCACCCCGAATGCGCAGTTCTACCGCATCGACACCGCTCTGATCGTGCCGCGCATCGACCCGGCCGATTGGTCGATCCGCATCCATGGGATGGTCGACCGAGAGATCGTGGTCACGTGGGACGAACTGCTCGCCCTGCCGATGCAGGAGTCGCATGTGACGCTCGCGTGCGTGTCGAACGAGGTGGGCGGAGACCTGATCGGCAGCGCCCTGTGGCTCGGGCATCCGGTGCGCGAGCTCCTCGCGCGGGCGGGCGTCGACCCGGACGCCGACATGGTGCTGTCGACCTCGTCCGACGGATTCACGGCCTCGACACCCCTCGAGGCTCTCACCGACGACCGCGACGCCCTGCTCGCGGTCGGCATGAACGGTGATCCGCTGCCCATCGAGCACGGTTTTCCGGTGCGCATGGTGGTGCCGGGGCTCTACGGCTATGTCTCTGCGACCAAGTGGGTGACCGACCTCGAGGTCACGCGGTTCGACCGGGCGACCGCGTACTGGACCGACCGCGGGTGGTCGGAGCGCGGACCGATCAAGCTGCAGTCGCGCATCGACGTGCCCCGTCGCGGGACTCGGATCGAGGCGGGTGACGCCGTGATCGCCGGCATGGCATGGCAGCAGCATGTGGGAGTCGAGGGCGTCGAGGTGCGGATCGACGAGGGCGCATGGCGTCGGGCCGAGCTCGCCACCGCGATCTCCGACGACACCTGGGTGCAGTGGCGCCTCGACTGGTCGGCCGAGAGCGGAGCGCACACGATCGAGTGCCGGGCGATCAGCGCCGACGGCGAGACGCAGACCTCGGATCCGGCCGACGTCGTGCCCGACGGCGCTCAGGGGTGGCATCGCATCGAGGTCTCGGTCGCCTGAGCGTAACGACCCCCTGCATCCCACCTAGAATTGTCCCCATGCCCGCAGGCGAATCGTTCTACATCACCACGCCCATCTACTACCCCTCCGATGTGCCTCACATCGGTCACGGGTACACCTCGGTGGCGGTCGACGCGCTCGCGCGCTGGCACCGTCAGGGCGGCGATGACACGTGGATGCTCACGGGCACCGACGAGCACGGCCAGAAGATGCTCCGCGCGGCGGCGGCGAACAACGTCACCCCGCAGGAGTGGGTCGACAAACTCGTCACCGAGGCGTGGTTCCCGCTGCTGAAGACCCTCGATGTCGCGAACGACGACTTCATCCGCACCACGCAGGAGCGCCACGAGACCAATGTGCAGACGTTCTTCCAGCGTCTGTACGACCGCGGGTACATCTACGCGGGCGAGTACGAGGCGCTGTACTGCGTCGGCTGCGAGGAGTTCAAGCCCGAGTCCGAGATCGTCGACGGCACAGGTCCGTTCGAGGGTCTGAAGGTGTGCGTGATCCACTCGAAGCCCCTCGAACTCCTGCAGGAGAAGAACTACTTCTTCAAGCTCAGCGAGTTCCAGGACCGCCTGCTCGAGCTCTACAAGACGCAGCCCGACTTCGTGCGCCCCGACTCCGCGCGCAACGAGGTCGTCTCCTTCGTCAGCCAGGGGCTGAAGGACCTCTCGATCTCGCGCTCGACGTTCGACTGGGGCATCCCGCTGCCGTGGGACGAGTCGCACGTCATCTACGTGTGGGTCGACGCGCTGCTCAACTACGCCACCGCCGTCGGGTACGGCTCCGATCCGGAGACGTTCGACCGCCGCTGGCCCGCCTATCACGTGGTCGGAAAGGACATCCTGCGCTTCCACGCGGTGATCTGGCCCGCGCTGCTGATGGCCGCCGGGCTCGACGTGCCCAAGGGCGTGTTCGCGCACGGCTGGCTGCTGGTCGGCGGCGAGAAGATGTCGAAGTCGAAGCTCACCGGCATCGCACCGACCGAGATCACCGATGTCTTCGGCTCCGACGCGTACCGCTATTACTTCCTCTCCGCGATCGCGTTCGGTCAGGACGGGTCGTTCTCGTGGGAGGACCTCTCGGCCCGTTACCAGGCCGAGCTCGCGAACGGCTTCGGCAACCTTGCCTCGCGCACCACGGCGATGATCGAGAAGTACTTCGAGGGCATCGTGCCGCCCCCCGCCGACTACACCGAGAAGGATCTCGAGATCCAGAGGATCGTCGCGGATGCGGCGTCGAACGCGGATGCCGCGATCGAGCAGTTCCGCATCGACGAGGCCATCTCGTCGATCTGGACGATCGTCGATGCGCTGAACGGCTACATCACCGCGAACGAGCCGTGGGCGCTGGCCAAGCAGGCGAACAGCGGAGACGAGGCTCAGCGCGGCCGTCTGGGCACGGTGCTCTACACCTGCGCCGAGGGCCTGCGTGCGCTCGCGGTGCTGCTCTCGCCGGTGATGCCGCAGTCGACGGAGAAGCTCTGGGTCGCCCTCGGCGCTGCCGAGAGCCTCGGACGTCTGCAGGATCAGCCGATCCGTGAGGCCGGAGCCTGGGGAGCGCTGCGCCCCGGAACCAGCGTCAACGGCCTCAGCCCGCTGTTCCCGCGTGTGGAGTCCAACGCCTGAGCATGACGTACGTGCAGCAGCGAGACGGCGAGGGACGCAAGAACCTGCGGTATCCGGCGGCCCCCGAGCCGCTGTCCGTGCCCGTGTACGACAACCACGCGCATCTCGAGATCCTCGACGGCGATGAGCCGCTGTCGCTGACCGAGCAGCTGAATCGGGCCCAGGCCGTGGGCATCGCCGGGGTGGTGCAGGCGTCGGGTGACATCGAGTCTTCTCGGTGGGCGGTCGAGGCGGCGGAATCGGACTCCCGTGTGCTCGCGGCTGTCGCGATCCACCCGAACGACGCGCCTGCCTACGCCGAAGAGGGGCGCCTCGATGAGGCCATCGCGGTGATCGACGAGCTCGCCGCGCACCCCCGCACGCGGGCGATCGGCGAGACGGGGCTCGACTTCTTCCGCACCGAGCCCGAGCGCCGAGCACCGCAGTTCGAGTCCTTCGAGGCGCACATCGCGCTCGCCAAGAAGCATGGCATCGCGATGCAGATCCATGACCGCGACGCGCATGACGCGGTCCTCGAGACGCTGACGCGGGTGGGTGCCCCCGACCGGACCGTGTTCCACTGCTTCTCGGGTGACGACGAGATGGCCCGGATCTGTGCGGATGCCGGATATCACCTGTCGTTCGCGGGCAACGTCACGTTCAAGAACGCGCAGAATCTGCGCGACGCGCTGAAGGTGACACCGCTGGATCGCATCCTGGTCGAGACCGACGCGCCGTTCCTCACCCCGACGCCGCTGCGCGGCCGGCCGAACGCCCCGTATCTCGTGCCGATCACGGTGCGCTTCATGGCAGCCGAGCTCGGCATCGAGGTCGACGAGCTCTCTGCCCAGCTCGCCGCGAACACCCTGCGGGTCTACGGCTCGTTCGACTGAGTCTCGATCGCCTGCGTGTCGGAGACCGGCTTCGCCGACACGATCTGCGAGATCGGCTTCCACACGAACAGCAGTGTGAGCGCAGCGCCGACGAACGCGAACCACCACGGAGCGGTGAGACCCCAGAACTGCGCGATCACGCCGCCCAGTGCCTGTCCGATCACCATGCCGCCGAACACGCCGACCATATTGACCGAGGCGACCCGGCCCTGCAGCTCGGGCGGCACGAGGCGCTGACGGACGGTCGTCGAGATCGTGCCCCAGATGAACGCGTAGGCGCCGAAGACGAACATGATCACGAGCGCGACCCACCCGGTGCTGGTGAGCGCGAAGGCGAGGTGCATCAGCACTTCGAGAGAAAGCACGACGCGCATGAGCGTCGCGAACGACACGTGTCGTTCGAGCCACCCGAAGCACAGCGTGGCGAGGATGCCACCGGCGGCGGACGCCGTGGTCAGCGCTCCATAGCCGACGGCGCCCATGTTCAGGTGCTCGGTGGCGTAGAGCACGAGCACGCCCCAGGGGGCCGCCCAGGTCACGTTGAAGACCAGGATGATGAGCACGAGCATCCGCACCGGCGGGTTCTGCCAGAGCCACCGCAGGCCCTCGGCGATGTCGGTGTGCACGTGCGTCTTCTCGGCGTCGCCCGTCGCCCGGGGCGGCACCGGCGTGCGGGCCATGCGCGAGATCAGCACGACCGCGAGGAGCACGCAGAGGACCTCGAGCAGGAAGGGCCACGCCGTGCCCGCGGCGAAGAGGAAGGCTCCCAGCGGAGGACCCGCGAACTGGTTCGCGACGAGGTACCCGGCCTGCAGACGCGCGTTGCCGATGCCCAGATCGGCGGGCTTCACGAGCATCGGCAGCAGCGTGCTTCCCGCCGTGTCGACGAAGACCTCTGCCGTGCCGTAGAGGAAGGCCACAGCGAGCACGATCCAGATGTTCGCCGTGCCGGTGAGCAGGAACGCGCAGAGACCTGCGAGCACCACGGCCCGCGCCGCGTTGGCGAACATCACGAGGCGTCGGCGGTCGAACCGGTCGGCGATCGCACCGGCGTGCAGCCCGAACAGCAGCCACGGAAGGAACTGCATGATCGCGCCGGCGGCGACGAGGATCGGCGATGACGTCATCGAGGCGATGAGCAGGGGAGCGGCCGCCAGAGCGACGCCGTCTCCGACGTTGCTCGTCCACGACGATGCGAGCAGCCAGCGGAAATCCCTGCCCATCCGACGGGGCGCGATCAGTTCACCGAGGGAGGGCACCACAGAAGACTACTGGCGGGTTCGGACACCGGTGAGGGGTGGGGGACAATGGAGCAATGACAGTCACCCTGCTCGGCGCCACCGAGATCCGCCGCCTCGCCGCTGAGCTCGACGTCACCCCGACCAAGAAGCTCGGACAGAACTTCGTCGTCGACGCGAACACCGTGCGCAAGATCGTGCACGCCGCCCGCGTGCAGCCGGGGGAGCGGGTCGTCGAGGTCGGGCCGGGGCTCGGTTCGCTCACCCTCGCGATCCTCGAGACCGGGGCATCCGTCACCGCCGTCGAGATCGACCACCGGCTCGCAGCCCGACTCGCCCAGACCGCGGTCGAGCACGGCGTTCCCGCCGAGAGGCTCACGGTTGTCGATGCCGACGCGCTGCGCATCACCGAGCTGCCCGGCGAACCCACCGTGCTGGTCGCGAATCTCCCCTACAACGTCTCCGTCCCCGTGCTGCTGCACTTCCTCGAGAACTTCTCGTACCTGAAGCGCGGCGTCGTGATGGTGCAGGCCGAGGTCGCCGAGCGCATCGCGGCCAAGCCAGGGTCGAAGATCTACGGCACCCCGAGCGTCAAGGCGGCCTGGTACGGCGAATGGAGGCTCTCGGGCACCGTGTCCCGTCAGGTCTTCTGGCCGGTGCCCAACGTCGACAGCCTCCTCGTCGGCTTCGACCGGTCGGAGGGCGAGCGCGGCACGGAGGATGAGCGCCGACTCACCTTCACGATCGTGGATGCCGCCTTCAACCAGCGCCGCAAGATGCTGCGTCAGGCGCTGTCCGAGCTCTTCGGCAGCTCGGCCGCGGCATCCGAGATCCTGATCGCGGCAGGAGTCGCGCCGACCGCCCGCGGCGAGGATCTCACGGTCGACGACTATCACCGTATTGCGCGGCACGTCGCCCAGATCGAAGACACCGCCATCACCGGCTAACCTGGCACGGTGACCGAGTCTCCCCGCTTCCGTCCCAACGTCCCTGAGCTCCACCGGCCGTACGCTGCCGACGAGAGCCGCTACCAGCACTTCGAGTACCGCCAGGTCGGCTCCTCGGGGCTCTACCTGCCGCCGATCTCGCTGGGCCTGTGGTGGAACTTCGGCGACAACATCCCGCTCGACAACCAGCGCGCACTGTTGCGCCACGCGTTCGACCGGGGCATCACCCACTTCGACCTCGCGAACAACTACGGACCGCCCTACGGCTCCGCCGAGAAGAACTTCGGTCGCATCTTCGCCGAGGACTTCCGCCCCTATCGCGACGAGCTGATCATCTCGTCGAAGGCGGGCTGGGACATGTGGCCGGGGCCGTACGGCGACCTCGGGAGCCGCAAGTACATCCTCGCGAGTGCCGAGCAGTCGCTCACGCGCATGGGTCTCGACCACGTCGACATCTTCTACTCGCACCGCGCAGACCCGGTGACCCCGGTCGCCGAGACCATCGGAGCCCTGGACACGCTCGTGCGTCAGGGCAAGGCGCTCTACGTGGGCATCTCGTCGTACAGCGCCGAGCGCACGGCCGAGGCCGTCGCCGTCGCCACCGAGCTCGGCACCCCGCTCGTCATCCACCAGCCCGCCTATTCGATCCTCAACCGCTGGGTCGAAGACGGGCTCACCGAGAAGCTCGAGCAGTCCGGCGTCGGCGCGATCGCCTTCACCCCGCTGGCGCAGGGGCTCCTCACCGACAAGTACCTCGGTGACGGCACCGCAGCCCGGGCCCAGAAGCGCGGGTCACTGCCCGATGCTCCGCTGTCGGATGCCGCTGTCGAGACGCTCCGGTCGCTCAACGCCATCGCCGAGGGGCGGGGGCAGTCGCTGGCTCAGATGGCGATCCAGTGGACGCTGCGCAACCCGGTGGTCGCCTCCGCACTGGTCGGGGCATCGCGCCCCGAGCAGCTCGACGAGAACATCGCCGCCGTCAACGGACCGGCATTCACGGCCGACGAGCTCAGCCGCATCGATGAGGCGGCCGGCGCCATCGACGTCGACCTGTGGGCGTCGTCCACGGAGCTGTGACGGGAAGACCGAGATGAGCTTCGCCGCCCCCGTCGATTCCGTGCACGTGCGCGCGCCGGGCAAGATCAACGTCTACCTGGGCGTGGGCGGCCGTCACGACGACGGGTACCACGCGCTGGCTACCGTGTTCCAGGCGGTGTCGCTCTATGAGGACGTGATCGCCAGGCACGCCGACGACTTCTCGATCACGGTGTCGGGCGTGGACGATCCCGACACGGTGCCGCTGGACGATCGCAACCTCGCGATGCGGGCGGCGAAGCTGCTCGCGACCGCAGCCGAGTACGGCGGCGGGGTGGCGCTCGAGATCCGCAAGAGCGTGCCGGTCGCCGGAGGCATGGGAGGCGGGTCAGCGGATGCCGCTGCCGCCCTCGTGGCCTGCGATGCGCTGTGGGGCACCGGGTTCTCGACGGCGCGCCTGCACGAGCTCGCGGCACGCCTCGGTGCCGATGTGCCCTTCGCGCTGCACGGCGGCACCGCCGTCGGCACCGGTCGGGGAGACCAGTTGAACCCGGCATTGGCGAGGGGACGCTTCGACTGGGTGCTCGTCCCGAGTGACGAGGGCCTGTCGACGCCGGTCGTGTACGCGCGGCTCGATGCCCTGCGTGACGCCGAGGGCGCGCTCGCCGACGATCCGCCGCTGTCGCTCGAGGTTCCGGCGCCCGTGCTGCAGGCGCTGCGCTCGGGAGACCCGGACCTGCTGTCCGAGAGCATCTACAACGACCTGCAGGAAGCCGCCCTGCACGAGCGGCCGGAACTCGAGACGACGATCCTGCGTGGCATCCATGCCGGTGCGCTGCAGGGGATCGTGTCCGGTTCAGGGCCCACCGTCGCACTCCTCTGCGCGAGCCCCGAGGGTGCGCAGGAAGTGCAGTCGCTGCTGCGCGAGCACGGGCTCGAGTCGCTGCACGTGCATGGCCCGGTGCCGGGCGCGCGCATCCTCGCCTGACCCGCCCCGCCGCCCCCTCACGTCAGCGACGTGCGTTCGGCGCGCCTGGCGTACATAATGAAGGGACGATGTGACCGTGCACATACAAGGAGGTCTGTGATGTCGACTGCCTCCGAGCGTGCCCGGATGCCGAGCATCCGCGACGTCGCTCGACTCGCGGGGGTGTCGCACCAGACGGTCTCGAGGGTGCTGAACGATCACGCGAGCATCCGCCCCGAGACCAAGGCCAAGGTGCTCGACGCCATCGCGGTGCTCGACTATCGTCCCAATCTCGCAGCGCGGGCACTGGTGACCAGCAAGTCCAACATGCTGGGCATCCTCGCGGCGACCGTGGGGGAGTTCGGACCCACGTCCTCGATCGTCGGCATCGAGGATGCCGCGCGCGAGGAGGGGTACTCGGTCTCGACGCTCAACCTCTCGGCCACGACGCCGGAGGCGATCGGCAACGCCCTGCGCCAGTTGGCGCGCGAGCAGGTCGACGGCATCGTGGTGCTCGCCCCGCAGGTGCGGGCGTTCCACGTGCTCAAGGGCATGGCGGTCGAGATGCCGTTCGTATCGCTGCAGACCGCCTCGGGCTCCGACGGGGTGACGCTGTCGGCAGACCAGGTCGCCGGTGCCCGCGCCGCCACCGAGCATCTGATCGGGCTCGGACACAGCGACATCATCCACATCGCAGGGCCCCAGGACTGGATCGAGGCAGAGTCGCGCATGCGCGGGTACCTGGACGCGCTGCGCGAAGCCGATCTTCCGACCTTCCCGCCCATCCGCGGCGACTGGACGGCCGACTTCGGCTACTTCGCGGGCAAGGAACTGTCGCGCCGCCGCGATTTCACGGCCGTGTTCGTCGCGAACGACCAGATGGCCATCGGTCTGATGCACGGCTTCCGGGATGCCGGCGTCCGCGTGCCCGAGGATGTGAGCGTCGTCGGCTTCGACGACATCCCCGTCGCCGCGCATGTCGCGCCGACTCTGAGCACCGTGCATCAGGACTTCCCCGAGCTCGGGCGTCGGGCGGTGCGGATCCTGCTCGCGCAGATCCGGGGTGAGCAGGTGCCCGAGTTCGGGCCGCTCCAGACCACCCTGCGCACGAGGGAATCGTCCGCACCTCGATAGAGCCACAATTTGGCTCGTGGTCTTGACAGCGTCTCGGCGAGCGTAGACTATGTAATCCAATGTGAACGGTCACATCGAGGGTGACCGCCCGTCGCGAGGAAGATCTTGTGAGCACCACAGCAACGTTGCCGGTCGTGTCAGGCCCCATCCTGGAGATGCGCAGCATCACCAAGGAGTTCCCGGGTGTCAAGGCGCTGTCCGACGTGTCCATCACCGTCCGCGCAGGCGAGATCCATGCGATCTGCGGGGAGAACGGCGCCGGGAAGTCGACCTTGATGAAGGTCCTCTCCGGCGTGTACCCCTACGGCACGTACGAGGGGGACATCCTGCTCTACGGCGAGGAGCAGCGCTACCGCGACATCGCGGCGAGCGAGCAGGCCGGAATCGCGATCATCCACCAGGAGCTCGCGCTGATCCCCGAGCTCTCGATCACCGAGAACATCTTCCTCGGCAACGAGATCCGCAGCTTCGGCAAGATCGACTGGCGCGCACAGCGCCAGCGCACGGTCGAGCTGCTGGCTCGCGTCGGCCTGCGTGAAGACCCCGACGTGGCCATCAAGACGCTCGGTGTCGGCAAGCAGCAGCTGATCGAGATCGCCAAGGCCCTCAACAAGGACGTCAAGCTCCTCATCCTCGATGAGCCCACCGCGGCGCTGAACGAGAACGACTCGCAGCACCTGCTCGATCTGATCCTCGGCCTCAAGGCCAAGGGCATCGCGTCGATCATGATCAGCCACAAGCTCAACGAGATCGAGCAGATCGCCGACGAGATCACGATCATCCGCGACGGTCGCACGGTCGAGACGCTCGACATCTCGCGCGGTGAGATCAACGAGGACAGGATCATCCGCGGGATGGTCGGACGCTCGCTCGAGAGCCGATACCCAGACCGCACCCCCGAGATCGGGGAGGTGTTCTTCGAGGTCAAGGACTGGTGGGTGCAGCACCCGACCGTCTCCGAGCGCATGGTCGTCAAGGGATCGAACCTCAACGTCCGCCGCGGCGAGGTCGTCGGCATCGCCGGGCTGATGGGCGCGGGCCGCACCGAGTTCATGATGAGCATCTTCGGCCGCTCCTACGGCAACTTCCAGGGCGGACAGATCATCAAGGACGGCCGGGAGATCTCGATCCCCGACGTCTCGTCCGCCATCAAGCACGGACTGGCGTACGTGAGCGAGGACCGCAAGGTGCTCGGCCTCAACCTGCTCGACACCATCAAGCGGTCGGTCGTGGCGGCCAAGCTGTCGAAGATCTCGAAGCGCGGCGTCGTCGACGAGCGCGAGGAGTACTCGGTCGCCGAGCGCTACCGCAAGGCGCTGCGCATCAAGACGCCGAGCGTCGAAGAGGGCGTCGGCAAGCTCTCGGGAGGAAACCAGCAGAAGGTCGTGCTGGCGCGGTGGATGTTCACCGACCCCGACCTGCTGATCCTCGACGAGCCCACCCGCGGCATCGACGTGGGTGCGAAGTACGAGATCTACGCGATCATCAACGAGCTCGCCTCGCAGGGCAAGGGAGTCATCGTCATCTCCAGCGAGCTGCCCGAACTGCTCGGCATCTCCGACCGCATCTACACAGTCTTCGAAGGTCGGGTCACCGACTGCATCCCGGCCGACCAGGCGACACCCGAGGCCCTCATGCGCAGCATGACCTCCGCGACTCAGAAAGCATCAGCATGACCACCGACCTCACGACAACGAAGCGCGGCTTCCACTTCGGCGACATCCGCAAGATGTTCGGAAGCAACGGCACCTCGTCGCTGCGCCAGTTCGGCATCCTGGGCAGCCTCATCGTCATCATCGCCCTCTTCGAGATCCTGACGCTGCTCCGCAACGGGCCGAACGGCGCGACGCTGACCTCGGGCAACCTGATCAACGTCATCAACCAGTACTCGTTCATCCTGATCCTCGCGATCGGCATGGTGATGGTCATCATCATGGGGCACATCGACCTGTCGGTCGGCTCGGTGGCGGCATTCACCGGCATCATCGTCGCGAAGTCGATGGCTGACTGGAACCTCCCTTGGCCGGCGGCGATCCTCCTGGGCCTCGGTGTGGGTGCCCTCGTGGGTGCCTGGCAGGGATTCTGGGTGGCATATGTCGGGGTGCCCGCGTTCATCGTGACGCTCGCCGGCATGCTCTTCTTCCGCGGCGCGCAGCAGTGGATCGGTGACGCTCAGACGATTCCGGTGCCCAAGGGCTTCCAGGTGATCGGCACCGGCTATCTGCCCGAGGTCGGGCTTCCGCTCGACTTCAACGTGCCGACGATGCTCCTCGCCCTGGTCGCCGTGGCGTGGCTGGTCTTCTGGGAGATCCGCACCCGTCGCCAGCAGCACAAGATGGGCTCCGACAGTGCGCCTCTGTGGGTCAGCGTGGTCAAGGTCGTGCTGCTCTCGGTCGTCGTCCTCGCCGCGGCGTGGATGTTCGCGACCGGTCGCCCCGGCACGAGCTTCCCGGTTCCGGGTCTGATCCTGCTCGCCCTGGTCATCATCTACTCGTTCATCACTCGCAACACCGTGTTCGGCCGTCACATCTACGCCGTGGGTGGCAACCGTCAGGCCGCACGCCTCTCGGGTGTGAAGGACCGCTGGGTCGACTTCTTCGTCATGATGAACATGTCGATGATGGCCGCCCTCGCCGGCATGATCTTCGTCGCCCGTTCGCAGGCGTCCGGACCGAACGACGGCACCGGCTGGGAGCTCGACGCCATCGCATCCGTGTTCATCGGTGGCGCCGCCGTCGCCGGTGGCATCGGCACCGTGATCGGATCGATCATCGGTGGTCTTGTCATGGCGTTCCTCAACAACGGTCTCGCTCTGCTCGGCCAGGGTGCCGACGTCGTCTCGATGATCAAGGGCCTCGTGCTCCTGCTCGCGGTCGGCATCGACGTCTGGAACAAGCAGCAGGGCCGCCCGTCTCTCATCGGTTTCATGATGCGTCGCTCGAGCCGCCAGCAGGACCCGGCCACCGAGACGTTCGAACCCAACAGGACTTACCAAGCCCCTCCCGTCGACAAGACAAGGGCCGAGTAAGCGGAATCTCCGCGCAGTGCTCGCACGCAGAATCCGTCACATCACACAGAAAGAGATCACATGAAGAAGATCATCGTCACAGCGACAGCGCTCGTCGCGACGGCTGCCTTCGCACTCACGGGCTGCTCCGGTGAGCGCGGCGGCGGAACCGACACGGGATCCGGCGAAGAGGCCGAAGCAGGCTTCGAAGCAGGCTCCCCGATCGGTGTCGCGCTTCCCGACAAGACCAGTGAGAACTGGGTCCTCGCGGGTCAGCTCTTCACGGACGGCCTCGAAGAGGCCGGCTTCAAGGCCGACGTGCAGTACGCTCCGGCGAGCAACACGGTCGCCGAGCAGCAGAACCAGATCCAGGCCATGGTCACCAACGGTGCCAAGGTCATCATCATCGGCGCGAAGGATGGCAAGCAGCTCGCCACCCAGGTGCAGGCCGCCAAGGATGCCGGCGCGTACGTGATCGCGTACGACCGTCTGATCGAGAACACCGAGGCCGTCGACTACTACGTCGCGTTCGACAACTTCAAGGTCGGCCAGTTGCAGGGCCAGGCTCTGCTCGACGGACTCGCCGAGCGTGCGGGCCACGAGGCTCCGTACAACATCGAGCTCTTCTCGGGCTCGCCGGATGACGCCAACTCGAAGGTCTTCTTCGACGGCGCCATGGACGTGCTCCAGCCGGAGATCGACAACGGCAACCTCGTCGTCGTGTCCGGTCAGACCGAGATCGCGCAGACCGCGACCGAGGGCTGGCTTCCGGAGAACGCGCAGAACCGCATGGACACGCTGCTGACCTCGTCGTACAGCGGTGACACGGTGGTCGACGGTGTGCTGTCGCCGAACGACACCCTTGCTCGCGCCATCATCACGTCGGTGCAGCAGGCCGGCAAGCCGGTTCCGGTCGTCACGGGTCAGGACTCCGAGGTCGAGTCGGTGAAGTCGATCATGGAGGGCATCCAGTACTCCACGATCAACAAGGACACCGCGCTGCTCGTCGAGCAGTCGATCAAGATGGTCGGCCAGCTGCAGGCGGGCGAGACCGTCGATGTCAACGACGAAGAGTCGTACGACAACGGCGCGAAGATCGTTCCGGCATACCTGCTCGATCCGATCATCGTCACGAAGGAGAACGCCGCTGAGGCGTACGCCAACGTGCCGAGCCTCCTCGAGATCGTAAAGTCGTACCAGTAAGCGATTCCGCTCGAACAACGACGAGCCGTCCGGACCTTCGGGTCCGGGCGGCTCTTCGCCATGTCGGGTCGACTTTTCACACCTCGCGCGGGCGAGCCGCTGGCGGGAAGCGGACGTCCTGTCGGAGGACGTCCGCACACGGTGCGCTAGCCCCAGAGGGGGTCGTCGGGATCGGGAGAGTCTGTGCCGTCGGCATCTGTCATGATGCGCGCTTCATCGATCCACGACGTCAGAGCGCCATCGCGGAGGAGATGAGGTCGCGGTGTGTCGAGCAAAACGGAGGCGGTCACCTTGTCGAGCGGCTCATCGCTCGCGAAGATGACGACGTTGCCGAGTGGCCCTTCCGCATCTTCCGGCTCTGTGTCGAGCACGACAGCGACGTGATCGAACACGGTGCTCAGGGTCGCGGCCTGTCGTCGTGAGTATTCGAACGGATGCCCGTCGAGCAGGTTCACGGCGACCACGCCCGCTGCTGCGGAGCGCGCGGCGACCCGGCGGTAGAACTCCTGGCTGGCCACACGATGCCGGATGACGGCCGCATCCCAGAGATCGACGACGGTGAAGCACGCCTCCACCCAATCGGTGTCGATTGCGGTGCGATAACTCGCTGTGTCGTCAAGTCCGGGGGACGGAGATGACTGCACCGGCGATGTCTTCTCATTCGGAAAAGCGGCGTCCGCGACCGTCCGAGCGTCACCGAGGATGACTCGTATGTCAGACCCGGGAGGCAAGGGCAGCGCGTCGATGACGGCGGCGTAGAGCGCGGGTTCGAACTCCACCACCAGCTGAGGTGATCCGGCGCGCGTCGCCTGGACGTAGCGTGCCAGCGTGAGTGCTCCGGCCCCCAGATGCACGGTGAACAGCGGCGCATCCGGCTCGGCGGCGGCATCCATTGCGCGGGCGATGTGTTGGGTGTAGCTGTACTCGAGGGAGGTGGGTTCGGTGATCGAGACGACGGACTGCGCAATTCCATCCACGCTGAGCTCGAAGCGACCGGGTCGCCTTCTCGACTGCACCAGCTTTGCCTTGCGGTCGGCTAGTGAGAGCGAGAACACCCGGCGACTCCATGGCACCTGTCTAGTTTAGGCGGAGGGGATCGGTCGGCGGCTGCCTCTCGAGGAGCAGAGCGCCGTAGGCGAATTCGCTCTCGGAAGGCCGAACCTCCTCGAGATCGTCGAGTCGCACGAGAGAGCGATCAGTCATCTGGCAGAACAGGGCCGCTCGGACCTTCGGTGCTAGGGGTCTTTCTTATTGGCGTGCTGCTGTGGTGCGTCCTTCAGCAGCCGACGCCGGCCGGGTTCTCGTCGCAGGTGTGGGCGACGAGCGCGGTGCGGGCTTCGAGGATGCGGATCTCCTGCGTGGCGCCACTGGTGGTGAGCTGCCCGGGAACGTCGATCCATCCGCCGCCGAGGTCCACCTGCGCGGTGTATCGGATGTCCACCCGGGCCGGGTACGCGCCGGGTTCGCGGTAGACGTGGCTGGTCGGGGTCGGTGTGAACTGCGCTTGGGCGAGCGCCTCCCACGTCTGCCCCGGCGTTGTCAGTGTCGCCGAGCTTCCGTCGCCGTAGGTGTAGTCGTATGCAGCCGGGACGAATCGCACGCGCAGTGGCAGGCCGAACAGCTCGCCGCCTTGGATCTGCGGTGTCGCAGCACCGGTGAAGTTGGTCGGCATCCCAGCGATCCCGACGTTTCCGGGTTCGGCGGTGGCGAGGACGGATGCCGGAGCGAACCGCGCGAGGTCGGAGATGGTGATCGCCGGAGTGCCCTGTGCGGACGGGGTCGTCGCCGGGGCAGCGGGCCGGTTCGGGCGGGGTGCGCATCGCGTGGTGCCCGAGTCGTCCATGCACGCCGCGAGGTCGATCGCCTCATCGCTCGGCCCCGACGGCGTGCCGGGGCCGGATGGGCCGCCGTCGGTTCGGCGCGTGTCTGTGCTCGGGGCGGTTCCCTGCTGCTGTTGCGTGGCGGTGATGCTAAGCGACGAGCCGTCGACTAGTCCACACATACCAGCCGCGGCCCACTGGCCGTTGCAGTCGGAGGTTGTGGCTGGCTGACTGAGCGGAAGAAGAACAAGTCCCAAGCTGAGCAGGGTGACAACTAGCATGCGTCGCTTTCGATCAGATTCGAGCTTGAGATCAGCAACGCTCCATCTGAGCCTACAAAGGCAACGTTCAGAGGCAATCGTGTCGGACGACCTTGCGGGGTGACATCCCCGCCGTTCGCATCGACCACCTGAGTGTGGCTGACGTCCAGACACACATTGGCCGTGACCTCGACCTCGCCAGAGTTCAGTGCTGCTGCAGTACCGTCGAAACCCGCGACGGTACCCTCGCCGATAACTTCGAGGCCCTGTGCTTGAAGGTATCGCGTCGCTTCGAGGTCGCTTTCGAGAGCCGGGCCAGTTAGGTAGATTCGTGGATTCGGTGGTGTGTCCGTCGCGATTCTTGACTGGTTCAGCGCATCGTTGTACGCCCGGTACACCTCTTCCGCCGCCGCGAACGCCTCTTCCTCGCTGGAGAAGGCGGGCGTCGGCGTGGGAACCGGCGCCGGCCCCGGTGCGCACCCGAGCAGCTGCCCCAGAGCGGTCGCGATCATCGCGACAGTCACACTTCTTGCGCGGGTCGTCAGCGGTCGAGGAGGGGGCAAGGGTCGCGAGCGAGGAGAGGGCACTGCGCCACCGTAGCCAAAGGGCAATAGGTGCTGTCGCAGTTATCCACAGCGCGAGGCGGCGACCGGGTCTTCCTCAGAACGGCGCGGGCACAGCATCCTCCGTCACGGTGAACGTCACCGTGTTCGGTGCAGGAGGAGTGTCGACATATGTTCGGCCGGTGGGACTCGTCCACTCCACGACTCCGCCTGGCTTCTGCTCGACGTGCCAGGGGGAGTGGTGTTTCAGAACATGATGTCGGCGACAGAAGGACGCGAGGTTCGTCTCGCAGGTCGCGCCACCCGTCGAGGCGGCATGATTGTGGTCGAGATCGCACTTGCGAGCCACAATTCCGCAGGTGGGGAAGCGGCATCGCTGGTCACGCGCACGCAGATGCCTGCGCAGGTGACGGCTCGGTCGATACCGGTCGACCGCGAGGACTCGACCGCTGATCGGATGCGTCAGCACCCGGTCCCACCCCTTCGTCTGGCCCGCCATCTTGCGCGCCGTGTCGACATCGATCGGGGTCCGCCCATCGAGTTCGGCCGGCGGTGCCGCATCGGCATCAGGCTCGGCGTGCGCGTCATCATCCATCAGCGTCGTCACCGGAACGGTGATCTCGATCCGCGCACTGATGGCACCGAGCAGCCCGTCTTCGCTGTCGTGACCGGTCGGCTGTCCGCTGAGCACGAGATCGGCGAGCAGATCGGCACGGATCTCATCGACCGTCCGATCATCCGGCTCGAACTCGCTGCCGTCGCGAGCTGCCTGTCGCTTCGCGCGAAGGTTCTCGTCGCGCAGTGTGTGCGCCATCTGCGAGAGACGGTCGAACATGCCGTGCACGAGCGCGGCGGGCGCGTGCGCGTGCAGAGCCGCCATTCCGTCGTCGCCGTCCGTCACCCAGACGCGCCGCTGCGACCTCGCTCGACGGTGTCTCTCCGACACGGTCGTCGAAGCGAACCGCTCGGCTACTCGCCGGGCCAACGCACGCAGACGGTTGGGCGACTCCGCCTCGGCGATCGGGAGGATGACCGCGGAGTACTTCTCACGATCGCTGGGCGACTCGATGCCCGACCCCGCGTCGACGATCACCCGAGAATGAGCCGGGCTGATCCGCCCAGCCCCCTGCGCCGCCCAGACCGCCGGAAACTGGTCGACCAGCAGCTCTGCGGCCGCCATCCGCCGCTCGATCGTGCGATCGCTGACGCGCTGCACTGCACCGATCTCGGCAGCCACGGTGCGAAGAGAGTGGTCGCCTCTGTCGGGGTGATCGCCCTGCTTGGCGATGTCCACCGCCAGTCGTCCAGCGATGGCCAGCAGCCCGTCGCGTGCGGCGCTCATGCTGCTCAGCGTCGCCTCCGCGACCTGCAGCGCGTCGACGAGATCGGCGAGTGTCGCCATCTGTGCGTCCGTCGCGTCGAGCAGTGCTGTCATGTCACAAGTAGATCAGAGACCACCGACATTCGAAGATAAATACGAAACATTCCGATCTGGATATGATCACGGAAGAGTAACGGAAGCGTGCAACACTGACGGGATGCTCCTCCACGCGATCGACACCGGAACAGGCCCAGGCACGGTGCTCCTGCTGCACGGAATGATGGGGTCGTCCGAGAGCTGGTGGCGCCTGATCCCGCCGCTCACAGCCAACGGCCACCGCGTGATCGCTCTCGATCTGCCCGGTCACGGCCTGTCGGAGCGCGACCCGCAGCTCACGATCGAGCAGGCAGCGGCCTCCGTGGTCGAGACGGCCAGGCATCTCGGCGCGGGGCACCCGCTCGCAGCCATCGGCCACTCCTACGGAGCGACGGTCCTCGCCGCGGCGGCCGAGATGCTGCAGCCCGATCTGTCTGTCTATGTCGACGCGGCGCTCTCCCTGACCGGAGGTCACGACCGCGCGGCTCTCACGGCGCAGTATGCGCGCGACCGCAGAGCGCGCCTGTCTCCGGAGGATCTGCTCGCGTCCCGCCCCTTCTACTCCGCGCAGGATGCCGAGGTGGAGGCCCGCGCCGCCGCACGCTTCGACCCGGCGACGACAGCATCCATCTCCTGCGACTCGGATCATTCCTGGCTTCCCGAAGCCGGCTCGATCGTCGTGCGCGCAGAACCGAGCGCGTGGGTCAGTGACGACGATGCCCGCAGATTCGCGGCGAACGTTGCTGACGTCCGCAGGATCCCCGGGGCCGCGCACACCATCTGGTACAGCCACTTCGACGCATTCACCGCGTCCCTCCCCGAACTCTTCGGCCCACCGCCACCGCACCCGCTGTCATAGCCTCGGATCATGACGACCGCGATGCCACCCTCGAACGCGGTGCTCGCGGACTTCGGGATCCCCGCCGCGGATCACGAGGACCTCCGGAACCTCCCCGGAGGCCGCGGTCTCACCTGGCGCGCGGCCGACACAGTCCTGCGCCCCTCGGCCGGAGACGGCGAGACGCTGTGGAAGGCGAACGTCCTCGCGCATCTGCCGCACACCTCGGCATTCCGCACGCCGCGCCCGATCCCGTCGGCATCCGGAGCGTGGACGATCGCCGGCTGGGAGGCCTGGGAGTGGCTGCCCGGTCACACGGATGAGACCCGCGTGGCCGACGTGCTCGCCACCGCCGCCGCGTTCCATCGAGCCGTCGCAGACCTCGATCGTCCGGACTTCCTCGATGCCGCACGCGACCCCTGGGCGCGGTCGGACAGGATCGCCTGGCAAGAAGAGGACCTGCCGCCCGGCGACGCACTCCGGCGACTCGCTGACGCCTTCAGGCCTGTCGCCGCCCCGGCCCAGATCATCCACGGCGATCTTCTCGGCAACGTGATGTTCGAACGGGGGCAGCCCCCGGTGATCATCGACTGGGCTCCCTACTGGCGTCCGGTCGGCTTCGCCGACGCGATCGTGTTGGCCGATGCCGCGTGCTGGCATCGTCTCGCACCGGCGGACATGCTGAGGCTCGCAGACGAGAGAGCAGACGGGCGCCAGCACATCATCCGCGCCCTTGTGTTCCGCATCGCGACCTTCCAACTCCTGGGAGTGTGGGATGCCGAGATGGAGGCGCGCCATGCTCCCGCTGTCACCGCAGCGCTCAGCTGACCGGCTCACCCAGCGTGCCCGACTACCCTGGGGAGTGATATGGCACATCTTCTCGGGGCAGAAGCCCTTCATCTCGAATATCCGACGAGGGTCGTCTTCGACTCCGTGACCCTCGGCATCGAAGAAGGTGACCGCATCGGCATCGTCGGCCGCAACGGCGACGGCAAGTCGAGCCTCCTGGGGATGCTGGCAGGCCTCAAGGAGCCGAGCTCGGGCCGCGTCACGGTGCGCGGCGGAACGACCATCGGCGTCCTCGACCAGGCCGACACCCTCAGCGACGACCTCACGATCAGCGCCGCGGTCGTCGGAGACACCCCGGAATACGAGTGGGCGGGCGACCCCCGCATCCGTGACGTCATCGAGGGACTGCTGAAGGATCTGCCGTGGGATGCCGAGATCGGCTCTCTCAGCGGTGGTCAGCGTCGTCGCGTCTCGCTCGCCAAGCTGCTGACGGGCGACTGGGACGTGATCGCGCTCGATGAGCCCACCAACCATCTCGACGTCGAAGCCATCACCTGGTTGGCCGGGCACCTCAAGAAGAGGTGGAGCCCGAACTCCGGAGCGCTCATGGTCGTGACTCACGACCGATGGTTCCTCGACGAGATCTCGACCGAGACCTGGGAGGTGCACGACCGCATCGTCGAGCCCTTCGAGGGCGGGTACGCGGCATACATTCTGCAGCGCGTCGAACGCGACCGGATGTCGGCTGCCACCGAGGCCAAGCGACAGAACCTCGCGAAGAAGGAGCTCGCGTGGCTGCGCCGAGGCGCCCCTGCTCGCACCGCGAAGCCGAAGTTCCGCATCGACGCCGCCAACGAGCTCATCGCCGACGTGCCCGAGATCCGCGACAAGATCTCTCTGCAGTCGCTCGCGGTGTCGCGCCTGGGCAAGGACGTCGTCGACCTGCTCGACGTGGGAGTCACCTATCCGACCGTCGACGGCGGCACGCGAGAGGTGCTGCGTGACGTCGAATGGCGCATCGCGCCGGGGGAGCGCACCGGCATCCTCGGCGTCAACGGCGCCGGCAAGTCGACGCTGCTGGGCCTCATCGCCGGCACCGTCGAGCCGACCGTCGGCCGCGTGAAGCGCGGCTCGACCGTGAAGGTCAAGACGCTCACCCAGCGCCTCGACGAACTCGAAGATGTGCGGCGCGAGCCGGTGCGAGTCGTGATCTCGCGGCTGCGCACCTCGTACACGATGGGCTCGGGCTCGAAGGCGCAGGAGCTCACGCCCGGGCAGCTGCTCGAGCGGCTCGGCTTCGACTCCGCCCAGCTTTCTACCCCCGTGAAGGATCTCTCGGGAGGCCAGCAGCGGCGACTGCAGCTGCTGCTCGTGCTCCTCGACCAGCCCAACGTGCTGATCCTCGACGAGCCGACCAACGATCTCGACACCGACATGCTCGCGGCCATCGAGGATCTCCTGGACTCGTGGTCGGGAACCCTGCTGGTCGTCAGCCATGACCGGTATTTCCTCGAGCGCGTGACCGACCAGCAGTTCGCGATCCTCGACGGCCACCTTCGGCATCTGCCCGGCGGCGTCGACGAATACCTGCGGCTGCGTCAGCTGCAGACCTCGGCGCCCGGCAAGTCTCAGACTGCCGTCAACACCGAGAAGAAGGCCTCCAGCCTCGACGGCGCCGCCCTGCGTTCGGCGCAGAAAGAGGTCTCTTCGCTCGAGCGCCGCATCCAGAAGCTCACCCAGCAGGTCGACAAGGCGAAGTCCGCTCTCGCGGAACACGACCAGTCGGACTTCGCGGGCCTCGGCGACAAGATGAAGGCGATCAGCGATCAGCAGGCCGAGATCGAGCAGCTCGAACTCCGCTGGTTCGAGCTGACCGAGGAACTCGACTGATTCGGGGTCTCGCCATTCGGCCGTAGCGGGAATACGGTGGCAGTGCGATGCGCTGTGCTCTGGGCGGGGTTCGATGCCATCTGGGATCGCACAGCTTGATCCTGCGGTACCCGGGAGGTTCAGATGGAAGGACTCGAGGTCACCGTCCTGATCGGACTCACGATCCTCGTTGGCACGATGCTGGCGCCGCGTGTGCGGCTCGCACTGCCGCTCGTGCTCGTCATCCTGGGCCTGCTGCTCGGCTTCGTGCCGCAGCTGCGCGAGATCCAGCTGCCGCCCGAGACCGTGCTGCTGCTGTTCCTCCCGGTGATGCTGTTCTGGGAGAGCCTGACCACCTCGCTGCGGTCGATCCGCCGCGACTTCCGCTACATCCTGCCGATGAGCACGCTGCTCGTCGTGGCATCCGCCTTCGCCGTCGCCGGCATCGGACTGCTGTTCGGGATGCCGTGGGAGACCGCCCTGATTCTCGGCGCTGCCGTCGCCCCACCGGATGCCACGGCCGTCGCCGCCCTCGGACGCCTGCTGCCGACGCGCATGTTCATGAAGCTCAAGGCGGAGAGCCTGACGAACGACGGCACCGCCCTGGTGCTCTACGCGATCGCCATCTCGCTGGCCCTCGGCGGCAACGTGACGCCGCTGTCGGTGACCATGTCGGTGCTCACCTCGTACATCGGAGGCATCGCCGCCGGTGTCGTGGTCGCCGCGCTCGGATACCTGCTGCTGCGTCGCACCTCCTCGACGATCGTCATCAACGTCACACTTCTGCTGATCCCGTTCTCGGCGTTCCTGCTGGCCGAGATCGTGCACGCGTCCGGCGTCCTCGCCGTCGTGGTCGCCGGCCTGATCGTCGCCTATGTGTCGCCTCGGGTGACGACCGCCTCGTCTCGACGTCAGGTCGCGGCGGCCTGGCCCTTCGGGGTCTTCCTGCTCAACGGCGCGCTCTTCGTCCTGATCGGGCTCGAGGTGCAGTTCGTCGCGCACGAGATCTCGGCCGCGGCGATCGGCCGTCTGGTGCTGATCACGCTGGCCGTGTGGATGACGCTGCTCGTCGTGCGCTATCTCTTCCAGGTGATGAACGCCCCGTTCCAGCGACGCAACCCCGCGCGCCCGTCGCGCGGTGCGCGGGCGCGTTCGATGGCGGTGTCGACCGTCGCAGGCATGCGAGGTGCGGTCTCGCTCGCGATCGCGCTGTCCGTGCCTGCCGCCAGTGCGACCGAAGGCGAGATCGCGGGGCGTGACGAGATCGTCTTCGTCACCGCCGGGGTGATCCTGCTCAGCCTGCTCGTGCAGGGGCCGCTCCTTCCGGCCATCGTGCGCTGGGCCCGATTCCCGGTCGACCACGCCGAAGACGAGGAGTACGAGCTGGCCGAGCGCACCATCTCGGGCGCGGCACTCGCAGCCCTCGATGACCTCGCCGTCGAGCACGGCGTCGGACAGGAGATCCGCGACAAGGTGCGGGCCGAGGGCTATCAGATGCTCGAGTTCTCGAACGCGCGCGCCCTGGCCCGCGAACAGGCCATCGTCGACGCCGAGGCGCAGGCGCTCGATGTGATGCTCGACGAGCCGGATCCCCTCGGCCGCGGCTCGATACCCGAGACGGGGGACTCAGGAGCGGATGCTGCGCCGACGACGGTGCGGATGCCCGATGCAACGCGCATCGCCGACGATGACGACGGCACAGAGGGCGAGGTGAGGACCCTGCAGATGCTCGCGACGTCGGTCGACGTCGACGTCATGCAGCGCTCGCCGCTGCTGCGCCATGAGGAGCACACGCGTCTCAAGCTCGCCCTCCTCGACCGCAAGCGGGAGGTGCTGCTCGGACTGCGCAGGGACGGCACCGTGGACGACCTCGTCGTGCGTCGCATCTCGGCGCGACTCGACCTGGAGCAGGTCAGGCTGCAGGGCATCGAGGACTACGACTGAGAGCTGTGACGCTCTGTGACGCTCGATTGTCGCGCACTGCGTCGCCCTGCCTAACGTATTCGAGTCCCCCAAGAGAGGAACCCGAACACTCATGTCCATCACAGCATCCCGTCGGACCACATCCGTCATCGCCGCGCTCGCCGCGGTCCCGCTCTTCGTCGCACTCGCAGGCTGCGCCACCGCATCATCCGACGCCGGCGCAGGCGGCGGTGACTCCGAGAACGAGACCGTCAAGATCGGGGTCGTCGGCAAGGGAGACGCGCAGTGGGCTCCTTTCGTCGAGGCAGCCGCTGACGAGGGCATCACGGTCGAGCTCGTCGACTTCGGCTCGTACGAGCAGCCGAACCCCGCACTGACCGAGGGAGAGATCGACCTCAACCAGTTCCAGCACATCGTGTACCTGGCCGAGTACAACAGCGCCTCGGGCTCCGACCTGACGCCGATCGGCTCGACCGCGATCTACCCGCTGGGCCTGTACTCGAAGAAGTACGACGACGTCGACAGCATCCCCGAGGGCGAGACCGTCGCCGTTCCGGATGATGCCTCGAACCAGGCGCGCGCACTCCTCGTGCTGCAGTCGGCCGGTCTCATCGAGCTCAAGAGCGGCGGAACGATCTTCTCCGACCTCGCCGATGTCGACACCGACAAGTCCAAGGTGAAGGTCACCGCCCTCGAGGCCGCCCTGATCCCGACGTCGCTGCCGGATGTCGCCGCGGCAATCATCAACAACGACTTCGTGGAGGACTCCGGCCTGACCTTCGACGACGCGATCGCGCAGGACGACCCGGAGGACCCGAACGCGCTGCCGTACGTGAACATCTTCGCGTCGCGCGCCGAGGACGCCGACAACGAGACGTACCTCAAGCTCGTCGAGATCTTCCAGACGAACGAAGACGTGCAGGCAGGTCTGATCGAGTCCTCGGGTGACACTGCGGTGCCGCTGCAGACCCCCGCCAAGGATCTCGTCGCCTCGCTGAAGAAGGTCCAGGAGGACACCGAGGCCAAGAAGTAGGACGACCGGGTGCAGAACACCCCCGTCCGATGAGGGAGAATCGGGTGGCGCTTCGTGCGTCACCCGATTCTTCGTTCCCGAAGCAGACCGGAGCACCACATGCCGATCGTCACCCTGACGAACGTCTCGAAGACCTACCCCTCCCGCACCCGTGAAGACGCCGAGGTCGTGGCCGTCGACGACGTCACCCTCTCGATCGAGAAGGGCGATGTCTTCGGCATCATCGGATACTCCGGTGCGGGCAAGTCGACTCTTGTGCGGCTGATCAACGCCCTCGAACCGGCGACCAGCGGCACCATCACGGTCGACGACGTGGACATCACCTCTCTCCGGGAGAGCGAGCTGCGCAAGGTCCGCGGGGGGATCGGCATGATCTTCCAGCAGTTCAACCTGTTCGCCTCGCGCAGCGTCAAGGCGAACATCGCATACCCGCTCAAGCTCGCCGGCTGGTCGAAGGCCGACATCGAGACGCGGGTCTCCGAGCTCCTCACCTTCGTCGGCCTCGCCGACAAGGCCAAGGCGTATCCCGAGCAGCTCTCCGGCGGTCAGAAGCAGCGCGTCGGCATCGCCCGCGCCCTGGCCACGGGCCCCGCCATCCTGCTCGCCGACGAGGCCACCAGCGCCCTCGACCCGCAGACCACGCACGAGGTGCTGGATCTGCTCAAACGGGTCAATCGGGAGCAGGGCGTCACGATCGTCGTGATCACACACGAGATGGACGTCATCCAGACGATCGCCACCAAGGTCGCGGTCATGGAGAACGGTCGCGTGATCGAGCAGGGCGATGTCTTCGACGTCTTCTCCGCTCCGCAGAACCCCGCGTCGCAGCGCTTCGTCGGCACGGTCGTGAAGGGCATCCCCTCGCCGTCCGAGCTCGGTGTGCTGCGCGAGCGCCACCGAGGCCGCCTCGTCACGTTCTCGTTCCGCGACGGCGACTCGTCGCAGGCGCAGGTGTTCCTCGACCTCGCCGGGGCGGGGCTCGACTTCGAGCTCGTGTACGGCGGGATCAACGACATCCGCGGGCGGGCCTTCGGCCACCTCACGCTCGCGATCCGCGGCGAGAGCGCCGTGATCGACCGCACCCTCGGGGAGATCTCGCAGCGCGTCGAAGTCACCGAGATCGCCGGAGAGGAGGCGCGCTGATGGACCGTCTGAACGAACTGTGGCCCGAATTCTGGAAGGCCGCGCTCGAGACCCTCTACATGACGTCGTTCGCGCTCGTGCTCGGCGGCATCCTCGGTCTCGCGATCGGTGTCATCCTCTACGTCACCCGCCCCGGCGGGCTCGCCCAGAACCGACCTGTCTCCGTGGTCGCGAACCTCGCGGTGAACTTCTTCCGCCCGATCCCGTTCGTGATCTTCATGGCGGTCGCGCAGCCGTTCGCCCGCGTCGTCGTCGGCACCGGGATCGGCACCACTGCCGGAGCGTTCATCATCGGTCTCGCCGCGGCCTTCGCGATCGGCCGCATCGTCGAGCAGCACCTCGTCTCGGTCTCGCCCGGGGTCATCGAGGCCGCCCGCGCGATGGGCGCCGGCCCCTGGCGCATCCTGTTCACCGTGGCGATCCCCGAATCCCTCGGACCGCTCATCCTCGGTTACACATTCATCGTCGTCGCGCTCATCGACATGACGGCGATGGCCGGTCTCATCGGCGGCGGCGGTCTCGGAGCGTTCGCGCAGATCTACGGCTTCCGTCAGTTCGAGCCGCTCGTGATGTGGGCGGCGATCGTTCTGATCGTGGTGTTCGTGCACCTCGTGCAGATGCTCGGCACGCGGCTAGCGCGCAAGATCATGCGCCGCTGACCGGAGCCTCCTGCAGCGTGCGCGTCGTGGAGAACACCCTCGGCGCGCCGCTCAGCGGATCGATGAAGTGCAGTTCGCGCGCGAGCAGCTGCATGGGGTGATCGAAGTCATCCGGCCGCTCGCCGCGCAGCTCGGGATAGAACGGGTCATTCAGGATGCCGAGGCCGAGAGCGGCGAGGTGCACCCGCAGCTGATGCATCTTGCCGCTGTGCGGGCGAAGCAGCGTGTGCACGACGCGCTCGTCGGCACCGAGCACCTCGATCAGCGTCTCGGCGTTGGGCTCGCGTTCGTCGTCGACCTGGACCTTCAGCTCGTTGCGCAGCTTCACGATGTGATTGCGGTAGACGAGGGGGAATCGCGCCGCCTCCCAGTCGGCCGGACGGGCGGAGACCGCCTCATAGACCTTCTGCACCTGTCGGGTCTCGAACAGCAGCTGGTACGGGCCTCTCGTGGCCGGACGCGCCGAGAACATCAGCACCCCGGCGGTCGCCCGATCGAGTCGGTGGATCGGTGCGAGCTCGTCGTTGCCGAGCAGGTTGCGGAGGCGGATCAGCGCGGAGTTCTGCAGGAACTTCCCGCCGGGGATCGTCGGGAGGAAGTGCGGCTTGTCGATGACCACCAGGTCGTCGTCCTGATGGATGACCTCGATCTCGACCGGCAGGCGCGTCTCGACGGGAGGATCGCGGTAGTACCAGATGAACTCCTCGACGCCCAGCGGCGTGTCCCGCGCCAGGGGAGTGCCGTCGCGGGCCACGATCTCGCCGCGGTCGAAGCGGCTGAGCAGACCTTCGGGGTCGAGGTGGAAGAAGCGGTCGATCATGTAGGCGCCCACCGTCGGCCAGTCGCCGCTCATCGGAACGTGCAGGCGCGTGGCGCCGACGCCGTCGCGCACGGGAAGAGGGGAGAGCATCGCCATGTCGTCAGTTCCTCACGCGTCGAAACTGAGGCTCAGCTTGCGCAGCAGCGCAGCCAGGCGATCGCGGTCACCGCGCGACAGGGCCCGCAGCAGGTCGTCCTCGACGTCGACCAGACGCGTGATCGCGGCATCCACCCGGATCCGCCCATCATCCGTGAGCGTCACGAGCACGCTGCGGCCGTCAGCAGGGTCGCCCTCGCGCCGCACGAAACGACGCCCGACGAGACGATCGATGCGATTGGTCATGGTGCCGCTCGACACCAGCGTCTGCTGGAGGAGCTGCTTGGGGGAGAGCTGGAAGGGCGCCCCGGCGCGGCGCAGCGCCGACAGCACGTCCCACTCCCAGGCCTCCAGATCGCTCCGGCGGAACACGTCGCGACGAGCGCGGTCGAGCAGCCGGGTCAGGCGATCCATCCGCGACAGCACCTCGAGGGGTGAGAAGTCGAGGTCGGGTCGTTGGGTGTTCCAGGCGCCGACGATCCGATCAACCTCATCCGCCTCAGTCATCCGTCCATTATCGCCGGTAGCACGCAGGCGGACGTGGCAGACTTGACCCGCGGCTCCCTCGGGAGCAGCGGTCCGCCGTGGTGTAATGGCAGCACGACAGCCTTTGGAGCTGTTAGGTCTAGGTTCGAGTCCTGGCGGCGGAGCATGACTGGGAACAATCTCGCGATCATCATCCTCGCCGCAGGCCAGGGAACCCGCATGCGCTCGCGCCTGCCGAAGGTGCTGCACCCGATCGGCGGGCGCCCACTGGTGGGGCACGTCCTGACGACGGCCGGTCGCCTCGAGGCCGACCACGTCGAGGTCGTCGTGCGGCACGAGCGCGACCAGGTGGTCGCCGCCCTCGCCGAGGACTACCCGGATGCCGTCTTCATCGACCAGGACGAGGTTCCCGGCACGGGCCGAGCGGTGCAGGTCGCGGTCGATGCGCTCCCCGCGGACTTCGACGGCGACGTCCTCGTACTCTCTGGAGACTGCCCGCTCGCGGATGCCGACACGCTGCGCTCGTTCCTCGATGCGCACCGCGAGGCGGACGCCGAAGCGACACTCATGACCGCCGTCGTCGACGACCCGACCGGCTACGGCCGCGTCATCCGCGACGCAGACGGCGGTGTCGACCGAGTGGTCGAGCAGAAGGACGCCACGGCAGAAGAGGCCTCCGTCAGCGAGATCAACGCGGGCATGTACGTGTTCCGGGTCGCGACGCTGCGCAAGTACCTGCCGTCCGTCGGCGTGGACAACGCACAGGGCGAGATGTACCTGACCGACGTTCCGGGGCTGCTCCGCCGCGACGGCAGCCGTGTGGCGGCATCCGTCGTCTCCGACGTCACGGTCACCTACGGCGTCAACGATCGCGCTCAGCTCGCCGAGGTCGGTCGTCTGCTCAACCGCCGGATCGTGCGGCGCTGGCAGCTCGAGGGCGTCACCGTGATCGACCCGGCGACGACCTGGATCGACGACGACGCCACCCTGGCGCCCGACGTCACGATCCTCCCGAACACCCATATCCTGCGCGCCACGACGATCGCCGAAGGTGCCATCATCGGCCCCGACACGACCCTCGTCGACTGCGAGGTCGGTGAAGACGCGATCGTCCGCCGCACCGATGCCACGCTCGCGGTCATCGGCGCCGAGGCCACCGTCGGCCCCTTCTCGTTCCTGCGCCCCGGCACCGTCCTCGGGGCCCGCGGCAAGATCGGCGCTTACGTCGAGACGAAGAACGCCGAGATCGGCGAAGGCAGCAAGGTCCCGCACCTGTCGTACGTCGGCGATGCGACCATCGGTCGAGGCGTCAACCTCGGCGCCAGCACGATCACGGCGAACTACGACGACGTGAACAAGCACCGAACGATCGTCGAAGACGAGGTGCACACCGGGTCGCACACGACCCTCGTCGCGCCCGTTAGGCTGGGAGCCGGCGCCAAGACAGGTGCCGGCGCTGTCGTCCGCAAGGATGTCCCTGCCGGCTCCCTTGCCATGAGCGTCGCCCCTCAGCGCAACATCGAGGGTTGGGTCGAGAAGAACAGGGCAGGCACGGGCGCGGCAGACGCCGCAGCCCGATCCCGAGTGGCGGAGTAGGCAGAACGATGGCGCGCAAGAAGAAGACGGTCGATCTGGACAGGGACAACGGCATCGCTCCGGGTCTCGTAGCCAAGACCAAGAAGCGACTCGTGGTCGCCGGTGGTCGATCGCACCCCGCGCTGACCGCAGCGGTGGCCGCATCGCTCGGAACAGAGGTCGTGCCGACCGAGCACCGCACCTTCGCATCCGGTGAGATCTACGCCCGGTTCGAGGTGTCGATCCGAGGCTGCGACCTGTTCCTGATCCAGACCTTCGGCGAGCCGGTCAACGAGTGGCTCATGGAGACGCTCATCATGATCGACGCCGCGAAGCGCGCCTCCGCCAAGCGCATCACGGTCGTCGCCCCCTACTACCCGTACTCGCGTCAGGACAAGAAGGGCCGCGGCCGTGAGCCGATCAGTGCCCGCCTCGTCGCCGATCTGCTGAAGACGGCCGGTGCAGACCGCGTCATGAGCGTCGACCTGCACGCCGCCCAGATCCAGGGATTCTTCGACGGCCCCGTCGACCACCTCTTCGCCAAGCCCGTGCTCATGGAGTACTTCAAGAGCACGCTGAGCGCCGAGGACCGAAAGATCCTCACCGTCGTCTCGCCCGACATGGGGCGCGTCCGCGTCGCAGACACCTGGTCGGACAGCCTCGGGGCACCGCTCGCCATCATCCACAAGCGTCGCGACCCGAAGGTCGCCAACCAGGTCTCCGTGCACGAGATCGTCGGCACCGTCGAGGGGCGCACCTGCCTCCTCGTCGACGACATGATCGACACCGGCGGCACGATCGTGAAGGCGGCGCAGGCGCTGAAGGCGAGCGGTGCGCATCGCGTGATCGTCGCCGCGACGCACGCGATCTTCAGCGACCCGGCATCCGAGCGTCTGCAGGACGCGTCGATCGACGAGGTCGTGATCACCGACACGATCCCCCTGACCGAGTCGCGCCAGTGGGACAAGCTCACGATCCTCCCGATCGCCCCGCTGCTCGCCCGCGCGATCCACGAGGTCTTCGAAGACGGATCCGTCACGAGCATGTTCGGCGGCGACGCTTAGGCGACCCATACTTCGGACACAGCCCGCGCATAGATGCTGTCCCTACGGTCGAATCACACACAGCGATCAAGGCCGGGAGGACCATCATGATCCGCACGACTGTACCGACTTCTGTTCGCAAGGGCGCAGCCCTGGCCGGCGTCGCAGGACTGCTCGTCCTCGCGGGGTGCTCCGGCACGGCTGACGCCGAAGACCAGTCGACCGACACCGGAACCGACACGAGCACCGAATCGACCGATTCCGGAGCAGCGGCCGGCGGCGACTACACCGACGGCACCTACACCGCCGACGGCTCGTACCAGACCCCCGAGACGGTCGAGACGATCAGCGTGACCCTCACGGTCGCCGACGGTCTGGTCACGGATGTCGAGGTGACCGGCGACCCGCAGGCCCGCGAGAGCGAGCAGTACCAGGGCGAGTTCATCGGCGGCATCGCGGATGAGGTCGTGGGCAAGTCCCTCGACGACATCGAGGTCAGCCGTGTGGCGGGCTCGTCGCTCACCAGCGGCGGGTTCAACGAGGCCGTCGAGTCGATCAAGGAGCAGGCCGCCGCCTGAGGCGCCTGACCACGGCATGACGATCTGGCGTTTCGACGCGATCGGGACACTCTGGGAGATCGAGACGTCGCACGGGCTCGGCGCGGACGACCGTGAACGCGTCGGGGCCGAGATCGAGCGATTCGACCGGGAGTGGTCGCGGTTCCGAGAGGACTCATCGGTCACCCGTGTCGGCCGAGACGGCGGCTCGATCTCGTCTCCCGATGCGGGCGCGATGCTCGATGCCTACCGCGACCTGTCGAGGGCGAGCTCCGGGGCGGTGAACCCGCTCGTCGCGGAGAGCTTGGATGCCCTCGGCTACGACGCGTCGTACTCGCTCGTCGCGAGCTCCCCGATCGCCGCCCCGGCAGACTGGACCGATCGGGTGCGCTGGACGGCGGGGGAGGCCACGGCATCCGCGCCGGCTCTTCTCGACGTCGGGGCACTCGGCAAAGGGCGTCTGGTCGATCTCGTGGCCGGGGTGCTCGCCGACGTGCCCGGTGACCTCGTGGTCGATGCCGGAGGTGACATGAGAGTCCGCGGAGACGTGGTGCGGGTCGGACTCGAGCATCCGTACGATCCGACGAAGGCGATCGGCGTGATCGAACTGCAGGATGCCGCGCTCTGTGCCTCGGCGATCAATCGCCGGGCGTGGGGTGATGGACTCCACCACGTGCTCGACGCTCGCACCGGGGTGCCGGTCCGCACCTGGGCGGCCACGTGGGCGATCGCCCCTGAGGCGATGCGAGCGGATGCCGTCGCGACCGCCCTGTTCTTCGACGGCGGCCCCGAGCTCGCCGCATCGTGGGGCGTCGAGTGGGTGCGCATGACGACCGACGGACGCGCCGAGCGTTCGCCGGGCTGCCCCGCACAGCTGTTCACCACCCGCCGATGAGGCATCGAAGTAGGGAAGAGTAGACCTGTGATCACTTCCATCACCGCGCTGCGGCAGCGGGTTCTCGCCTTGCTCGGCGGCATCTCCATGTACCGTCTGGTGCTGTTCGCCCTGCTCGCGCTGGGGCTCATCGCCGTGGTGCTGTCGGCTCTCGGCGTGATCGTCTCGCCGACACCGCTCGAGATCATCGCGTCCTTCGTCGTGCTTGCGCTGGTCATATCGCTGGTGGATGCGGCGGCCCAGCGCATCCTGCGGCTGCCGTGGCGCATCGAGTCTTCGCTGGTGACGGCACTGATCCTGCTCTTCGTGCTCCGCCCCGGCATCGAGCCGAACGCCCTGCTCGGGCTGGCCATCGCCGGAGTCGTGGCGAGCCTGTCGAAGTATCTGATCGTGTGGCGGGGTCGGCACGTCCTCAATCCCGCCGCCTTCGGTGCGGCCGTCGTGTCGATCCTCGGATCCTTCGGTGCCTTCGAGTGGCTCGGGACGTCCTCGTCGTGGTGGGTCGGCACACCGTCGCTCTTCGTCCCCGTCCTGATTCTCGGACTCGTCGTCCTCTGGCGCACCGAGAAGGTGCGCGTCGTCGTCGTCTTCCTCATCGTCGCGATCGCTGTCGCGATGCTGCGGCAGGCCGTGCAAGCTCAGGAGTTCTCGATCGCCTTCGATCCCGGTGCCGCTCTCTCGTTCGCGATCTTGCAGTCCCCGTTCCTGTTCCTCGGAGCGTTCATGCTCTCCGAGCCCCTGACTCTGCCGCCGCGCCGGTGGCAGCAGTTCTCGGTGGCGGTTCTCGTCGGAGCACTCGCCGGGTGGCCGATCGCGATCGGCGGCCTCTTCACCCTCGGGCAGGAGCGGGCGCTGCTCATCGGGAACCTGCTCGCGTTCGCCTTCGCGCTGCGAGGGTCGGTGCGGCTCGTGCTCGAGAAGCGGCAGTTCATCACGCCGACCGCTCAGGAGCTGACGTTCCGCGCACAGGGAAAGCTGAGATTCCTTTCGGGGCAGTACCTCGAACTGGATGTGCCGCACGCCCGACCGGATGCCCGCGGAACCCGCCGTGAGTTCAGCATCGTCTCGGCGCCGGCAGACCTCCCGACGCTCCGCATCGCCTATAAGGACGGCGATCAGAAGCATCCGTCGAGCTACAAGCGCGCACTGGCTGCAGCGGAACCGGGCTCAGCTCTCGCCGTGACAGGCACGTGGGGCGACTTCCTCCTCCCGCGTTCGGAGACGCCCGTCCTGATGGTCGCCGCAGGCATCGGCGTGACGCCGTTCGTGTCGCAGCTGCGGCAACTCCAGCTCACGGAGCAGCAGCGTGACATCGTGCTGGTCTATGTGGCCTCGGACAGCTCGGAGCTGGCCTTCCGAGACGAGCTGGCCGCGACCGGCGCGCGCGTCATCGTCTTCACGCGCGATGAGCCTGCGAACCTTCCGACGCACTGGACCTGGGCGCAGGGCGCGCGCCTCGACGCCGCAGGCCTCGAGCGTCACGTTCCCGACATCGGCGAGCGGCACTCGTACATCTCGGGTCCTCCGCGGCTCATCGCCGACCTCGCTCCCGCGCTGCAGAAGGCCCGCTCCCTCACGACAGACGCCTTCGCCGGGTACTGAGCCGGGGTTCCGCTCGGCGTGCGTCTACTCCGAGGCATGTCCTGCGGGGTCAAAAACGCACCGGGATCGCCTGTTTCCGATGTTCTTTTGACCCCGCAGCCTTGGGGACGGGACGTCAGCCGGTGGATGGGGTGGCCGGGCTCAGGGGGAGTCGCACCGTGAACGTCGTGTCGCCGGGTTGGCTGGCGACGGTGAGGTGGCCGCCGTGGCCCTCGACGATCGCTTTCGCGATGGCCAGCCCGAGGCCGGTGCCGCCGGTCTGACGAGCGCGGGAGCTGTCGCCACGCGCGAACCGGGCGAAGAGCTCATCTCGCACGCCGGGGTCGATACCGGGCCCGTCGTCGTGCACCCGCAACACGGCCTCATCACCTTCGCGACTCACGCTGAGCGTGATCGAGGTGCCCGCGGGGGTGTGCGTCCGCGCGTTGGCGAGAAGGTTCGCGACGACCTGATGCATCCGTCCGGCGTCGCCGACGATGACGATGGGCTCATCAGGAGCCTCGATGTTCCAGTGATGGTCTGCCGCAGTCGGGCGTGCGTCGGAGAGGCCCTCGAGCGCGAGCTGGGTCAGGTCGACGGTGCCGTAGACCAGCTCCCGTCCCTCGTCGAGACGGGCGAGCAGCAGCAGGTCCTCGACGAGGCGCGTCATGCGCAGCGACTGAGCCTGAATGCGCTCGAGCGACGTGGTGGTGCTCTCGACGGCGGCCTCGCCGCCCTGTTGCTTCAACGCGCGCAGCGAGAGCTCGGAGTATCCGCGGATCGACGACAGCGGAGTGCGCAGCTCGTGGCTCGCGTCGGCGACGAAGCGTCGCATCCGCTCCTCGTTCTTCTGACGCGAGGCGAGGGAGTCGTTGACGTGGTCGAGAAGTTTGTTCAGAGACGAGCCGACCAGGCCGGTCTCCGTGCGCGGATCGGCCTCCGATGCGGGAACGCGCTCGGTGATCTGCACTTCACCTCGGTCCAGGGGCTGATTCGCCACCCGGGTTGCCGTCGCCGCGACCGCACGCAATGGTCTCAGCCCCACGCGGATGGTGATCGCCGTGGTGAGCGCCAACAGGATGAGGCCTCCGATCGTCGCCAGGGCGATCACTGTGAGCAGCGTCGTCAGCTGATTCTGGATCTCGGTCCGGGGGAGTCCGGTGACGACGTTGACGCCGTTGGGCGCCTGCTTCGCGAAGACCATGTACGAGCCGAAGTCGTCGATGGTGACTGTCGCACTGGGCTGGCCGCCGAGTGCCGCGTCGATACGATCGAGATCTGCGCTGGTCAGCTTCTGCGGAACGCCGCCCCATTCGTCTTTGGTGTCGGGGAAGAGCACTCCGCTGGTTCCGCCCTCCGTGCTGGACACCGCCAGCAGGAGTCCTGGGACGCGGGCGTCGTTGATCTCGAGGATGTTGTCCATGTTCGCGAACTGCGCGGGCACCCGGCTGACCCACTGTGTCACCGTATTCGAGTAACTGTGCAGGCGATCCTCGAGCTGTCTCTCCAGTGTGCTGCCGAGCAGAGCGCTGGTGATCACGGCGACGATCACGAGGATGAGCGAGACGAACCCGATCACGGCTGTCATCAGCCGTGTCTGCAGACTCATCGGTCGCCGAGCCATCCCCGTCAGGCTCACTGGGGTGCCTTGATCATGTAGCCGACACCTCGCACCGTGTGCAGCAGCGGGGTGCGCCCGGCGTCGATCTTCTTGCGAAGGTACGAGATGTACAGCTCGACGACCGACGACTTGCCGCCGAAGTCGTAGCTCCACACCCGGTCGAGGATCTGGGCCTTCGACAGCACTCGTCGCTCGTTGCGCATCAGATAGCGGAGCAGCTCGAACTCGGTCGCGGTCAGCTCGATCTCGGTGCCGTCGCGGAGGACCTCGTGGCTGTCCTCGTTGAGGGTGAGGTCGGCGACGCGGAGGATCGACTGGCCATCGTCGGCCGTCGCGTGTCCGGTGCGGCGGATGATCGCGCGCAGTCGGGCGATCACCTCTTCCAGGCTGAACGGCTTCGTGACGTAGTCGTCACCACCGGCGGTGAGGCCGGCGACCCGGTCGCCGACGGCATCCTTCGCAGTGAGGAAGAGCACCGGCACGAGGCTGCCGGATTCGCGAAGGCGCCGCAGCACGGCCATGCCGTCGAGGTCGGGCATCATGATGTCGAGCACGAGCGCGTCGGGTTCGAATTCGCGCGCGGCCTGCAGCGCCTCCAGGCCGGATGATGCGGTGCGCACCTCCCAGCCCTCCATCCGCAGGGCCATCGCGAGGAGATCGGTGAGCATCTGCTCGTCGTCGACGGCGAGGATGCGCAGGGGGGAGCCGTCGGGGCGGCGCAGTTCGGGGAGATCGGAGCTCATGAGTACATTCTGCGGAATCACCTATGGGGTTTCTATGGAGAGCGCTATGCGTGGGCTGTGAGATCCGCCGACCATAGTCTTCTCATCACTCCTCCCTCGATCTCGCAAAAGTCCGCTCCCTAGCGTCATCATCGGCCCGCGAACGGCGCGGCGGAAGGAGACACATGTACGGGACATATCTGCGGCGCGAGTTGGCAGGCCGCAAGAGACAGACGATGATCGTCGCGATCGGGCTCGCCATCGCAATCGCCCTGGTCATCGTCGTCAACGCCCTCACCGCGGGAGTGCGCGATGCGCAGGCCCAGGCACTGGAGTCGGTCTACGGCGTCGGAACCGACCTCACGGTCACCGGGGCCGCGGCTGAGCCGGGGGAGGGCGGTGGTCAGCGCTTCGACTTCGGATCGGAGGACGGAGCCACCGAAGGCGACACGACGACGTTGAGTCAGTCGACCCTGATGACGGACTTCATGCGCGGAACTCTCGACGCGACCGTGCTCGACACGGTGACGGCGACGGACGGCGTGACGGCGGCATCCGCTGCGCTCAGCCTCACGAACTCGACCTTCTCGGGTGAGCTGCCCAGCGGCGGCTTCGGAGCGCAGGACGGAACCGCTGAAGGCACCGCTCCCACCGAGGGCGACGCACCGCCCCAGGGCGGCGCCGGTGGCGGCTCCTTCGGCGTCGAGTCGTTCACGGTGCTCGGCATCGATCCGGCCGTGACGTCGGTGGGTCCGCTCGCCTCGGTCGAGATCAGCGACGGCCGCGCTCTCGACAGCGATGATGCGGGTGCGCTCGTCGCACTCGTCGACGCCACCTACGCGAGCACGAACGAGATCGCCGTCGGTGACACGATCGACGTCGCCGGTTCCGATGTCGAGATCGTCGGCATCGTGGCATCCACCTCCGACTCCGCCGACACCGCGGCCAATGTCTACCTGCCCCTCGACACGGCCCAGGAGCTCTCGGGCGCCGGAGACGTCGTCTCGACCGTCTACGTGCAGGCCGAGTCGGCGGCGTCCATCGACGCTGTGCAGACGGCACTCGCCGACGAGCTTCCCGATGCCACCATCACGTCGCAGTCCGAGCTCGCATCGACCGTCTCAGGGTCGCTGTCGAGCGCGACCTCGCTGATCACGAACCTCGGCACCTGGCTGTCGATCATCCTGCTCGCGGTCGCCGTGCTGCTCTCGGTGCTGCTGACGCTGTCGGGCGTCTCACGTCGCACGAGAGAGTTCGGCACCCTCAAAGCGATCGGCTGGTCCAACGGCCGTGTCGTGCGCCAGGTCGCGGGCGAGTCGATGGTGCAGGGACTCATCGGCGGCGCTGTAGGTCTGGTGCTCGGCATCACCGGGATCATCGTCATCAACCTCGTGAAGCCGACGGTCGCCGCTGCTGCCGCGGGCACTGCCGAAGGCGGCCCCGGGGGAACGGGTGGCAGACCCACCGGAGGTGGCGGCATGTTCCAGACGCAACAGGCGGCCGACATCGTGTTGCAGGCCCCCTTCACCCCCTGGGTGCTGGTCGCGGCCGTCGGTCTCGCCGTGCTCGGTGGCCTCGTGGCCGGAGCGTTCGGCGGATGGCGGGCGGCACGACTGAGCCCTGCCGAGGCACTGCGTTCCGTCGCCTGACGGTTCACGAGACATCACAGACAGAGGAGAGACATCATGACCATCGCAGACATCGCCCCCACGGCGAACGGGACGGATGCCGCGGCGCCGATATACCGCGCGCAGGGCGTCACTCGCACCTACCGGCAGAAGGCAAGGACGGTGAAGGCGCTGACCGGTGTCGATCTCACCATCGACCCCGGCGAGTTCGTCACGATCCAGGGGCCCACTGGAGGAGGCAAATCGACGCTGCTGCAGCTGCTGGGAGCGCTCGACAAGCCGTCTTCGGGGTCGCTGAAGCTGGGCGACATCGAGCTCGCCTCCGCATCCGCTCGTGAGCTCACTCGCATCCGGGCCCAGGAGATCGGCTTCGTCTTCCAGGGGTTCAACCTCATCCCGACCCTCACGGCTGCCGAGAACGTGAACATGGCGCTCGAGCCGACCTCGCTCAGTCGCGCCGAGCGATCAGCGCGCGTGGCGCAGGCGCTCGCTCACGTCGGCCTCGACGACCGTGGCGACCACCTGCCGACCGAGCTCTCGGGCGGTCAGCAGCAGCGCGTGGCGATCGCCAGGGCGATCGTGAAGCGGCCTCGGGTGCTGCTGGCCGATGAACCGACCGGCAACCTCGACGAGAGCATGCGAGACGAGATCCTCACGCTGCTCGAGGGGCTGTGCGCCGAGGGGATCACCATGATCGTCGTCACGCACGACTCGGCGGTGGCTCGTCGAGCGACGAGGCGGCTGCGGCTCGCGAAGGGGACGGTGCAGGACATCACCAGGTGAGACAAGACGAAGGCCCCGGCGACACTCGCCGGGGCCTTCGTCATGCGTCAGAGAGCGCTCAGTGCGTGTCTTCGGCTTCGATCTCGGTGCGGTCGCCCGACCACTGCGTGTGGAACGTGCCCGGCTTGTCGATGCGCTTGTAGGTGTGCGCACCGAAGAAGTCGCGCTGTCCCTGCACGAGGGCGGCCGGGAGGCGGTCGGCGCGGATGCCGTCGTAGTACGACAGCGACGACGAGAACGCCGGAGCGGGGATGCCGGCCTGAGCCGCCGCGATCACGACGCGACGCCACGGCGCCTGCGCGCGGGTGATCGCCTCGGTGAAGTAGGGAGCCGTCAGCAGCACGGGCAGGCCGGGCTCTGCGGCGTAGGCGTCGGCGATGCGGTTGAGGAACTGCGCACGGATGATGCAGCCGCCGCGCCAGATCTTGCTGATCGCGCCGAGGTCGATGTTCCAGCCGTACTCTGCCGCGCCCGCGCGGATCTCGTCGAAGCCCTGCGAGTAGGCGACGATCTTCGAGGCGTAGAGCGCGAGACGCACGTCCTCGATGAACGCGGCCTCGTCGGCGACGGTGAACGCGTCGTCAGGGCCGGGAAGAGAGCCTGCGACCTCGCGCTGCTCGGGGTGCGAGGACAGCGATCGGGCGAAGGTGGCCTCGGCGATACCCGACACCGGCACGCCGAGCGAGAGGGCGGTCTGCACGGTCCATGCACCGGTGCCCTTGGCCCCGGCCTGGTCGAGGATCACGTCGACGAGCGGCTTGCCGGTCTCGGCATCCACCTGGCGCAGCACCTCTGCGGTGATCTCGATCAGGTACGACTCGAGCTCGCCCTTGTTCCACTCGGCGAAGATCTCGGCGATCTCGGCGGGGGACTTGCCCGTGCCGCGACGGATGAGGTCGTAGGCCTCGGCGATCAGCTGCATGTCGGCGTACTCGATGCCGTTGTGCACCATCTTGACGAAGTGGCCCGCGCCGTCGTGGCCGACGTGCGTGACGCACGGCTCGCCCTCGGCGATCGCGGCGATCGACTTGAGGATCGGGCCGAGGGTGATCCAGGACTCGTCCGAGCCGCCGGGCATGATCGACGGGCCCGTGAGCGCGCCCTCTTCGCCGCCCGAGATGCCGGCGCCGACGAAGTTGATGCCCGTCTCGCGGACGGCCTTCTCGCGGCGGATCGTGTCGGGGAAGTACGCGTTGCCGCCGTCGACGATGATGTCGCCCGGCTCGAAGACCTCGACGAGCGAGTCGATCACGGCGTCGGTCGGGCCGCCGGCCTTGACCATGATGATCGCCGTGCGCGGCTTCTGCAGCGAGTCGGCGAACTCCTGGTACGTCTTGGCCGGGATGAAGCCGGCCTCAGGGTGCTCGGAGACGAGCGTCTCGGTCTTCTCGTAGCTCCGGTTGAAGATCGCCACCGTGTTGCCCTCGCGGCTGGCGAGGTTGCGGGCGAGGTTCGAACCCATGACGGCGAGTCCGACGACTCCGATGTTCGCTGATGCTTCGGGCACAGATGGCTCCTAGATCGAGAAGAAGGGGATGCTCCCAGATTATCGCGGCGTCCGGGGTGGTGTTCCCGTGTGACGGGTGGTGTCGGACGCGAAGAGGTCAGTCCTTGCGGTACCCCGAGCGCCCGAGCGAGAACAGAGCCGCGAAGGTGAAGCCTGCGGCGCACACGGTCATCGCGCCGATGAGCCAGGCGATCGCGTGGGAGAAGAAGACGCCGTCGAGCATGTGGGAACTCCATGTTCTGCAGAGAGGGGATCGGTGTTCTCAGCCTATCGGCTCATCCGGTACCATGAGAGGAGTACCTCGGCGAGGGATGCTTCTGCGCGTGCGCTGGCATCCGTTATCGACGCGGCGAAGCAAGCCGGTGGCTTTCCTCACGTGTCTGCGTTCGAGAACAATTCCAAGACCACCGCGTAGCTGTCGCTGCGTGCCCCGAAGGAGAACCCCATGTCTGAAGACACCAAGGTCAAGGCCGAGCTCCGCGAGAGCTTCGGCAAGGGCTTCGCCCGTCGTCTGCGCGCCGCAGGCAAGATCCCCGCCGTCATCTACGGTCACGGCACCGACCCCGTGCACGTCGCACTGCCCGGCCACCAGGTCTCGCTGATCATCCGCCGCGCGAACGCGCTGCTCGAGCTCGACATCGACGGCAAGGACCAGCTCGCCCTCGTCAAGGATGTCCAGCGCGACCCGGTGCACCAGATCATCGAGCACATCGACCTGCTGGTCGTTCGCAAGGGCGAGAAGGTCACGATCGACGTTCCCGTCATCGTCACCGGAGAGCCGGCTCCCGGCACGATCGTCAACCAGGACGCGAACACGATCTCGATCGAGGCCGAGGCCACGCACCTGCCGCAGAACGTCGAGGTCTCGGTCGAGGGTCTCGAAGAGGGCGCGCACATCACCGCCGCCGACGTCATGCTCCCCAAGGGCTCGACGCTGCTGACCGACCCCGAGGTGCTCGTCGTCGCGATCGCGATCCCGGCCGAGGAGTCGCTCGGTGAGGACGAGGCCGGAGCCGACGAGGCTTCCGCCGAGGAGGCTCCCGCCGCGGAGTGATCTCCGCAGGCGCAGCGCACAGCTGACTGCATCACAGAGGGGGCGCGAGCAGATCGCGCCCCCTCTGTCGTATCCTGACCCGGGCACCGCGAAGGGCCCGCATGCGAGAGGACGATCACATGGCATCCACCTGGCTCGTGGTGGGGCTCGGCAACCCCGGCCCGCGATACGAGGCCACGCGCCACAACATCGGCCAGATGGTCGTCGACGAGCTCGCCTCGCGCCGTGGCGAGAGCTTTCGCGAGCACAAGGGCGGGGCGCGTGTCGTCGAGACCTGGGTGCGTCCGGGCGGTGACAAGCTCGTGCTCGCCAAGCCCAACACGTTCATGAACGTCTCCGGCACTCCGGTGGCGGCTCTCGCTCGCTTCTACTCGGTGCCGCCGGAGCAGGTCATCGTCGTCCACGACGAACTCGACATCCCCTTCGACACCGTCAAGCTCAAGATCGGCGGAGGCCACGGCGGACACAACGGGGTGCGCGACATCGCCCGCGCCCTCACCACGCCGGAGTTCCCGCGGGTGCGCGTCGGCATCGGTCGCCCGGTGGGCCGACAGGACCCCGCCGATTGGGTGCTCTCGCCGTTCAGCAAAGACGAGCGCGCGAATCTGCCGATTCTCGTGTCAGACGGGGCGGACGCGGTCGAGCTGCTCGTCGAGGAGGGCCTGCTCTCCGCGCAGCAGAAGCACCACGCGCCACGCTGATCCGAACGAGGTGCGGTCGTCGCACCGCTTCGTTACGGCAGGAAGCCGGTCGCGGTGCCGGTCGACAGGGTGACCAGCAGGACGACCCAGAAGATGATCGGGCCGAGCACCGCGACGACGAGTGCAGTGATGCCCGCGCCGCGCGCCTGCTTCTTGCGAATCGCGATGATGCCGATGACGATGGCGGCGATGCCGAGGATCGTCCCGGTCCAGAACGAGATCTCCGCCCACAGCACCTGGTCACGCGCGGGCGAGAGGACCGACAGGAAGTCGGGATCGGTCGTGTCGAGACCGCCCGGGAGACGACGACCGATATCGAAGCCTGCGACTCCGGCGACGATCGGCGTGACGACAGCGGCCACGATCGCCAGGATCAGCGCCAGGATGCCCATCAGCCCGGACTTCTTCTCCCCGGTGATCGGCGCCTGATACGCGCCTGCGGGCGCCGTGTAGCCACCGACCGGAACCTGGTAGGCGCCGGGAGGAGCCGCCGGGTAGGTCGGTGCGCCGGGCTGCTGACCCGCGGGATGCGGGTACACGGGGGCGCCCGTCGGTGCCGGGTATGCGGGTGCGGGCAGACCGGCGGAGAACGGCTGGGTCGGGGCGGCGGGAGCGGGGAAGGCCTGTTCGCTGTGTGCGGCGGGAGCCGCGGGGGGTGCGCCCTGGTAGACGGGAGGCGCGCCCTGGTGCGCGGGCGGAGCCGGAGGCGTCGAGTACGAAGGCGGTGCGGGCGGCGCCGGCGTCGAGATCTGCGGCGCCGGTGACGAGACGGGCGATGCGAACTGCGGCTGCTCCTCGTCCGACCGGGGCACGGGAGGCACAGGGGGGACGGCACCGGACGGGGGCTGCTGCGGATCAGTCACGCCCCCATCCTATGGCTGTCGAGGTCAGACGCGACGAAGCAGTCCGACCCGGTCGTAGACCGCTCCGAGGGTCGCGTCGGCGACGGCATCCGCGCGCGCGGCGTTCTGCGCGAGGATCCGATCGAGCTCGGCCGGGTCATCGAGAAGTTCGAGTGCACGAGCACGCACGGGTTCGAACTCGTTCACGACCACTTCGGCGAGCCCCTTCTTGAAGTCGCCGTAGCCGCGGCCCGCATACTCGTCTTCGATCGAGGGAACCTGTCGTCCTGAGAGCGCCGCGTAGATGGTCAGCAGATTCGATACGCCGGGCTTGCTCTCGCGATCGAAGCGGACCGAGCCTTCGTTGTCGGTCACCGCGCGCATGATCTTCTTCGCCGACTTCGCCGGGTCGTCGAGCATCCACAGCACGCCTGCGTCGCTCTCTGCCGACTTCGACATCTTCGACGTCGGGTTCTGGAGGTCGTAGATGCGCGCCGTGTCCTTCTGGATCACGGGTCGCGGCACGACGAACGTCTCTCCGAACCGCGAATTGAAGCGCTCGGCCAGGTCTCGCGTGAGCTCGACGTGCTGCTTCTGGTCATCGCCGACAGGCACGACGTCGGTCTGGTAGAGCAGGATGTCGGCGGCCATCAGCACCGGGTAGGTGAACAGGCCGACGCTCGTCGCGTCGGCGCCGTAGCGCGCGGACTTGTCTTTGAACTGGGTCATGCGGCCGGCTTCACCGAAACCCGTGATCGTCGAGAGGATCCAGGCGAGCTCCGCGTGCGCGCGGACGTGCGACTGCACATACAGCGTCGACAGCGAGGGCTCGATGCCCGCGGCGATGTACTGGGCGGCGGTCCGGCGGGTCTTCTCACGCAGCTCCGCGGGGTCCTGTGCGACCGTGAGCGCGTGCAGGTCGACCACCGAGAAATACGCGTCGTACGAGCTCTGCAGGTCCCGCCACTGCAGGAGCGCTCCGATGTAGTTGCCGATCTGCAGAGAGTCGGCGGAGGGCTGCATTCCTGAGTAGAGGCGAGGTTTCGTCACGGTATCAATCCTATGGGGGTGGTGGTGGTCCGCGAGCCGGCGGGGGAGACTCGCTCCATGACGACTGCTCCGGATGCCGCCGGCGCCGACGAGGAACGCGGCGATGGCGTCTCTCGCATCATCGGAGTCGTGCTCACGGTGCTGTTCGGCGCACCGTTCGTCCTGCTCGCGTGGGTGGCGCTGAGCAGCCGGTTCGGATGGACGAGAGGCGACCCGCATGGCTATGGGATCATCTTCGGCACGTTCCTCGCGCTCATCGCCGGCATCCTCGTCGCGATCGCGGTGCCGCTCGTGTTCCCTCGCGCACTCCGGGGCACGGCCTACCTGTGGAGCATGCTCGGATACCTCGCGGTCGCGGCCGCACTGGTCGTCGCTCTTGTCACGGCCTGATCGCACCCAGATCCAGACCGAGACCGCGACCCGGACAGCAGGCAGTCGGTGCGCGAGAGGTCAGTAGCTGTAGTCGACCACGACCGGAGCGTGGTCGCTCCAGCGCTGGTCGTACGCGGCTGCGCGGACGACGTGATAGGCCGTGACCCGCTCGGCGAGCGCGGGAGTCGCGAGGTGGTAGTCGATGCGCCACCCCGAATCGTTGTCGAATGCCTGACCGCGCATCGACCACCACGTGTACGGCCCGTCGACCTCACCGTGGAACACGCGCCCGACGTCGACCCAGCCGAGACCGGTGCCGGTCGAGCCGTCTGCGGACTCGACCGTCTCGCCCGCCGCTCCGAGGAACCGGTCGAAGTACGCGCGCTCGCGGGGGAGGAAACCGGCCTTCTTGCGGTTGCCCCGCCAGTTCTTGATGTCGAGTTCGCGATGGCCGACGTTCAGGTCACCGGTCACGAGAGCGAGCGCGCCGTCATCATCGCCGAGGTCCGCGAGACGCACACCGAACGCATCGAGGAACTTCCACTTCTCCTCCTGCTTCGGAGTGTCGGCCTCGCCGCTGTGCACGTAGGCGCTGACCACCGTGAGCGGGCGGTCTCCGATGAGGAAATCAGCTTCGATCCAGCGTCCCTTCGAATCGAAGTCGTCGTCGCCGAACTCGGTGCGGGAGGCGATGGCCGGCACGCGGCTCGCGATCGCCACGCCGGCGCGTCCCTTGGCCGTGGCCTCGTCGTGCACGAACGTCCATCCGGGAAGCGCGGCCTCGAGGTGCTCGTCCTGCCCGCGGACCTCCTGCAGCGTCAGGATGTCGACGTCGGCCGCATCGAGCCAGCTGCTCATACCGTTGCGAGCCGCCGCTCGGATTCCGTTGACATTGACCGAGGCGATACGCAGATGAGGCATGCTCACCAGCCTAACGAGGGCCGCCGACATCCTTGGACGGACGCTGCAGATCGGCCAGCAGACGCTGGGCGAAGGCGGAGCTCGCATCGACGGGCGGGGGAGCGGAGGCCTCCAGGTCGGCGAGCTCCTGCTCCGTCGCATGCACGGCCCTGGCGGCGGCCCAGGCGCGGTACCACGGAGCCGTCTCGCGAGCCTCGTGCGCCTCGCGCACGCGGATGCGGGCTGCTGCCACCAGGGTCTGGTGTTCAGCCGCCCGCCGCTCCGCGTCGGACTGAGCCAGCAGCGGCAGGTCACGATCCTTCGCCGCGACGGCGATCCACGAGGAGGCGACCAGCATCACCACGCCGTTCACCCTGAACCACAGCAGCAGACCGATGAAGATCGCGAACGTGGCGAGCAGCGGATTCGTCGGCGTGTAGCTCAGCAGGAATCCCGCGCCGAACTGGAGGATCGTCATCGCCCCGCCGCCGAGGAGCGCGCCCGGCCAGATCGTGCTCCAGTGCAGGGATGTGCCGGTGAGGAAGCGCACCATCGCCGCGAGTGCGCCCGACAGCAGCGCGAAGGACACGAGCACGGTGCCGATCCGGATGCTGGTGAGGCCGTCGAGGGCGGATCCCCATCCCAGCAGGCTCAGGATCCAGCTCATCGCGACCGCGCTGGCGGAGCTGAGCAGTGAACCGGCGATCAGCGACGCTCCGAAGATCAGCGCGGCGAGCAGATCCCTCGCCTTCAGGATGACGTAGCTGCGACGGTCGGGCGGCAGGCCGAAGATGTCGCGCGTCGCGCGTCGCGAGAACGTCACCCAGCCGATGGCCGTCCAGATCACGGTTCCGAGCGCGATCAGACCGGTGATGCTGAGCAGCCCGGTCGTGCTCGCAGCGATCTCCTGCACCTGCTGCGGGGTGAACACCCCGCCCTCGTCCTGGATCAGGTTGGGGATGTAGCTGTTGATGATGTCGATCATGCCGTCGACCGCTTCGGTGCTGCCTCCGAGCCAGAGACCGGCGATGGCGAAGGCGAGATAGATCGCCGCGAAGATCGCGAACAGCGCCTGGTAGCTCACGCCCGCTGCGAGGAGGAACCCGTTGTGCTGCAGGAAGTGACGCCACACGCGCACGGGGAACAGCCCGAGCGTGCGCTGGGTCAGTGCGGTGGCCCGTTCGACGGCCGCGTCGAGGCGGCGGGGCTCGCTCTCGGCGCCAGCAGGATCAGACACATCCTCACCCTATCCACACAGAGAGAACGGGCGGACTCCGTGAAGGAGCCCGCCCGTCGTCGTCAGCGCGCGAGAGTCAGGGACGACCGCGAAGCACTGCCTGCTTGACCTCGGCGATGGCCTTGGTGACCTCGATGCCGCGGGGGCAGGCCTCGGAGCAGTTGAAGGTCGTGCGGCAGCGCCAGACGCCTTCCTTGTCGTTGAGGATGTCGAGACGGACCGCAGCGTTGTCGTCGCGGGAGTCGAAGATGAAGCGGTGCGCGTTCACGATCGCCGCGGGTCCGAAGTACTGACCGTCGGTCCAGAAGACGGGGCACGACGAGGTGCACGCGGCGCAGAGGATGCACTTGGTCGTGTCGTCGAAGATCTCGCGATCCGCGATCGACTGGACCCGCTCCTTGCCCTTCTCCGGCACGGAGTTCGCGACGAGGAACGGCTGCACCTCGCGGTACGACGCGAAGAACGGCTCCATGTCGACGACGAGGTCCTTCTCGAGCGGCAGGCCCTTGATCGCCTCGACGTAGATCGGCTTCGAGATGTCGAGGTCCTTGATCAGCGTCTTGCACGCCAGGCGGTTGCGACCGTTGATGCGCATCGCGTCAGAGCCGCAGATGCCGTGGGCGCACGAGCGGCGGAACGTGAGCGAGCCGTCGACCTCCCACTTGATCTTGTGCAGGGCGTCGAGGACGCGGTCGGTCGAGTACAGCTCCACGTCGTAGTCGACCCAGTGCGGCTCGGAGTCGATCTCGGGGTCGAATCGACGGATGTTGAACGTGACGATGAACGACTGGATGCCCGTGTCCTGCGTCGTGTCTGCGGGAGCTTCGGCGATGGCGTTCGACATGCTCAGTACTTCCTCTCCATCGGCGGGTAGTTCAACTCGCCCTGCTCGTTCTTCGTGAACACGACCGGCTTCCAGTCGAGCTTGATGTGATCGCTCGGAGTGGAGGAGTGCGGATCGCCCGTGAGATAGGCCATCGTGTGCTGCATGTACTTCTCGTCGTTGCGGGTGGGGAAGTCGTCGCGCATGTGGCCGCCCCGGCTCTCCTCACGGTTCTGCGCGGCATAGACGACGACCTCGGCGATGTCGAGCAGGAAACCCAGCTCGACGGCCTCGAGCAGGTCGGTGTTGAACCGCTTGCCCTTGTCGTCGACGTGCACGTTCATGTAGCGGTCGCGCAGTTCCTTGATGACGCCGAGCACGTGCTCGAGCGACTCGTGCGTGCGGAAGACCTGCGCGCCCTTGTCCATCTCGTCCTGCAGCGCCTTGCGGAGCACGGCGATGCGCTCGGTGCCCTGGTTGTTGCGCAGGCCCTCGAGCATCCCGGAGACGAACCCGGCGGGGTTCTCCGGAAGCGGCACGAATTCGGCGGTCTTGACGTACTCCACCGCATTGCGGCCTGCGCGCTTGCCGAACACGTTGATGTCGAGCAGCGAGTTGGTGCCGAGACGGTTGGCGCCGTGCACCGAGACGCAGGCGCACTCGCCCGCGGCGTAGAGACCCGGGACGACGGTGGTGTTGTCGGCGAGAACCTCTGCGTCGTTGTTCGTGGGGATGCCGCCCATCGCGTAGTGGGCCGTCGGCATCACCGGCACGGGCTCGACGACCGGGTCGACACCCAGGTACGTGCGGGCGAACTCGGTGATGTCGGGCAGCTTGGTCTCGAGAACCTCGGCACCCAGGTGAGTGCAGTCCAGCAGCACGTAGTCCTTGTGAGGACCGGCGCCGCGGCCTTCGGCCACCTCCTGCACCATGCAGCGGGCGACGATGTCGCGAGGTGCGAGGTCCTTGATCGTCGGGGCATAGCGCTCCATGAAGCGCTCGCCCGAGGCGTTGCGCAGAATGGCTCCCTCGCCGCGGGCGCCCTCGGTGAGGAGGATGCCGAGTCCGGCCAGTCCGGTCGGGTGGAACTGGAAGAACTCGAGGTCCTCGAGGGGGAGGCCCTTTCGCCAGACGATGCCGACACCGTCACCCGTGAGGGTGTGCGCGTTCGAGGTCGTCTTGAAGATCTTGCCGAAGCCGCCGGTCGCGAAGATCACGGCCTTGGCCTGGAACACGTGCAGCTCACCGGTCGAGAGGTCGTATGCGACGACGCCCGAGATCTGGGTCTTGCCGTCGGCGTCCTTCACCGTGAGCAGGTCGAGGACGTAGAACTCGTTGAAGAAGTTGATGCCGAGCTTGACGCAGTTCTGGAACAGCGTCTGCAGGATCATGTGACCGGTGCGGTCGGCGGCGTAGCATGCGCGGCGCACCGGGGTCTTGCCGTGCTCGGCGGTGTGGCCGCCGAATCGACGCTGGTCGATCTTGCCCTCGGGCGTGCGGTTGAAGGGGAGACCCATGTTCTCGAGGTCGATGACCGCGTCGATGGCCTCTTTGGCGAGGATCTCCGCAGCATCCTGGTCGACCAGGTAGTCGCCGCCCTTGACGGTGTCGAAGGTGTGCCACTCCCAGCTGTCCTCTTCGACGTTCGCGAGCGCAGCCGCCATGCCGCCCTGCGCCGCACCGGTGTGCGACCGCGTCGGGTAGAGCTTGGAGATGACCGCGGTCTTCGCGCCGGAGCCTGCCTCGATGGCCGCTCGCATGCCGGCGCCGCCGGCGCCCACGATCACGATGTCGAACTGGTGGTAGTGCACGCCGTCGCGCACGACGGAATCCTGGGTCTCGGTAGTCACTTCTCGTATGCCTTCTCTTCTACTTGCCCAGCGTCTGGCACTGTTCCCACAGTGTGCTCGACTCGGTCACGCCGAGGCACGGGTCGAACGTGAAGACGACCAGGGTGCCGAGGATGATGAGCAGGGCTGCGGCCAGGCCGAGGGCCCAGATCAGCGCCTTGCGAGCGGTGTTGTTCGTCACGTAGTCGTTGACGATCGTGCGCATGCCGTTGGCGCCGTGGATCAGCGCGAGCCAGAGCATGAGGACGTCCCACCACTGCCAGAACGGCGTGGCGAACTTTCCGGCGATGAACGCGAAGTCCAGGGCGTGGATGCCCTCGCCGACCATCAGGTTGATGAACAGGTGCCCGAAGATGAGCACGACGAGCACGAGGCCGGAGGCGCGCATGAAGAGCCAGCCCCACTTCTCGAGGTTGAATCCGCGCTGACGGCGGACAGGGGCTGCGACGGTCTGAGCGGTCATCAGTGTCCTCCTCCGAAGCCGGCGAACGCGAGCATCAGGTGACGAGGCACGAAGCCCGCCATGATGATGCCCCACACAAGAAGCACGCCCCAGAACAGCTGGCGCTGGTACTTGGCACCCTTGGACCAGAAGTCGACGGCGATGATGCGGAGGCCGTTCATCGCGTGGAACACGATGCCTGCCACCAGCACGACCTCGCCGAGCGCCATGATCGGGTTCTTGTACGTGCCGATGACGGCGTTGTACGCCTCGGGGGAGACCCTGATGAGTGCAGTGTCGAGCACATGCACCAACAGGAAGAAGAAGATGGCGACTCCGGTGATGCGGTGAAGCACCCACGACCACATGCCTTCGCGACCCCGGTAGAGGGTGCCGCGTGGCGTCTTGGAAGTGGTTTCCGAAATCGACGGTGTCAAGCGAGCGCTTGTGGACACGGTCGTCCTCCCTGGATCGAAGTGACTCGGTCGCGTGCAGTGCGTCTTCCAAGCGTGAGCCTGCTGTCATCAGGCACGGCCGATCGGACACCATCCTATTCCCGTGAGACGACTGCGGGCGACGAAGGGGAGCCTAAGTGTCTCGATGTCGAGACTTTCCGTGGGGATACCCTGGCAAGGTGAGCCAACCCATCGAGAACTTCTACGCCGTGATCCCTGCCGGCGGAATCGGCAGCCGACTCTGGCCTCTCTCCCGAGCGGACGCGCCGAAGTTCCTGCACGATCTCACGGGTTCCGGGCACTCCCTGCTGCGCGATACGTGGGACAGGCTGGAGCCCTTGGCCGGGGCCGACCGGATCGCCGTGGTCACCGGCCGGGCCCACCGCGCGGCGGTGGAGGCGGAGCTGCCCGGAATACCGGATCTGAATGTGTTCCTGGAGTCGGAGCCGCGCGAGTCCGCGGCGGCGATCGGGTTGGCGGCCGCAGTCCTGCATCGGAGAGACCCCGACGTGATCATCGGCTCGTTCAGCGCCGACCACGTCATCCGCAGCACGCGTGTGTTCGAGTTCGCCGTCCGCGACGCCGTCGAGGTCGCGCGCGAGGGATACATCTGCACGATCGGCATCTCTCCGACCGAGCCCGCGATCGGCTTCGGCTACATCAAGAGGGGCGCGGAGCTCCTCGTCGAAGGGGCGCGCGAGGCCGCCCTGGTCGAGAGCTTCGTCGAGAAGCCCGACCTCGAGACCGCCAAGGCCTACTTCGCCGACCGCGGCTACCTCTGGAACGCCGGAATGTTCATCGCCAAGGCGAGCGTGCTGCTCGATGAGCTCGCCGCGAACGAGCCGGCCCTGCACGCCGGGCTGCTCGAGCTCGCCGAGGCATGGGACGACCGTGAGCGCCGCGGCCCCGCCGTGGATCGGATCTGGCCCGGGCTGAAGAAGATCGCGATCGACTACGCGGTGGCTGAGCCGGCTGCGCGACGCGGACGCCTCGCGGTCGTGCCCGGGCACTTCGACTGGGACGACGTGGGGGACTTCGCCTCCCTCACCAAGCTCATCAACAACGGGCGGAAGAACGACCTCGCCGTGCTCGGGCCGAAAGCCCGGGTGCTGTCGGATGCTGCCAGCGGGATCCTGGTCAGTCAGACCTCTCGCGTGATCAGCCTGATCGGCGTGAAGGACATCGTGGTGGTCGACACGCCAGACGCTCTGCTCGTCACGACGATAGAACATGCGCAGCGGGTGAAGGGTGTCGTCGAGTCCCTGAAGCTGACGGGGCGGAGCGACGTGCTCTGATGAGCACGCACCGTCGCTCATCGGCTGTCTTGGTTTCAGGTTTGTAACCATTCGCCAGCGCTTCGCCCTCGTGCATGCACAAAAGTCGAAACACTAGGTAACTTTGAGCGATCCGCGAGGGCCGCGGCACCGTTCAGGAGGCATGAGTTGACCATCTCCACCACCAAGAAGCTGCTCGGCGCGACCATCGCCGCTGGCGTCGTCTTCGCACTTGCCGGCTGCGGCCAGGCTCCCACCGAATCGGGCGGCACCGGCGGCGGCGAGGCTGACTCCGACTTCATCCCCTGCCTCGTCTCGGACGCGGGCGGCTGGAACGACAAGTCGTTCAACCAGTCCGCCAAGGAGGGCATGGACCGCGCAGCGGAGACTCTCGGCGTCAAGCCGATCGAGTTCGAGTCCGCCAACGACAACGACTACGCGCCCAACCTCGAGACCGCTGTCTCGGAGGGCTGCTCGCTCATCGTCGCAGTCGGCTTCAAGCTCTCCGCCGCGACCGTCGAGTCCGCTCTCGCCAACCCCGAGATCGACTACGCGATCATCGACGACTATGCCGACAACGACTTCGACGGCACCACCGATGCTCCCAACATCAAGCCCCTCGTCTTCGACACGGCTCAGGCCGCCTACCTCGGTGGCTACGCCGCCGCCGGCTGGTCTGCTGCATCGGGCGTGAACAAGGTCGGCACCTTCGGCGGAATGCAGATCCCGTCGGTCGCCGTGTTCATGGACGGCTTCCAGCTCGGCGTCGAGAAGTACAACGAGGACAAGTCGGGCGCCGTCGAGGTCTTCGGCTGGGACGCCGCCACGCAGAAGGGCTCCTTCACCGGCGGCTTCGACGCGAACGACACCGCCAAGCAGACCGCTCAGGGCGTGCTCGACCAGGGCGTCGACGTGATCCTCCCGGTCGGTGGACCGATCTACCAGAGCGCTGCGGCGGCCATCGCCGACAGCGGCAAGGACACGCTGCTGGTCGGCGTCGACAGCGACCTCGCGGTGGCCGATGAGAGCGTGGCCGATGTCACCCTCTTCTCGATCATGAAGGCCATCGACGTCGCCGTCGAGGACGCGACCGTCGCCGCATCCGAGGGTGACTTCGACCCGGCTCCCTACATCGGCACGCTCGAGAACGAGGGCGTCAAGCTCTCGGGCTTCGGTGCCTTCGAGGGCGACCTGCCCGACGGGCTGCTCGATGAGATCTCGGCTCTGCAGGAGCAGATCATCTCGGGTGACATCACGGTGGAGTCGGAGAACTCCCCGTAAGCAGTTCACATCCATGGCGGGGCGAGTGGTGCAAGCGGCCACTCGCCCCGCGCCGTGGACGGACGATGACGACTGTTCGCGGCGCATCCGGGCGATCCCCGTGCGATGCGCCGGAGATTCTTCGGACTCTTCTGGATGACACTTCTGGATAAGGTGCAGATATGAAGCTCGAACTTCGCGGTATCACCAAGCGGTTCGGAACCCTGGTGGCCAACGACCACATCGACCTGGTCGTCGAGCCGGGGCAGATCCATGCGCTGCTCGGCGAGAACGGTGCAGGCAAGTCCACTCTGATGAACGTCCTCTACGGGCTGTATCAGGCCGACGAGGGCGAGATCCTCCTGGACGACGTCGTCCAGCGGTTCCGCGGCCCCGGCGACGCGATGAACGCCGGCATCGGAATGGTGCATCAGCACTTCATGCTCGTCCCCGTGTTCACGGTGGCGGAGAACGTCATGCTCGGCCACGAGCAGACCAAGGGCCTGGGCACCCTCGACATCACGAAGGCGCGTGAGCACGTCCGCTCCGTCGCCGCCCGCTTCGGCTTCGACATCGACCCTGACGCCATCGTCGGCGACCTCCCCGTCGGCGTGCAGCAGCGGGTCGAGATCATCAAGGCGCTCTCGCGCGATGCCAAGGTCCTGGTCTTCGACGAGCCCACCGCTGTGCTCACGCCGCAGGAGACCGACGAGCTGATGGGCATCATGCGCCAGCTGCGGGACGAAGGCACCGCGATCGTCTTCATCACCCACAAGCTGCGTGAGGTGCGCGAGGTCGCGGACACGATCACGATCGTCCGCCTCGGCCGCATCGTCGGCGAGGCATCGCCCACGGCGACCAACGCCGAGCTGGCCTCTCTGATGGTCGGACGTGCGGTCGAGCTCACCGTGCACAAGGACCCGCCGCGCCTCGGCGAGGGCGGCCTCGAGGTCAAGGGACTGCGCGTGCTCACCTCCGCGGGGGCGATCGTCGTCGACGGCATCGACTTCTCCGTGCGCCCTGGCGAAGTGCTCGCCGTGGCCGGAGTGCAGGGCAACGGGCAGACCGAGCTGGTCGAGGCCATCGTCGGCCTCGCGGCCAGGGTCGAAGGATCGATCACCCTCGGAGGCACCGAACTGGTCGGCAAGAGCGTGCGAGCGATCCTCGACGCGGGTGTCGGCTTCGTGCCCGAGGACCGCACCGAGGATGGACTCGTCGCAGGCTTCTCTGTCGCGGAGAACTTGATCCTCGACCGCACCGGCGACGAAGAGTTCAGCCGGGGCGGGACCATCCGGCGATCGGCGCTCGAGGACTTCGCCCGCGCACGGATCAGCGAGTACGACATCCGCACGCAGGGCCCGCACACCGCGGCAGGCACCCTCTCAGGAGGAAACCAGCAGAAGGTCGTGATCGCCCGCGAGATGAGCCGCGAGCTCAAACTGCTCGTCGCCGCGCAGCCGACCCGTGGAGTCGACGTCGGCTCCATCGAGTTCATCCACAAGCGGATCATCGAGACCAGAGACGCGGGCATCCCCGTCGTGGTCGTCTCGACCGAGCTCGACGAGGTGGCGGCTCTCGCCGACCGCATCGCCGTCATGTACAGAGGCACGATCGTCGGGATCGTTCCCGGCGACACCCCGCGCGAGACGCTGGGACTGATGATGGCGGGCGCCGCCGAGGGAGAGGTGGCCGCATGAGCGGTACGACGCCACACGGGAGCGACTCGGTGGGACGGGGTTCCGCCGATCAGCTCTCGGTGAACACGACCACGACGCCGCGCGATACGGGCGAGGTTCCGCCGCCCCCGCGCGGCAACGTGATCCTGAAGGAGATGCTCCGCGGCAGCGCCGTCACGACGATCCTCGCGATCTTCCTGGCTCTGGTCGTCGGCGGCATCCTGATCGCCTTCACCAACGAGGACGTGCTGGAGGCATCCGGCTACTTCTTCCAGCGTCCGAGCGACACCTTCGCCGCGATCTGGAACGCGGTCTACAACGGCTACGAGGCGCTCTTCCGCGGAGCGATCTTCAACGCACGCGGTGCGGACTTCGCGGCGCAGATCCGCCCGTTGACCAACACGCTGGGCTTCGCGGCGCCCCTGATCGCCGCCGGTCTCGGCGTCGCCCTCGCCTTCCGCGTCGGCCTGTTCAACATCGGTGCGCGCGGTCAGATGCTCATCGGCGTGGCGGCCGCTGGTCTCCTCACCTTCCAGCTCGACCTGCCGTTCTGGCTGCACATCCCGGTCACCCTGATCGCCGGCATCGCCGGCGGAGCGCTGTGGGGCGCGATCGCCGGTCTGCTCAAGGCGCGCACGGGCGCCCACGAGGTCATCCTCACGATCATGCTCAACTACGTGGCGTACTACCTGCTGCTGTGGATGATCCGCACACCCGGTCTGCTGCAGAAGCCCGGCACGAACCAGGCCCTCGGCTACGCCACCCCTGAGAGCGCGCAGTTCCCCGAGCTCCTCGGGCCGCAGTTCCCGCTGCTCGACCTCGGGTTCGTGATCGTGATCATCGCGACCCTCTTCGTCTGGTGGCTGATCGAGCGCTCGTCGCTCGGAATGCGGATGCGCGCCGTGGGTGAGAACCCGCACGCCGCGCGCGCGGCCGGAATCAGCGTGCAGCGCGTCTACGTCTACGCGATGCTCCTGGCCGGTGCTCTCGCCGGTCTGGCCGGCATGAACCAGGTGCAGGGTGCGGTCACGACCGGTATCACCGAGACGATCGACGCCGGGATCGGCTTCGACGCGATCACCGTCGCCCTGCTCGGCCGCAGCCGTGCATGGGGCACCTTCGCGGCGGGCATCCTGTTCGGTGCCCTGAAGGCGGGCTCGTTCTCGATGCAGGCGCAGGACATCCCGGTCGACATCGTGCTCGTCGTGCAGTCGCTCGTCGTGCTGTTCATCGCCGCGCCGCCTCTGCTGCGCGCAGTGTTCTTCCTGCCGAAGTCCGACCTCGAGAAGGCGGCCAAGGCGAGAGCCAAAGCCACGAAGAAGGCGGTGACCGCATGACCTCCCTCGTCCAGAGCGAAGCCGCCGACGGAACCGTGCAGCTCGCCACCGTGCGCGAGCGGCACCTGAAAGCGCCGATCGTCCTCGCCGCAGCCACCGTGCTGCTGGCGCTCCTCTTCCTGCTCGTGCCACGCAGCGGCACCAGCAGCTTCCGCCTCAACGACCCGTCGTCGCCGTTCGCGCTGCCCGACGTGGCGCTTCCGACCGGGCCGACCAGCTGGGTCGTCATCGTGATCCTCGCGCTGCTGTCGGTGCTCGCGTTCCTGCGGGCGTGGACGTACCGCAAGCCGTCGATCTGGCTGGTGATCGCCTTCAGCGTGATCGCCGTCTTCGGGTTCCTCGTGTGGGCGGGCGCCGGTGGCCTCGTTCCCGTCAGCAGCCTGCTCTTCGGAGCCGTCTCCCTCTCCGTTCCCCTCGTGTTCGGCGCCCTCGGCGGCGTCATCGGCGAGCGGGCGGGCGTGGTCAACGTCGCGATCGAAGGCCAGCTGCTCCTCGGCGCGTTCTCGGCCGCGCTGCTCTCGAGCGTCACCGGCAGTCCGTTCATCGGACTGCTGGGTGCGATGCTCGGCGGCGTGCTCGTCGCCGCCGTGCTGGCCGCGTTCGCGATCAAGTACCTCGTCGAGCAGGTCATCGTCGGCGTGGTGCTCAACGTGCTCGTCAGCGGTCTCACCGGATTCCTCTACGGCGCGCTGCTCGCACCGAACGAGGCCGAGCTCAACACCCCGGTGCGCTTCAGCCGCATCGAGATCCCGCTGCTCAGCGACATCCCCATCATCGGTCCGGTGCTCTTCAACCAGACGTTCATCGTCTATCTCATGTTCATCACCGTCGCCATCGTCGCCTGGGGCCTGTACCGCACGAAGTGGGGGCTCCGGGTCCGCGCCGTCGGCGAGCACCCGCAGGCGGCGGACACGGTCGGCATCAAGGTCAATTCGACGCGGTTCTGGAACGTCCTGCTCGCGGGAGCGATCGCCGGCATCGGCGGCGCGTACTTCACGCTCGTCTCGGTGCCGCAGTTCGGCAAGGACATGACGGCCGGTCTCGGCTTCATCGCCCTCGCCGCCGTGATCTTCGGACGCTGGGATCCGATCCGCGCGACGCTCGCGGCCCTGCTGTTCGGCTTCGCGACGAACCTGCAGAACCTGCTGTCGATCCTCAAGACACCGATCCCCGGCGAGTTCATGCTGATGCTCCCGTATGTCGTGACGCTTCTCGCGGTCGCCGGTTTCGCCGGTCAGATCCGCGGGCCGGCGGCCAGCGGCAAGCCGTACATAAAGTCCTAGGAGAGACATGACCGACATCGACTGGGACGAGCTTCGCCAGGTTGCGACAGACGCTATGACGAAGGCCTATGCGCCGTACTCGCGGTACCGCGTGGGAGCTGCCGCCCTCGTCGGCGACGGTCGCATCGTCGCCGGCTGCAACGTCGAGAACGCGTCGTACGGGGTGACCCTGTGCGCCGAGTGCGCGCTGGTGGGTGACCTGCACATGTCCGGTGGCGGCCAGCTCGTCGCCTTCGTATGCGTGAACAACGACGGACAGACGATCATGCCGTGCGGCCGCTGCCGCCAACTGCTCTACGAGCACGCGATGCCCGGGATGCTGCTGGAGACCGTCTCCGGCATCCGGACCATCGATGAAGTACTGCCGGATGCGTTCGGCCCCCGAGACCTGGAGGACGCCCGATGAGCGTTGAACCCTTCGACGCCGTCGATGTGATCCGTGCCAAGCGTGACGGAGGTGCCGTGCCCGAGAAGGCGCTGCGCTGGATGGTCGACGCCTATACGCGCGGCTACGTGTCGGACGCGCAGATGGCCTCGTTCGCGATGGCCGTCTTCCAGCGCGGCATGGAGCGCGACGAGATCCGCGTGCTCACCGATGCCATGATCGCCTCGGGGGAGCGGATGAGCTTCGCGACCCTCGGCAAGAAGACCGTCGACAAGCACTCGACCGGAGGAGTGGGCGACAAGATCACCCTGCCGCTCGCACCGTTGGTCGCGGTGTTCGGCGTGGCGGTGCCGCAGCTCTCCGGCCGAGGACTCGGCCACACCGGCGGCACGCTCGACAAGCTCGAGTCGATCCCCGGCTGGCGTGCCGCGCTCAGCAATGAAGAGATCTTCGCGCAGATGCAGGGCGATGTGGGCGCGGTGATCTGCGCCGCAGGTTCGGGTCTCGCTCCCGCAGACAAGAAGCTCTATGCGCTGCGCGATGTCACCGGCACGGTCGAGGCGATCCCGCTGATCGCGTCGAGCATCATGTCGAAGAAGATCGCCGAAGGCACGGACGCGCTGGTGCTCGACGTGAAGTTCGGCTCGGGCGCGTTCATGCAGGACATCGATCGGGCACGCGAACTCGCGCGCACGATGGTCGCCCTCGGAACCGACTCCGGCGTCGCCACGACGGCACTGCTCACCGACATGAACGTGCCCCTCGGGCGAGCGATCGGCAACGCCAACGAGGTTCGCGAGTCCGTCGAGGTGCTGGCAGGCGGAGGCCCCTCCGACGTCCGCGAACTGACGATCGCCCTGGCGCGCGAGATGCTCGCGCTCGCAGGACAGCCGGATGCCGATGTCGAGGCCGCTCTCGACGACGGACGTGCGATGGACGGCTGGAAGGCCATGATCCGCGCGCAGGACGGCGACCCCGACGCACCGCTGCCGACGGCACGCGAGACGCACGTGGTCACCGCTCCCGCCGACGGCGTGGTGTCTCAGATGGACGCGCTGCCGTTCGGCATCGCGGCGTGGCGTCTCGGTGCAGGACGCGCGCGGGCCGAGGACCCGGTCATCTTTGAAGCCGGCATCGATCTGCACGCCAAGCCCGGCGACCGCGTCGTGGCCGGCCAGCCGCTGTTCACCCTCTCCGCCGCTGATGAGGCCAGGTTCCCTCGCGCGCTCGAGGCCCTCGAGGGCGCATGGGCGATCGGCGACGAGGCTCCGGCCGCCGGTCCGATCGTGCGCGAGCGCATCACGGCCTGATCCGCGGACCGCTAGCCTGAACACAGCGAATCCGCGACCGAGAGGAATCCCCATGTCGATCGACGCGAACGGCGATGTCACCATCCAGGGAGCGTCTCTGCGCAGCCTGCCCAAGGTGTCGCTGCACGACCACCTCGACGGCGCAGTGCGCCCGTCGACCATCGTCGAACTGGCGGATGCGATCGGCGTCGATGTGCCGGAGTCGAACCCTGCCGCTCTCGGCAAGTGGATCGCGAAGAAGAGCGACTCGGGTTCTCTGGTCGAGTACCTCAAGACGTTCGATCTGACGACCGCGGTCATGCAGACGACGGAGGGGCTGACCCGCGTCGCACGCGAGTTCGTGCAGGACCTCGCGACCGACGGAGTGATCTACGGCGAGGTGCGCTGGGCGCCCGAACAGCACCTCACCCGCGGTCTCTCGCTCGAGCAGGCCGTCGAGGCCGTGCAGCAGGGCATCGAGGAGGGCGAGGACGCCGCTGACCGCGACGGGCACAGCATCCGCGTCGGCCAGCTGATCACAGCGATGCGTCACACCGACCGCTCTCGTGAGATCGCAGAGCTCGCGGTCGGGTTCCGCGGACGCGGGGCCGTCGGATTCGACATCGCCGGCCCGGAGGACGGATTCCCCGCCTCGAACCATCGAGCCGCCTTCGACTACCTGGCCGAAAACTTCTTCCCCGTCACGGTGCACGCGGGAGAAGCCGCCGGTTCGGCCTCGATCCGTTCGGCGCTCATCGACGGGCGAGCTCTGCGCCTCGGCCACGGCGTGCGCATCGCCGAGGACCTGCAGGTGATCACCCAGGAGGGCGACGAGGTGCAGGTGCAGTTCGGCGACCTCGCCCGCTGGGTGCGCGACCGCGAGATCCCGCTCGAGCTCTCGCCGTCATCGAACCTGCAGACCGGGGCGATCGCTGCGTGGGGCGACACCCTCGCCGATCATCCCTTCGACCTGCTCTACCAGCTCGGTTTCGCCGTCACGGTGAACGTCGACAACCGCACGATGAGCGCCACGTCTCTCACGCGCGAGCTCGCCAACCTCGTCGAGACGTTCGAGTACGACCTCGACGATCTCGAGACCTTCCAGTTCAACGCCGCGGCCGCAGCCTTCCTGCCCGTCGAGGAGCGCGAAGAGCTCGTGGAGATGATCGCCGACGGATTCGACATCTAGATCATGGCTTCCGGGGGGAAGCGACGCCGCATCGGGGTCGCACTGATCATCAGCGCCGTCGTCGTGCTCGCGGCAGGCGCGACAGCAGCATACGCCTGGTCGACGCGAGCGCCGGAGGAGAGCGTTCCGCGCGCCGGTGCGGACGTCATCGAGCGTCCGCTGACACCCGCTCAGCAACTGCTCGCCGATGCCGACGATACGCTGGCGTGCGCGGTGAGCTTCTTCGGCGAGGGGGCCCCGGCCGAGCCCATGCTGCAGAGGCAGGACGCCCTCTACGCGGCGCTTCCGATCCCCGTGCAGGATGGGCGGGTGTTCGCGGGGTGGTACACCAACGAGGCGGATGCCGCCGCATACACCGTCGCCGCGCGGGTGAACGGCGCCGATCCCGTCGCCTGCGTCGATCAGCAGACCGAACTGTTCGCCGGGTGGACGACCCCCGAGGCGAACGCCGCTGCCGATGTGCAGGTGCCGATCCTGATGTACCACCAGTTCACGACGAACCCGGACGGCGAGACGGGGTGGCTGCGCGGCAACTACGCGTACATCGGCGACTTCGATGCGCAGATGACTCACATCGCGACGACGGGGTTCTATCTTCCGACCTGGGACGAGCTCAGCGCGTTCATCGACGGGCGCCTCTCGCTGCCCGCCCGCTCGGTGATCATCACCGACGACGACGCCGACCAGACCTGGTTCGATCTGGCGGTTCCGGTGATCGAGCGGAACAAGCTCCTGTCGACGTCGTTCATGATCACGGCCTACCGGCAGGATCCGCCGCCGTCGATCTACGTGCTGCGCCGTTCGCACACCCACGACATGCATCAGGCCGGCGAGAACGGCAAGGGCCGGATGACGAACTGGACGGCCGACGAGATCGCGGCCGACCTGAATCTGTCAGGGGATGTGCTCGGGGTGCGCGAGGTGATCGCGTATCCGTTCGGGCACTATAACGACACCGCGAAGCAGGGTGTCGCACAGGCCGGCTTCGAGATGGCCCGCACCATCGAACCCGGGTACGTCGAGATCGGGACCGACAAGCTCGCGCTGCCGGTCGTTCGCATCGACTACGGAATGGGTCTGGACTCGCTGATCAAGCGGATCGGCTGATCAGGCGGCCGCACGGGGCAGGATGGAGCCATGACCGCATCCGTCTTCATCGCAGGCCCCGTCTCGTGGAACTCGATCGTCGTGCTCGATCGCCTGCCGGAGCCCGTGCCCCACATGCAGTTCGCCGAGGACTCGTGGGAGACGACAGGCGGCACGAGTGCCGGAAAGGCGCTCAGCCTCACCGCGCTCGGACGCCCCACGCTGCTGTACGCGGTGAGTGCGGCGGACGAGCCGGGTCAGCGCGTGCGGGGTGCTCTCGATCGGGCAGGTGTGCGCACCCTGTGGGGTGAGGGAGACGTCACGGAGCGCCATCTCAACCTCATGACCCGTCGCGGCGAGCGCGTGTCGCTCTATCTCGCGTCGCCCTCGGCGACCGGCGGTGCCGATGACGCTGCTCTGGTCTCTGCGATGCGAGAGGCCGATGCGATCGTGCTCGACCTCGCGGCGGAGCCCCTGAGGCTCCTTCCCGCGGCCAGCGCCACCGGGCGCCCGATCTGGGTCGACGTGCACGACTACGACGGCGAGGCCGACTTCCACACACCGTTCCTCGATGCGGCGGACGTCGTGTTCTGCAACGCCGACCGCCTCGCCGATCCGGTGGCGTTTCTCCGTTCGCGCATCTCGGCGGGAGCGTCGCTCGCAGTGTGCACGCTCGGCGCGGAGGGCGCTGTGGCGATCGATGCAGACGGCGTGGAGCACCGCGTCGCGGCCGTGCCCGTCGACGTCGTCGACACGAACGGCGCCGGCGACGCCTTCCTCGCCGGTGTGCTCGACGCCCGGCTCTCCGGCGCCGACGTGCCGTCGGCTCTCCGCGCGGGCGCGCGGACGGCGTCGGGGGTGCTGGGCACCAGGCACCTGCATCCGCTGCTCGATCCCGCGGTCGTCTGACACCGGGGGCCTCGGACGCGGGCGGAGAGCCGATCAGCCCTGGGAGAGCTCAGCCATGAAGGGGTTCAGGCGATCGGCGACCTCGGCATGCATCTCGTCGTCCGCGATGGTCGGCGTCCCGTCGCCGGCCTGAGGGCCGTAGTCGCCGAATGACGCGTGGGATGCGCCCTCGATCTCGACCATCTCGGCGTCGGCGGGGAGCAGGTCGCGGGCCGCGTCGATCTTCTCGGGCGTCGAGAGCCCGTCTTCGCTGCCCGAGATGCTCAGCACTGCGAGGTCGGTGTCGGAGACATCGTTCGAGCAGTACGACCCGAACAGCACGAGCGCATCGGCGTCTGCGGCGAGCTGGCACGCGCGCACGCCGCCCAGCGAGTGACCTCCGACCGCCCACTCGTCGATGTCGGGAGCCGCCGACGTGAAGGAATCCAGGCCGCGCAGGTCGAAGAACGCGAGGTTCAGCCACGGGCGGGTGATCACGACCGTCGCGCCCTCCTCGGCGAGGCTCTGCAGGATCGCGGCGTACGCCCACGGGTCCACCTTCGCCCCGGGGATGAAAACCAGACCCGTCTCGGACTCGCCGTCGGCGGGGGTGAGGACGATTCCCTGCTCGGCGTCTTCGACGTGGATCGCCGGGTTCTCCCGGACGCTAGCCAGCGGTGCCTTCTCGGCGGGCATCACCCCGATCTGGCTCCAGGCGACGATGCCGCCGATTCCGAGCACGAGGACGGCGACGAGTCCCCAGACGATCACTTTCAGGACACGACGGCCACGCTTCTTCTGCACGGATCAAGGCTAGAGCCTGCGCATGTGAACGGCCTCTGCCGGCGAGGGTCAGGGCCGCCGCCCCGTCTGGTCTTCCAGCGCGTGCTTCTCGCGGCGGACGGCACCGCGGTAGGCGTCCTTGTTGACGTAGTAGGCCATGCGGTCGAGTCCGAGGTAGCGATAGCCACCGGTGAGATCGGGCCACGGCTGCGAGGTCACCCGGTCTCGGAACCGGGTCGCGGTGTCCGGGTCGTGCTCGAGGGCGTCGAGATAGGTCGCCAGCAGGTCGGCCTGCTCGTATCGTCCCTGCCAGCCGATGCCGGATGCCTCGATCATTCCCATGACGTACAGGCCGTTGAACGAGGCGGGGAAGATGTTCAGGAACAGCCGAGGGGCCGCGCCGCGCCAGTGCAGGTGCGCGCGGTCGACGAACGGATAGTCGAGCGTGTAGCCGGTCGCGAGGAGCACGAGGTCGTAGTCGTCGGCCGTGCCGTCGCGGAACCGCACGGTCGAGCCGTCGAACCGGTCGATGTCCGGGCGGATGCGCAGGTCGCCCTGGCCGAGGTGGTTGAGGATCATGGTGTTGACGATCGGATGCGATTCGTAGATGCGATAGTCGGGCTTCGGGAAGCCGAAGCGCACCGGGTCGCCGGTGAATGCCCGCAGCACGCGGCTGTCGACGGCCTGCTTGATGCGTGCGGGCAGCGGACGACCCTGGTTGAGGGTGTCGCTCGGGCGACCGAAGAGATACCGCGGGACGAAGTAGTAGCCGCGACGCACACTCATGTCGACGGACGCGGCGTGATGCACGGCATCCACCGCGATGTCGCAGCCCGAGTTGCCCGCGCCGATCAGGAGCACGCGCCTGCCCGCGAGCTGGGCGGGGGACCGGTAGGCGCTGGTGTGCATCAGCTCACCGGTGAAGGTGCCCGGGAAGGCGGGGATGTTCGGTTCGGCCAGAGTGCCGTTCGCGAGCACGACGCCGGCGTACCACCTGGTGTGCTCGCCCTCGGGGCCGTCGCTGGTGAGGTCCCAGCCGCCGCCCTGCGGTTCGAGACGGGTGACCCTCGTCTCGAACCGGAAGCGGTCGGTGAGCCCGAAGTGGTCGGCATAGTCGCGGAAGTACTGCCGCAGCACGCGGTGGCCCGGGTAGTCGACCGTCGATCGCAGGGGGAACTCGGTGAATTCGGTGGTGGTACGTGAGGAGATCAGGTGCGCCGACTCGTACATGGTGCTGCGCGGGTTGTCGATGTCCCAGAGTCCACCGACCCCTGCCGCGGCCTCGTATCCGTCGACGCCGATCCCACGTCTCGTGAGCGCGCGGGCGGCAGCGAGTCCTGACGGCCCCGCGCCGATGACGGCGTATCTGTTCATGCTGCTCCCGCACCTCGCTGTGCGCGCACCTGCGCCCTCCGCCGATCGTATCGGCAGAGGGCGCAGGCGATGCGTGCAGCGGCGCTCAGGAGGCGTTCAGAGCCGTCTGACGCGAGACGACGGCGTCGCGAACCGCAGGGAACAGCGGATGCTCGGGATCCAGTCCCGTCGTGCGCGAGGTGAAGGCGAGAGCGTCTTCGGTGCGGAGGGCCTCCTGCATCTCGACCGCCTGTTCGTCGTCGGGCGATTCGAACTCGAGCGCGGCGGTGACGGCGCCGACCAGTGCGATGGTGGAGAGTCCTCGCTCGGCGGCCATCGCCGCGGGGCCGATGAACCGCTCGTGCCGCGAGATCTTGCGCAGCGGCTGTCGTCCGACGCGCTGCACGGTGTCGACGAGCGCGGGATTGCGGAACCGCTCGAGGATCGTCGCGCGGTACTGGGCGAGCTCGGCGGGGTCGAGGCCGTGCTCGGCGACCAGGACCGCGGAGGTCTCTTCGAGCGCAGCCGACACGCGAGCGGCGATGTCGGGATCCGCCAGCGCGTCCGAGATGCGCTCGATGCCGGCACGAGCGCCGAAGTACGCCGTCGCGGCGTGCCCGGTGTTCACCGTGAAGAGCTTGCGCTCGATGTAGGGCGCGAGGTTCTCGACGAAATGCGCTCCGGGGATCTTCGGCAACGCGCCGCCGAAGGCCTCCGACTCGATCGCCCACTCGAAGTACGGCTCGACCGTGACGTCTACTCCGCCGTCCGCGGGCTGTCCTGGCACGATGCGGTCGACTGCGGTGTTCGCGAACACCGCGCGGGAGAGCAGCTCTTCGGCATCCACTCCCGCCGCCTTCTCGATCTCGGCGCGAAGGGTGTCGGTCGCGCCGATCGCGTTCTCGCACGCCATCACCTGCAGCGGTGCGGCGCCGGCCGAGCGGCGGGCGAGCCCTGCCACGATCGTCGGAGCGACGAAACGGAGGACCGTCGGCCCGACGGCCGTCGTGACGACATCGGCGGTCGCGACCTCGTCGGCGACCGTCTCCGGGCCGGTCTTGCTGTTCACGGCGCGGAAGCCCGTGACCACGTGGTCGGTGCCGCCGGGACCGGCTTCGTGCACGGTGTACGAGTCGACAGCGTTGATCGCATCGACCAGGGCGTCGGCGACGTCCGAGAAGACGACCTCGTAGCCGCCCTCGTGCAGCAGCAGGCCGACGAAACCGCGGCCGATGTTGCCCGCTCCGAAGTGGACGGCCTTCATCAGTCGTTCACCGCCGAGAGGAGTGCGTACAGCTCGTCCGGGGTCTGCGCCGCATTCAGCTTGGCGACGTCGTCCTCGTCGGAGAAGAGGATCGCGATCTGCGAGAGGATCTCGAGGTGCTCGTCGCCGCGTCCGGCGATGCCGATCACGAAGGTCGCGGGCTCACCGGCCCAGTCGACGCCGCCGTCGTAGCGCACGACCGAGAGAGCCGAGGCGAGGATCGCATCCTTGGTGTCGTTCGTGCCGTGCGGAATCGCCAGACCGTTGCCCATGTAGGTCGAGACGGTCTCTTCGCGCTGACGCATCGCGTCGACGTAGGCGGGAGTGACGGCACCGACGGATACGAGGATGTCGGTCGCCTCCTGCAGCGCCTCCTGCTGAGTGCTGGAGCCTGCGTGGATGCGGACCTGGTCGAGGGTGAGAACGCTCATGGTGATTCCTTCTTTCTGAGAATGTGGGGGCGGGGCGGATGCCGTGGCACCCGCCCCGCCCGGTCTGTCACGCGCCGGAGTCGCGCTGCTCGCGCACCATCTCGACGACCTCTTCGTACTTCGGAGAGTTCATGAAGTTGTCGACCGACACGTGGATCGAGTTCGGCGACTGCGCCTGCGCCCGGTCGGTCAGCTGCTGCTGCGTGATGACCAGGTCGGCGGTGCCGTCGAGGTTCGCGATGGCCTGGTTCGTGACGGTGACGCCCTCGACCCCTGCCTTCTTGAACTTGTTGCGCAGCACGCTCGCGCCCATGGCCGACGAGCCCATGCCGGCGTCGCAGGCGAACACGATGTTCTCGATGCGGCGGTCGGTGGCGACACCCGCGCCCGCACCGGCGGCTGCGCCGGCAGCACCCGCGCCGGATGACGCGCGGAGAGCGTCCATCGCGGCGGAGGACTTGCCCTTGTTCGCCTCGGTCTGTGCGATCGCGTCGCCGAAGCTGTCTCCCTCGGCCTCGAGGTCGCGCTTGCGCGATGCGCGCAGGATGACGCCGGTGATGAGGAACGTCACGACGGCGGCGATGACCACCGAGAGGTACACGACCAGCAGGTTGCCGACACCGCCTCCGACGGCCGCCGCCGTGACGGCGATGATGCTGCCGGGTGCTGCCGGGAAGGCCAGTCCGCCACCCAGGACCATGTTCGTCGTGACACCGGCCGCGCCACCTGCGATCAGCGCGAGGATGGTGGTCGGCTTGCTCAGCGCGTACGGGAAGTAGATCTCGTGGATGCCTCCGAAGAACTGGATGATCGCCGCACCCGGGGCAGAGGCCTTCGCCGCACCGACGCCGAAGAACGTGAAGGCGAGCAGCAGGCCGAGGCCGGGACCGGGGTTCGCCTCGATGAGGAACAGGATCGACTTTCCGGTCTCAGCCGCCTGCTCGATGCCGAGCGGCGTGAACACACCGTGGTTGATGGCGTTGTTGAGGAACAGCACCTTGGCGGGCTCCACGATGATCGAGACCAGCGGGAGCAGGTTCAGGGAGACGAGCCAGTCGACGGCGCCGCCGAGCACCGCACTGATGCCGAGCATGACCGGGCCGAAGGCGAAGAAGCCGAGGATCGCCAGGACCATGCCCAGGATGCCGGCGGAGAAGTTGTTCACCAGCATCTCGAAGCCGGGGCGGATCTTGCCGTCCCACAGCCGGTCCATGCGCTTGGTGATCCAGGCCGCGATCGGTCCCATGATCATCGCGCCGAGGAACATCGGGATGTTCGTGCCGACGATGACACCCATGGTGGCGATCGTCGCCACGACACCGCCGCGCTCGCCGTAGACCATGCGGCCTGCGGTGTTGGCGATGAGGAGCGGGAGCAGGTAGGTGACCATGGGGCCTACCAGGCCGACATACGCGAGGACGTTGCCGTCGGCGCCCTCGGCGACCGCGGTCATCGCACCCTGCCAGCCCAAGACGGCGGAATCGCCACCGCCTCCGACGATCTCGGCGACGCCGGCCCAGTGCCAGCCGAAGGGACTCTCCGCTCCGAAGAAGCCCTTCGGGATGAACAGCATGGTGATGAATCCCCACGCGATGAACGCGGCGATGTTGGGCATGATCATTCCGGACAGGAACGTGCCGAAGCGCTGCACGCCCGTTCGGAGGCCGCCTGCCTTCGTGGCGGCCGGTGACGTCGTCGTCATGATGTCGTCTCTTTCTGGTGAGGGGGGAGGGATGCCGCGGCGTCAGCCACGGCGAGGCGAGCACCGGCGGCGTCGTCGGCCGCCAGTGCGAGTTCGGCGAAGTTGCGGGCTTCGTCGAGAGTGTGCTGCGACAGGGTGTGCCGCACGTCTGCGAGGGCTGACGGCGCCATGGAGAGACTCGTGGCGCCGAGCCCCACGAGCACGACGGCCAGCATCGGGTCGGCGGCAGCCTCACCGCAGATCCCGACGGGTTTGCCGAGGCGGGCTCCTGCTGTGCCGACCTCGCGCACGAGCCTGAGCACGGCGGGGTGCCACGGGTCCTGGAATCCGGCGACGGAACCCAGCATGCGGTCGGCGGCCATCGTGTACTGCGTGAGGTCGTTCGTGCCGATCGATGCGAAGTCCGCATGCGCGAGGATCCGGTCGGCGAGCAGGGCGCTGGACGGGATCTCGACCATGACGCCGGCGGTCTTGAGGCCGTACTCGCGGGCGAGCGCGGTGAAGTACTCGGTCTCCTCGACCGTCGCGACCATGGGCGCCATGACCCACAGGTCGGCCTCGGTGGCGGCATCCGCCTCTGCCAGCGCGGTCAGCTGCTCGCGCAGGATGTCCTCGCTCGCTCGGAGCGCGCGCAGTCCGCGCAGACCGAGCGCGGGGTTCTCCTCATGCGCATCGTTGAGGAAGGCCAGCGGCTTGTCGGCACCGGCATCCAGCATCCGCACGACGACCTTCTGGCCGGGGAAGGCCGCGAGCAGTTCGCGGTACGACTCGCGCTGCTGCTCGACGGTCGGCGCCTGGGCCGATGAGAGGAACAGGAACTCGGTGCGGAACAGCCCGACGCCCTCGGCCCCGCGTTCGACGGCATCGGATGCGTCTGCAGGTTTCCCCAGATTCGCCAGCAGCGGGATCAGCGTGCCGTCGGCGAGGGCGCCGGGGGTAAGCGGTGCGGCGTCCGCCGAGCGGCGGGCGGCTGCGCGCTGTTCAGCGCGCGTCTTCTCGTCGTCGGAAGGATCGACGGTCACGATCCCGGCGGCGGCATCGACGATGACATGGCTGCCGGTGACGAGGTCGGATGCGGATGCCGCGCCGACGATCGCGACGATGCCCTTCTCGCGGGCGAGGATCGCCGTGTGCGAGGTGGGTCCGCCGTCGAACGTGACCAGAGCCAGCACCTGATCGAGGTTCAGCAGCGCGGTGTCCGCCGGGGCGAGGTCGCGGGCGACCAGGACGAACGGATGCCCCGGGTCGGGGACCCCTGGCGCATCGACGCCGCGAAGGCGGGCGAGCACGCGCTGGGCGATGTCATCGAGGTCGGCTGCACGCTCTCCGAGGTAGCCCCCGACGGCTTCGAGCGTCGCGCGGAAGCCCGCGAACGCGTCGTGCACGGCCCATTCGGCGGTCGCGCCGTCGTCGATGCGCGTGTCGACCTCGTCCTGCAGCGTCGGGTCCTCGGCGATCATCGCCTGCGCTTCGAGCACCTCCTGCGCCGAGCCGCCGGCCGCCTCACCGCGTGCGGTGAGCTCCTGGGCGACTGCGGCGACGGCCTCGCGCACCCGTGCGCGCTCAGCATCGATGCCCTGGGTGCTGGGGGTGTTCTCGGGAGCGGGCAGCGCCTCGGTCATCCGCACGACGACGCCCTGGGCGACCCCGAGACCGATCCCGACTCCTCTGAGCTCGCTCACGCTCCGGCGTCCTGGTCATGGTCGGTCGTGAGCAGCTCGGTGAGCGTGTCGAGCACGCCTTCGGCGCTGTCGCCCTCGGCGGTCAGCGTGACGTAGTCGCCGTGCTCGATCGCGAGCGCGATCACCCCGAGGATGCTGGCCGCGTTGACCGCCTTGCCCGAGTCCTTCGCGATGGTCACGGGAATCCCCGAGTCCTTGGCGGCCTGCGCGAACAGCTTCGCCGGACGGGCGTGGAGTCCATGGGATGAGCCGATGCGGACGGTGCGGGAGACGGTCATGATGTTCCTTTCGGGGTGTTCCTGGCGTCGGCGACGATCGACCGCGCCAGCGCGAGCGTGCGGGTGCCGTCCCGGTCGGCGAAGACGTCGTCGGGGAGCACTGCCACCCGAGCGGGTGCGGCACGGCGGATCGCTTCGAGGCGATCGGCGAGATGAGGACCGATGAGGATGAGGTCGTGGTCGCTGCCGGCGACGGACTGCTCCATGCCGGCGGCTGCGTCCCAGTCGAGGCCCGCTTCCGAGGCCGCACGGCGGAGTCGTTGCGCGACGAACGTGCTCGACGCACCGGCGCCGCACACCACGAGGATCTTCATCGATGCTCACCTTTCCTGAGAACAGTCTGGGAAGAGTCGGGGTGCGGTCGCCAACAGGTTCCTTTCCGCCCCTGCGGAACATCGGTTTCGGAGCGGGCCCCCCGCCTTCCTGACATCATGGAAGTCACGTCAGGACAGTGCAGTCGGCACGGAGGAGGGAGCATCATGTCGCGACAGCGCCAGGACCAGCTCCTGTCGTCTCTGCTCCGACAGGAGAAGTGGGTGACGGCAGCGAACCTCGCGGATCAGCTCGGCGTCACCCCGCGCAGCATCCGCTCGTACGTCGCCGCCCTGAATGCGAGGACCGGAGCGGCGGATGCCGTCGAATCGGGCCCGGCCGGGTACCGCGCCGGGTCAGGGGCGCGGAACGCGTTGCGCGCCCGTCAGAGCGGTGAGTCCGCTCCGCGCGACCGCCTGCACGGTCTCGTGCGCACGCTGCTGGATGTGCCGGACGGCGTCGACGTCTTCACCACGGCCGAGGCGCTGCACGTGAGTGAGGCCACTCTCGAAGCCGACCTCGCCCGCGTGCGCGCTCTGATCGACGGCACCGATCTCACCCTCGAGAGAGACCGGGAGATCGTGCGCCTGCGCGGCAACGAGGCGGCACAGCGGCGCCTGCTGTCTCGGCTGGCGCACGACGAGATGGACGCCGCGTCGTTCCACCCCGAGACGTTCCGGCGAGCGCTCGCCGGAGGGGTCATCGCCGCCGATGCCGTCGCGCCCTTCAAATCCGAGCTGGTGCGCGAGCTCGGCGAGCAGGGCTACTACGTCAACGAGCTCGCGATCTCCGACGTCCTGCTGCACATCGCCATCGCCGCCGAGAGGGTCGCCGCAGGGCACGCGCTAGAGTCGGGGCCCGCCGGCGCACGCGAGGAGATCCCGCGGGTCGGCGCCGTGATCGCCCGCCTCGCTCAGCAGCACTTCTCTGTCACGCTCGGAGACGGCGACAGCGGCCATCTCGCGTCCCTTGTGCTCACCCGCATCGTGGCACCGGGAGAGGACGCTGCGGGCGATGTCGCCCGCAGCGGCGTCGACCCGCGGGTCGAGGCCGCCGTCCGAGCCGAGATCGCGAGAGCGGCGGAGGACTTCCAGGTCGATCTGGTCGACGAGACGTTCGTGCTGCGCCTCGCCCTGCACGTGCAGAATCTGATGCGGCGAGCCGAGGAGAGCGCGCTGACGCGCAATCCGCTGACCCGTTCGCTCAAGACCTCGTATCCGATGATCTTCGAGGTGGCCGTCTCGATAGCCAGTGGCCTGCACGACCGACTCGGCACGCCGATCCACGACGACGAGATCGCATACATCGCCATGCACGTCGGCGGCCGCCTCGAGCGCAGCCGCAAAGCGGAGTCGATCCTCACGGCGACCATCGTGTGTCCCGGCTATTACGAGCTCCACGAGCTGCTGCGCTCAAGTGTCGACCGCTCCCTGGGCTCGGCGATCGAGGTGACCAGCGTCATCACCAAGGTCGACCCGGACTGGGCATCGTTCGACACCGATCTGGTGCTCAGCACGATCGAACCGGGCGCGTCGGGAGATCGCTTCGTACGCATCCAGCCGTTCCTCACGGATGCCGATGTCGATCGGATCCAGCAGGCCGCAGCGCGCGTCAGGCGTGCGCGGCGCCTGACGAGGCTTCGCGCCGAGCTCGCGCGCTACTTCGTCGCCGATGCTTTCGTCTACCCGCTGCCCGATGAGGGCGAGGAGGCGATCATCCGGCGGCTGGGCGGACTGCTCGTCGATGCCGGTCTCATCGGCGACGACTACGTCGACAACACGATCCTCCGCGAACGCATGTCATCGACGGCGTTCACCGATGCCCTCGCGGTGCCGCACGCGCTGCAGATGACCGCGACGCGCACCGCGATCGCGATCGGCGTCGCCGACGGATCGGCGGCCTGGGGGGAGGGGCGCGTGCAGGTGGTCGCCCTCGCCGCCTTCAGCGAGAGCGACCGCGCCGCATTCCAGACGGTGTTCGAGCAGCTCGTCGAGGTGTTCAGCGAACGAGACAGCGTGCAGCGGATCCTCCGCCGAGGCACGACCTTCGAGGCATTCCTCGACGAGCTCGTCGCCGTCATCGACGGCTGACGACCGCGTCAGGCCCGAGGATCCAGCACGCCGGCCAGGGTGTCGAGGACCGATTCGGCATCCGCCGACTCCGCCGTCTCGAGCACCACCGCGTCGCCGGGCGCGAGTGCGAGGTCCATCAGCGCGAGAACGCTGCTGAGGTCCACGACTGCGCCCGACGACGTGCGCAGAGTCACGACGTGCGGGTGCGCCTGCACGAGCCTGACGAGCTCGGCGACGGGGCGCGCGTGCACCCCGTTGTGCGCGCTGATCACGACATGTCTTCTCGGCATGCGGCCTACGAGCGTTCTTCCAGGAGCACGCGCACTGCGGCCTCGAGCTCCGCGACCGTCGCACTCGCCCGGTCCGCAGAGTCGGCGGTGGCGTCGATGTAGACCTTGAGCTTCGGCTCGGTGCCGCTCGGACGCACGATGATGCGCGAGCCGTCTGCGAGCCTGTACCGCAGCACATCGCCGGACGGCTGTCCCTCGTCGGCGTGCAGCAGATCCTCCGCAGAGGCGATGGCGTGGCCACCGAGCTGCCGCGGCGGGATCGTGCGCAGGGACAGCATCACACTGCCGATGACCGAGAGATCCTGCACGCGCACCGACACCTGTCCGCTGGCGAAATGGCCGTAGGTGTCGCCCAGCTCCGACAGCAGGTCGGCGAGCGACTTCCCGCGCTCGTGAGCCTCGGCCGCGAGACCGAGGACCGCGACGGCGGCCGAGATGCCGTCCTTGTCGCGCACGGTCTCGGGGTTCACGAGGTACCCGAGGGCCTCCTCGAACCCGAACACGATGCCGGGGGCGCGGGAGATCCATTTGAAGCCCGTGAGCGTCTCGTGGAAGTCGAGGCCGTGGTGCGCGGCGACGGCGCCGAGGCCGGGGGAGGAGACGAGCGAGCAGGCCAGGGAGGCCCCGGGAGTGCCCGCAGCCGCCCGAGCTGCGCGCGCACCGAGCAGGAGTCCGACCTCGTTGCCGGTGAGGCGACGCCATCCGCTCTCGGAGGACGCATCGGGGATGGCCACCGCGAGGCGGTCGGCATCCGGATCGTTCGCGATGATGAAGTCCGCCTGCACTCGGCGCGCCCGAGCGAACGACAGGTCCATCGCCCCCGGCTCCTCGGGGTTGGGGAACGACACGGTGCGGAACGTCGCGTCGGGCGTCAGCTGCTCCGCGACGACCATCGGCTGTGGGTATCCGGCGGCCGACACGATCTTCGACAGCGTCTCCCAGCCGACCCCGTGCATCGCGGTGTAGACCCAGCGGAGGTCCGATGCGCCCGCAGGCGCGGGCGAGATCGCGGCTGTCGCTGCCACGTACGCCTCGACGACGTCCTCACCCGCCGTCTCGTAGTCGGTGGAGCGAGGCAGGGCCGAGACGTCATCCGCGTCGGCGACCCGCTGGATGTGCGCGGCGATCTCGGCGTCGGCGGGTGCGACGATCTGCGAACCCTGGTCGGCGCCGCCCAGATAGACCTTGTAGCCGTTGTCGTTCGGCGGGTTGTGCGATGCCGTCACCATGACGCCGGCGTCCGCCCCCAGGTGGCGCACCGCGAAGGCGAGCACGGGTGTCGGCAGCAGCCTCGGGAGGAGGATCGCTCGCAGACCTGCCCCTGCGAACAGCTCGGCGGAGTCGGTCGCGAACACCCGGGAGTTGCGGCGGCCGTCATAGCCGATGACGACCGTCGGCGTGCGGCCGTGCGACTTCTCTCGCAGGTAGGCGGCGAAACCCGCGGCCGCCTGCGCGACGAGCACGCGGTTCATGCGGTTGCTGCCGGCGCCGAGCGCCCCGCGGAGCCCTGCCGTGCCGAACGCGAGTCTGGCGCCGAAGCGGTCGTCGAGGTCGGCGGCCGCCGCCTCGTCGCCGGAGGCCGCGCGGGTGATGACCGCGGCGAGCTCGTCGCGGGTCTCGTGATCCGGGTCCTGTCTCATCCAGGCGCGCGCCTGCGCCAGGCGCTCGTCGTTCACAGCGCCTCGACCACTCGGGCCAGCAGCGCCGAGATCACCGGCTCGGCCTCGCGGCCGGCTTCGATGACCTCCGCGTGGCTGAGAGGCGTCTTCTGGATGCCGGCTGCGAGGTTCGTGATGAGCGAGAACCCGAGGATCTCCATGCCTGCCTCGCGTGCGGCGATCGCTTCGAGGGCGGTCGACATGCCGACGATGTGGCCGCCGATGTGCTTCGCCATCTGCACCTCGGCCGGCGTCTCGTAGTGCGGGCCGCGGAACTGCGTGTAGACGCCCTCATCGAGCGAGGGATCGACACTGCGGGCGATGTCACGCAGGCGCGGGGAGTAGAGGTCGGTGAGGTCGATGAAGGTCGCCCCTTCGAGAGGCGAGTCGGCGGTGAGGTTGATGTGGTCGCTGATCAGCACCGGCTGGCCGGGGGTCCACGTCTCGCGGACGCCGCCTGCACCGTTGGTGAGCACCATGATCTTCGCCCCCGTGGCTGCGGCTGTGCGCACCGAGTGCACGACCCGGCGCACACCGTGGCCCTCGTAGTAGTGGGTGCGGGCGCCGATGACGAGCACGTTCTTGCCGTCGGGGGTGCGGATGCTGCGCAGAGTGCCCACGTGCCCTTCGAGAGCGGGCTTCGAGAATCCGGTGACCTCGGTGGCGGGGATGGTCGCTGTGGTCTCGCCGATGATGTCGGCGGCCTTGCCCCAGCCGCTGCCGAGGGTCAAGGCGATGTCGTGCTTCTCGACTCCGGTCAGGCGCGCGATGTCGGCGGCTGCGTCGGCTGCGACCCCGAACGGGTTCGCATTCGGGTCGTCGAGGGGGTTGCTGTGTGTTTCGGACATGGATCCACTCTAGGAAGGTGCAGACTCGGGGGCCAGGATTGCGGAAGAATGGAGATCATGTCTTCCACCCCTTTTGAGCGCACTCAGCGCGTCGCCGTGCTCGGCGGCGGTCCCGGCGGCTACGAGGCGGCGCTCGCCGCCGCCCAGCTCGGAGCCGAGGTGACCCTGGTCGAGCGCGTGGGCGTCGGCGGCGCGGCGGTCCTCACCGACGTCGTCCCCTCGAAGAGCCTGATCGCCACGGCCGATGCGGCCATCGCGATCTCGGAGGCATCCGACCTGGGTGTGCAGTTCTACGCGAAGGGCGAGCACGGCAAGCCGCTGAAGCCCGAGATCGCGATCAACCTCGCCGCCGTCAACAAGCGACTCATCGCCCTCGCCGGACAGCAGTCCGAGGACATGCGCTCTGCGCTGCTCGAAGCCGGCGTGCGCATCCTGTCCGGACACGGACGCCTCGAGGGGCCGAACGCGATCATCGTCTCGACCGGTCACGGCGGCACGGACTTCGACCGCATCGAGGCCGACACGATCATCGTCGCCGTCGGCGCGTCGCCGCGCGAGCTGGACTCGGCGAAGCCCGACGGCAAACGCATCCTCACCTGGACGCAGCTGTACGACATGAAGGCTCTGCCCGAGCACCTCATCGTCGTCGGATCCGGTGTGACCGGTGCCGAGTTCGCCTCCGCCTACATGAACCTCGGCGCCAAGGTCACCCTGGTGTCCAGCCGCGACCAGGTGCTTCCGGGCGAGGATCAGGATGCCGCGCGCGTGCTCGAGAAGGTCTTCAAGCGCGGTGGCATGACGGTGCTCTCGAAGGCTCGCGCCGAGAAGGTCGAGGTCACGAAGGACGGCGTGACGGCGACGCTGTCGGACGGCCGCACGGTCGACGGCAGCCACTGCCTCATGGCCGTCGGATCGATCCCCAACACCGCGGGCATCGGCCTCGAGGATGCGGGAGTCGAACTCGACGAGAGCGGACACGTCCGCGTCAACCGCGTGGCTCGCACCTCGGTTCCCAACGTCTACGCCGTCGGCGACTGCACGAACTTCTTCCCGTTGGCATCCGTCGCGTCGATGCAGGGCCGCACGGCCGTCTTCCACGCGCTGGGCGACATCGTGATCCCGCTCGAGCTGATCAAGATCACGTCGAACATCTTCACCGCGCCCGAGATCGCGACGGTCGGATACTCCGAGAAGGACGTCGAGGACGGCGTGGCTGACGGGCTCGTCTACAAGCTGCCTCTCGCCGCGAACCCACGGGCCAAGATGATGGGCATCAAGGACGGCTTCGTGAAGCTCATCGCCCGCAAGGGCTCCGGCACCGTGATCGGCGGCGTGATCGTCGGACCGAAGGCATCCGAGCTGATCTACCCGATCGCCGTCGCAGTCGAACGCCGTCTGACGGTCGACCAGGTCTCGCGTGTGTTCGCGGCGTACCCGTCGCTGTCGAGCAGCATCACCGACGCGAGCCGGGCGATGCACCTCGTCAACGCGAAGATCTCGTAGCTCGTCGAGACGGTCGGACCGCGGCCGGTACCGTCGTCTGCGACGACGGTACCGGCGCGAGTCCGACGGCTCGCCTCAGCGTGCCCAGACGGCCGCGTCGCGGCGATCCTGCGCACGGAAGCTGTTGTTGCCCCGATGGGCGATCGCGGACAGCGCATGTGCGATCGCCGTCATCTCGCGCATCGACTGGTGCCATTCGCGCTGCGCCACACGATAGGCGACCTGTGCCTCTCCTGACCACTGCCAGGACAGCGCGTCCGCCGCAGCCTCGAGTCGATCGAGCTCGGCGTCGATCTGCCTCACATGCTCCGAGATCTCGGTGCACGCGGCGTCCAGCTGGTCGTGCTCGATCGAGATGATTCGACTGTCCATCTCACTCCCCTCAGAAGTCCTTCTGCGATGTGCAGGTCAGTGTGCCGTCGAGTGTCGCCGACGTCTCGAGTTCGGCCGGATACCCCTCGGCGGACGTGCCGATTCGGGCTTCGGCGTTGTCGAACGTCACCGCGCCGTCATGCTCGAACGCGTCCGTCGTCAGCAGCCACCGGTCGTCTCCGAGGCTGATCCAGGTGGTAGCGTCCGAGGCACCGGTGATGGACGCGGTGAATGCCGAGAGCTCGCCGACGCGGTCCTGCGCGCTGGATGCGGTGAATCGATCGCCTGAGGTGACGCACTGCAGATCTGAAACCGAGACGGTCTGTCCTTCGCCCTCTTCGAACTGCACGGTCAGCGTGGATTCCGCGGAAGACGAGCAGCTGCTGAGCAGGATCGCGGCGAGTGCCGTGCCGACGACCGCGAGCGCGCGCTCACCGCGCACGGTCGTCACCCGAACCGGTCGTGTCGGAGCGGTCGCCCGGTCCGTACAGGAAGGCCGTTCGCACGGCTTCTCGCTGCTCGTCGTCCATATCGGCGAGGGCGGCCTTGAGCAGGCGGCCCGCCTCTTCCATCCGTGCGGCGAATGCCGGGGTCTGGGCGACGTCGCGGAGCGTCGCGCGTCCGGCGAGCGCCGCCTGAGCGCGATTGCGCACCGATTCGTCCATCTGCGGATCGCGGCTCAGGCGTGCGAGCAGTTCGCGGGCGCGGAGGTCGAGGGGACTTCCGGCCTGAGCGGTGCCGAGCACGCGGGGCTGGCCGGGGACTTCTCCTTCGGGAGAGATCGAGGGGTCGTCCATCATCAGTTCACCTGCGCATTGTCGTATCCGACGGGGAGGGGGAGGTCGGTGCCGCCCGCGAGCAGCGAGCTCAGCACTCCCACCGAGGCGTTCAGCGCGTCGAAGAAGGTCAGGACGGACTGCACGGTGTCGTAGGCGGACTTGGCGAGCCACAGGGCGTATCCGATCTCGATGCCACCGCAGAGGTAGCCGAGGATTCCACCGACGACCGTCTCGATCGTCACTGTGCCCGCCGCGATGCACACGGCGGCCACGAGTGCGGCGTCGAGGATCTTCGAGAAGATGCCGCTCACCAGTGCAGCCGTGCTGATCATGCCCCGCGCCACCATCTCGAACTCCGGTCCGAGCTCGGCGATCTTGGTGCCCGCCTCACGGAGGAGCTCCGCGAGGTCGGTGAAGAACGCGTTCGCGGCTGTCGCCGCTTCCCCGGTCCAGGATCCGGCGGTCACGGCCATCTCGTAGGCCACGTTGTCGCCCTGGGTGCCGGTGTAGGCGCCGAGCTTGCGGAGCGAGTCCGAGACTTCATACAGCTTGTTCCAATCGCCGCTGAAGTTCTTGGAGATGACGTCGAGGTAGTTCCAGTCGAAGATCCAGTCCAGCACCTGGGCCAGCACCGACGACGGGCTCAGCCAGTCGGTCGTGAGGATGGTGGAGACCAGATCCTCCGGAGTCTCGGTGGCCGGAGGGGACAGCTCGTCCACTGCGTTGTGGGGCGAACCGGACGACGCATCGTCCGCCGATGTCGTGGCACCGCTGCCGCTCCCGCCGGGATAGTTCCGGTCGAGGTCGGCTTCGATCGCGTCGTCGAGTTCGAGTGATCGGGTCGCCGTGCCCTGCAGCTCGGTCGCGGATGCCGTCAGCGCGGTGTTCAGTGCGCCGAAGTAGCTGTTGAGCGCCTCCACCGTCTCATTGGCCGCGAACAGAGCCTTCGAATAGACGAAAGAGGTGTCGAGGTACTCGAGCGTGATGTGGTCGGAGGCGTAGGTCGTGGCTGTGGCCGTCGATCCGGAATCGTCGGTCAGTGCGCCGGCGTGCGCCGTGAGTCGCGCGGGGTCGATCCGATACATGCGATCCTTCCTCGGTGGTGGTCCGGCGATCAGCCTACTTCGAATGCGCTGCGATAATGGTGGCCATGCGAACTGCCCTCGTCGAACCGCCGCTCCTCGTCGCGGAGGGGCAGCGGTGACGGATTCGTTCGCATCGCCGCGGTTGCAGGGATGGCCGGCGAAGTGGGGTGAACGTCGCCCTCGACGCAACACCGGCATGCTCTGGCTCGGCGTGGTCCTCTTCGCCGCCGCGGCCGCCATGGTCGGATTCTCCGGCGGCGCCGCGGGGCCGCTGTGGTCGGGGGCGTTCGTCGCGCTGTTCGGTCTCACGGCCCTCGCCGTCGCTGCCCGCAGGCCTTTCGCCGCAGGGAGCGCGCGTCTGGTCGACGCGGCGACGCTGACGCGCGGGCAGATAGGAAGCCCTGATGCACGCGTGCACTTCGTGCCGGAGCGGCGCCCGGGCGTCGTCACCCTGATGCTGTGCGTCGTGTGGGCCATCGTGCTCACGGCCGCGACGATCGTGGCGGTCGGGATCGGGCTGACCGGCCGACCGGAGGCCTTCCTCGGCGTGGCGGTGCTCGCGGCGACCGCCGCGCTGTTCGTCTACACGGCGGTGCGCGCGGCCATCACGCAATACCGCTCCGATTCCTTCGGCCGTCGACCGATGGGGCTGGGCATCGGCCATGACGGGGTGCTCCTGATGCGTGCCACCGAGACCCTCTACGTGCCGTGGAGCGCGATCCGGCGCGTGGAGCCGGACACGACCGAACCCCGTCGAGGAATGGATGAGCTCCCGCTGATCCGACTCCGCGTGGACCCCGGTCGCGTGACCGCGTCCGACGGTATGCGTGTTCCCGCCACGGTCACCGTGGCCCCGGCGATGCTGAAGACGCACCCGCAGGTCGTCTGGTCCGCGCTGCGTGAGTTCCACGATTCGCCGGCGGCACGCGCCGCCCTCGGCACACCGACGGGGCAGGGGCTGTTCGACGAGTGGTGCGCGACTGCCCCTGCGGACTGAGGGAACGACGAAGGCCCCCGCCTCGAGGCGGGGGCCTTCGTCGTGATGCGTGTGGTCAGCTGATCGTGAGCAGCTGGTGCCCGGCCGAGACCGTCGCACCGGCGACCGCGCTGATGTTCGCGATCGTGCCGTCCTTGTGGGCCTGCAGCGGCTGCTCCATCTTCATCGCCTCGAGCACGACGACGAGGTCGCCCTTGACGACCTGCTGCCCCTCCTCGACGGCGATCTTGACGACGGTGGCCTGCATGGGCGACTTCACGGCGTCGCCGGAAGCACCGGCGCTGACGGAGGTGGCGTGGCTGCGACGAGACGGCGGCACGGCGGCCGGTCGTCCGGCGGTGCCTGCGGCTACAGCGACGCGGTCCGGAAGGCTGACCTCGAGGCGCTTGCCTGCGACCTCGACCACCACCGTGTGGCGGTTCTCGGCGGCCGCGGGAGACTCGAGCTCGCCGTCCCACGCCGGGATGTCGTTCTCGAACTCGGTCTCGATCCAGCGTGTGAAGATGCCGAACTCGCCGTTCTCCGCGGTGAAGGCGGGGTCGCGGACGACCTTGCGGTGGAACGGGATCACGGTCGGGAGGCCGGCGACCTCGAATTCGTCGAGCGCCCGGCGCGACCGCTCCAGAGCCTCGGCGCGGTCCTTGCCCGTGACGATGATCTTCGCGAGCAGCGAGTCGAATGCTCCCGAGACCGAGTCGCCCGCGGTGACGCCGGAGTCGAGCCGGATGCCGGGGCCGCCGAAGGTCTTGAAGACGTGGATCGGACCCGGCTGGGGGAGGAACCCGCGACCGGGGTCTTCGCCGTTGATCCGGAACTCGATCGAGTGGCCGGTCGGCTTCGGGTCGTCGTAGTCGATGGTGCCGCCGGCGGCGATGCGGAACTGCTCCCGCACCAGGTCGATGCCGGTGACCTCTTCGGAGACGGGGTGCTCGACCTGCAGGCGGGTGTTGACCTCGAGGAACGACACGGTGCCGTCGGCGCCGATCAGGAACTCGCAGGTTCCTGCGCCGACGTAGCCGACCTCCTTGAGGATGGCTTTGGAGGCCGAGTAGAGCAGGTCGTTCTGCTCGTCCGTGAGGAACGGAGCCGGTGCCTCCTCGACGAGCTTCTGGTGGCGCCGCTGCAGCGAGCAGTCACGCGTCGAGATCACGACGACGTTGCCCTCCGCGTCAGCCAGGCACTGGGTCTCGACGTGGCGGGGCTTGTCGAGGTACTTCTCGACGAAGCACTCTCCACGACCGAACGCCGCGACGGCCTCACGGGTGGCCGACTCGAACAGCTCGGCGACCTCGTCGAGCTCACGGGCGACCTTGAGGCCTCGGCCTCCACCGCCGTACGCGGCCTTGATCGCGATCGGCAGACCGAACTCCTGGGCGAACGCGATGACCTCGTCCGCTCCGGCGACCGGGCCCGGCGTGCCGGGGGCGAGGGGAGCGCCCACCTTCTCGGCGACATGACGGGCGGTGACCTTGTCGCCGAGCGCCTCGATGGCCTCGGGGGAGGGGCCGATCCAGGTCATGCCTGCACCGATGATGGCGCGGGCGAAGTCGGCGTTCTCGGCGAGGAAGCCGTACCCGGGGTGCACGGCGTCTGCGCCGGCACGGCGGGCGATCGAGAGGATCTTCTCGATCTGCAGGTAGGTCTCGGCGCTCGTGGCACCGCCGAGGGCGTAGGCCTCGTCGGCGAGGCGGGTGTGCAGAGCGTCCCGGTCCTGGTCGGCGTACACGGCGACCGAGGCGATCCCCGAGTCGCGAGCGGCACGGATGATGCGGACGGCGATCTCGCCGCGGTTGGCGATGAGCACCTTGGCGATATCAGGCATGCTTGCCAGCCTAGCGAGAAGGGTGGCGTTCGCTTTGACGACTCTCCACAAGAAAGAGGGAGAAACGTCGACGAGACTCTACGACCAGAGGTCGGTCCACGTCACGCCGAGATCCGCAGCGAGGCGGCGGACGGTCGACAGCGACATCCCGACCACCGTCGACGGGTCTCCGTCGACGCGCGTGATGAAGGCTCCGCCCAGGCTGTCGACCGTGAATGCGCCGGCGACGAGCAGAGGCTCGCCGGAGGCGACGTAGGCCGCGATCTCGGCATCCGTGATGTCCTCGGCGAAGGTCACCGAAGCCTCCGCCGTCGCGGTGGCCTCGACCGGAGCGGAGCCGGGGGAGACCCGGAAGACCGAGTGGCCCGAGTGCAGGATCCCGGTGGCGCCGCGCATCTCCTGCCAGCGCCTCGTCGCCTCCTCCGCCGTGTAGGGCTTGCCGTAGACACGACCGCCGATCTCGAACATCGAGTCCCCGCCGATCACGATGCCGTCGAACGACCCGTCCTCCGCGAGCCGCTGGGCGACATCCGCGGCCTTCGCACGGGCGAGCAGCAGCACGAGGTCGGCCGGCGCGAGCTCGGCGCCGCGTTCGGCAGCGGCAGCGGCGGCGACCGCATCCTCATCCACGCCGGGCGACTGGGTCAGCGGTTCGATGCCGGCCTGTCGCAGCAGCATGAGACGGGCGGGAGAGGTGGAGGCGAGGCAGACGCGCATGTTCACCACCGTATCCTCGAAGGATGACTTCCTCCCCAGCCCTGCTCGATCTGGACATCACCGGCATCGCGCACGGCGGCACGTTCATCGCCCGACACGAAGGTCGCGTCGTCTTCGTCTCCGACGCCATCCCCGGTGAGCGGGTCCGCGCGCGCCTGACCGAGGATTCGACCGGAGAGTCGAAGAGCTTCTGGCGCGCCGAGACGGTCGAGGTCCTCGAGGCTTCGCCGCACCGCCGACCGCACGTCTGGGCGGAGGCCGACGTCTCTCGCGCCCCGGAGGATCGGCCGGGTGGTGCCGACCTCGGGCACATCGACCTCGCGCAGCAGCGCGTGCTGAAGCGTCAGGTGCTGACTGAGGCGCTCGATCGCTTCGCCGGTCCCGGACTCGAGGCCCCCGAGATCGAAGCCGTCGACTCCACCGACGGCACCGGGTGGCGCACGAGGGTCACCCTGCACGTCGACGACGAGGGCCGGGTCGGGCCCTATGCCGCGCGCAGCCACCGCGTGATCCCGGTCAGCTCCCACCCGCTCGCCCGCCCGGCGGTCGCGAAGGCGGCCCTGCGCCTCGCCGGCGGCGACGCGGGAAGCGTCGACCTCGTCGAACCCGGCGACGGCGAGGTGCGGGTCATCCGCCGAGACCGCCTCGACGAGCGCCCGGCGCGGGGCCAGCATCGTCGGCCCGCCCCCGAGGTCGTCTACGAGCAGGTGGGCGACCGTCGGTTCCAGGTCGACGCCGGTGGATTCTGGCAGGTGCACCCCCGTGCCGCCTCGGTGCTCGACGGCGCCGTCTACGGAATCCTCGACGGCCATGTCGACCCCGAGAAGAAGCACTTCGATCTCTACGGGGGAGTCGGGCTCTTCGCCGCGTCGCTCGCCGATCTCGGCGGCACCGACATCGTCACGGTCGAGTCGAGCCGACGAGCGACCCTTCACGCGCAGCAGAACCTCGCGCCCCTCGCAGTGGATGCCGTGACGGCGAGAGTCGACCGCTATCTCGCCGGTGTCCCCGCGGGTACGCGCGCAGGAGCCGTCGTCCTCGATCCGCCGCGTGCGGGCGCCGGCCGCGCCGTGGTCGACGCTCTCGACACGCTCGCCCCCGAAGCCATCGCCTACGTCGCGTGCGACCCCGTCGCGCTCGCCCGTGACCTCGGCACCTTCCGTGCGCATGGGTGGAACGTGGGGACTCTGCGAGGGTTCGATCTGTTCCCGCACTCGCACCACTTCGAGGTCGTCGCGCTGCTCACTCGGTGACCGGTGATCTGCGGACGCTGACTACTCAGTAGGCTGGGCGGATGAGCAGGGTCGCACTCATCGACGATCACGAATCCGTCCGTCTCGGTCTCGAGGCGGCGTGCGCTCGTGACGGAGCGCAGACCGTCGTCTTCTCCGGCAGCACGGTCGTGTCGTATCTCGAGTGGAGGTCGGCGACGTCATCGCAGCCGGCCGACGTGGTGGTGCTCGACCTGACGCTCGGCGACGGCACCACGGTGACGGAGAACGTCCGCTCACTCGTCGCAGACGGCGCGAGCGTCGTGATCCACAGCGTCGCCGATCGACCGGCGGCCGTGCGCGAGGCGCTCGCCGCCGGTGCGGCGGGCGTCGTGAGCAAGTCCTCGGCGCTCGACGACGTGCTCGACGCCATCCGCACCGTCGCCCAGGGCGAGGCGCTCAACAACGTCGAGTGGGCGAGCGCCGTCGACGGGGATCGCGACTTCGCCGATGCCCAGCTGTCGACCCGAGAGCGAGAGGTCTTGCGGCTCTATGCGGCCGGCCTGCCGCTGAAGGCTGTGGCCGAGCGACTCGGCGTGGCCTACTCGACCGCGAAGGAGAACATCACTCGCATCCGGGTCAAGTACGTGGAGGTCGGCCGACCGGCACCGACGAAGGTCGACCTTCTGCGCCGCGCGATGGAGGATGGGATCGTCGCCGCAGACGGGGCGCCGAGTGGCCGCTGATCCCCTCAGCATCCGCGAGGCCTGGAGCAAGATCCCTTCTCCCGGCAGTGTGGAGACCGAGTTCGAGCGCTTCACCGGCAAGCGCATGGAGCGCATCCTCGCCACTGTCGTCGCGATCGGATCGGGCGTTCTCGGAGCGCAGGCGCTGATCGCGGGCATCACCACCACATCGGGGTCGGATGCTGCGCGCATCACGATCCTGCTCGTCGTCTTCATTCCGCTGATCGTGATGCTCATCGCGTGCGTCATCGGCCGTGGTGTCAGGACGGCGTCGGGGGCGTTCGCGATCGTCTACACGGTCGCGCTCGGTGCATGGCCGAGTTTCGTCGACCCGGTGGGAGAGGCGGCCGACCAGCCATGGATCTTCTTCCTCGTCAACGTGGGCGTCGTGGCCGCCATGCTCGCATTCCCGCTCTGGCTCCAGTTCGCCTGGGCATTGTGTCTGCCGTTCGTCTACGGCTACGTCCGTCTCGTCGAGGGCGACTTCTCTCGTGACTTCTGGGTGACGACGGCCTTCGACGTGTCGTTCACGCTGATTCTCGGTTTCGTCATCATCGCGCTCGGGTGGATGTTCCGTTCGGTCGCCGCGGGCGTCGACGAGGCTCGCGCGCGGGCGGTCGCGTCGTATGCGGGGGCAGCGGCCGCGGCCGCGGCAGAAGAGGAGCGCGCGGCCATGTCGGCCCTCATGCATGACAGCGTTCTCGCGGCACTGATCGCCGCCGAGCGAGCGGAGGGAGAGCGCGCGCAGGACCTCGCCGTGGGTATGGCGCGCGAGGCTCTCACCCGGCTGGCGAACACGGAGGCCGCAGTCGCTCAGGAGGGGAGCGATGAACCTGTGGGTGCGGCACAGATCGTGGTCGAGCTCCGCAGAGCGCTCTCGGAGCTCGGGGCGGATGCGATCGTCGAGGAACGAGGCGGGATCGGCCTGATCCCCGGACGCGCCGCGAGAGCGCTCGTGCTCGCTGCCAGGCAGGCGCTCGGCAACGCCGTCACCCACGCGGGCGGGCGCGGCCTCCACATCCTCGTGGAGGGCCGAGGTGACGAGGGCATCACCGTGACGATCTCGGACACGGGGCCGGGGTTCGATCTTCGGGCGATCGGTGCCGACCGCCTCGGAATCAGAGCATCGATCTTCGCGCGCATGGCCGGAGTGGCCGGCACCGCAGAGATCGACTCGAGCGAGTGCGGCACCACTGTCACTCTCGGCTGGGAGCGTCCATGAACCGCACGGTGCGCAGCGTCGCGACCTCACTCGCTGTCGGCTTCGCGATGTACTTCGCCGCCAGAGGCGTCTGGTGGATCGAGCAGCCCTCCGCACCGCTGCTGATGGTCGCGGCGATCGCCCTCTACCTCGTCGTCGTCAACGTCGCGATCCTCTGGGACTCCGCGATCTCGGTGCGCATGCCTCTCTGGGCGGCGCTGGCGACCCTGGTCTCGAGCATCCTGATCCCGGTGCTCGTGACGCTGTCTCTCGATCCGCTGACGCGCACGGCGCCGTTCGCGACCTGGTACATCGGTGCCCTCGGTCTGATGGGCGTCGTGTGCATCGTGCGGCGTCGCTTCGTCATCGGCTGGCTGGTGGTGGCCGTCCTCGTCGCCACCTCGTCGGCGTATCTGGGCTTCTTCGTCGCACTGTCGCTCGGTCTCGTCGGCTCGCTCATGTGGGTCGTGATCGCTCACCTGCTCGTGATCTTCTGGGACAGAGCCGTCCGCGACACCGAGCGTCTCGCGGGAATCCAGCAGGCGGTGTCTGCGTGGCACGCGACCCAGCAGGTGCGCCAGAAGGAACGTCGCCTGCGCACGCAGTTCGCGCTCGCGGTCGCCGGGCCCGTGCTCAGCCGCACGGTCGCCTCTCGCGGCTCGCTGAACGACGAGGAACGTCTGCAGGCGCGCCTGGCCGAGGGACGGCTCCGCGACGAGCTGCGCGGCGCGGATCTGCTCAACGACGCGGTACGTGATGCGATCGAGGACGCGCGTCGCCGGGGTGCCGTGGTCACGGTCTTCGATGAGGGCGGCTTGGCAGACGTCGACGAGGAGAGGCGCGCGACGATCCGCGACGAGCTCGCGCGAGTGCTGCGCGATGCCGATGCGGAGCGGTGGATCATCCGGGCGGCTCAGGATCCTCTCACCGCCGTGACGATCGTCGGTCGGGCAGGTGCAGGCGGACAGAGCGACGACGATGCCGTCGACGTGTGGCACGAGATCCCCCGAGACGCGCCGGAGGGCTGACGCCTGGCCCTGCCCTCGGCTCTGGCCGGGGGAGGGAGGTCAGAGTCGAGGTCAGACAGAGTGGGCGAGGGGCGGCGAATCCGCCTGCCCCTCGCCAAGCGGACAAGTTACCCGAAAACCGTCCGCTGGTGGCCGGTCTGCGTCTATCTACCCTGGGACAGAGAGACCAGCCGAACGCTGAGCGTCTAAATCAGTTTCGCGGTTAGTCAAGTCGTTGTCTGTAGGTATTTTGGGGGACACGGATGCGGCCCCGGTGCGAGAAGATGGGGCATGGGAATGCGTCGAGGAACAAACCTCCCCCGTATGGGCGACTTCAATCAGTCGGTCATCCTCGAGGCCATCCGCCGGTCGGGTGAAGGACTCAGCCGGATCGAACTCGTCGAGGCGACCGGTCTCTCCGCGCAGACGATCACCAACATCACCCGGCGTCTTCTCGACGAGGGGCTCATCGCCGAAGCCGGGCGGACCATCAACGGGCCGGGCAAACCGCGCGTCACGCTGCGCCTGGTGGCGGAGAGTCGCTTCTCGGTCGGCGTGCATCTCGATCCGGCCGTGATCACGTTCGTGCTGCTGAACATGACCGGCGAGGCGGTCGGTCGGAGGGTCGTGCGCACTCAGGACCGAGATCCGAGCCGTATCGTCGAGACGATGGCGAAGACGATCGAGATCCTGATCGACGAAGCGGGCATCGATCGGGATCTGGTCGCGGGAGTCGGAGTCGCTGCTCCCGGCCCGCTCGACGCCGCGAAGGGCACCGTGATCGACCCTCCGAAGCTCGACGGGTGGCACCGTGTTCCGCTGCGCTCGGTGCTCGCGGAGGCGACGGGTTTCGAGGTCACGCTCGAGAAGGACACCACCGCTGCCGCGGTGGGGGAGCTGTGGACGGGAGATGCGACGTCCGAGGGGTCTTTTCTCTTCGTGTACCTCGGCACGGGGCTGGGAGCAGCCGCCGCGCGCGACGGCGGCGTGGTTGCCGGCAGCACCCACAACTTCGGTGAGATCGGCCACATCATTGTCGACCCGGAGGGGCCGCCGTGCGCGTGCGGCTCGCGCGGCTGCGTAGAGGTGGTGTGCACTCCGCAGGCGATCGTCGAGCAGGCCGAGGCGGCGGGGGTGTTCGACGATGAGCCTCAGGGCGGAGGCGCGAACGAGGTCGACGAGCGGTTCCTGCGCCTGTGCGAGCGGGCCTCGGCAGGGGAGCTGCCGGCGCTCGGCGTGCTGCGTCGTTCTGCCGGCCATCTCGCGGTGCTGATCTCGGTGCTCACGAACGTGCTCGACGTCGATCGCGTCGTCCTCGGGGGCCCGTTCTGGGGGCCGCTCTCCGATGTCTACCTTCGTGAGATCCCCGAGCCGTTGCACCGGAGGAGCGCGACTCGCGCAGTGCGCACACTGACCGTCGACGGTGCCGTCGTCGGAGACGACGTCGGTGCGGTGGGCGCGGCCTGTGTCGTGCTCGACGCCGTTCTCACACCCCGGGCCTCGGATCTCTACCTGGAGGACTGAACGCCGTCCCGCGATTCACATACCGGTATATCGGTTACGCCCCCAGGGCTATAACTCCATTCGATGTACTATCGAAGAGATGCGCCATCTGGGGTTACAAGGTGCCAGGGGCGACGGCCCCGCATCATCGGAGGGTCGTCTGCGTGGCCCGGTAGCCGGGGGGCTCCGGGCCTCGCAGGCACTCCGTGCCCGTTGCGGTCACCCCGCGAAGCGGCCCCACGGGATGTCGCGTCGCAGCGGACGTCGCAGCGGTCGCTGCGTGCGGGCCCATGCCGACACGCGAGGCTCGTCTGCCACGGCCTCGGAAGCCTCCTGCGCGTAGGCGTCGCTCACCACCGCGATGAGAGCGGCGAGCTCCTCCTCGGTGGCGGCACCCCGAGTGATCTGCATCGTCGGCGGCTGGTGTTCCTCCGACGTCGCGTCCCGCGTTGCCCCGATGGTCACAGCGGAATGTTCCCATGCTTCTTGGGCGGCAGCTCGGCGCGCTTCCCACGGAGGGCGCGCAGCGCCTTGGCGATCGAGACCCGGGTGTTCGCGGGCTCGATGATGCCGTCGATCTCGCCGCGCTCCGCGGCGAGGAAAGGCGAGGTCACACTGTAGGTGTACTCGTTGGCGAGGCGCGTGCGCACGGCGGCGACGTCCTCGCCGGCTTCCTCGGCACGCTTGATCTCGCCGCGGTAGAGGATGTTGACCGCACCCTGACCGCCCATCACGGCGATCTCCGCCGTGGGCCAGGCGAGGTTGACATCCGCACCGAGCTGCTTCGAGCCCATCACGATGTAGGCCCCGCCGTAGGCCTTGCGGAGGATGACCGTGACCAGAGGAACCGTCGCCTCGGCGTACGCGTAGATGAGCTTCGCGCCGCGGCGGATGACGCCGGTCCACTCCTGGTCGGTGCCCGGCAGGTACCCGGGCACGTCGACGAGCGTGACGATCGGGATCGAGAACGCGTCGCAGAATCGCACGAACCGGCTGGCCTTCTCGCCCGCCTCGATGTTCAGTGTTCCGGCCATCTGCGACGGCTGGTTGGCGATGATGCCGACGGAGCGGCCCTCGACACGTCCGAAGCCGATCACGATGTTCGGTGCGAAGAGCGGCTGGACCTCGATGAAGTCGCCCGCGTCGACGACGTGCTCGATCACGGTGTGGATGTCGTACGGCTGGTTGGCGGAGTCGGGGATGATCGTGTTCAGCGAGCGATCGGCATCCGTCGTCTCCCACTCGAAGCCGCTCTCGTAAGCCGGGATCTCCGCCATGTTGTTGTCGGGGAGGAACCCGAGCAGCGTGCGAGCGTAGTCGATCGCGTCGTCCTCGTCTTCGGCGAGGTAGTGGGCGACACCCGAGCGGGTGTTGTGCGTGAGGGCTCCTCCGAGCTCTTCCATGCCGACGTCCTCGCCGGTCACGGTCTTGATGACGTCGGGGCCGGTGACGAACATCTGGCTGGTCTTGTCGACCATGATCACGAAGTCCGTCAGCGCCGGGCCGTACACGGCGCCGCCGGCTGCGGGGCCCATGATGAGTGAGATCTGCGGGATGACGCCCGACGAACGGGTGTTCAGACGGAAGATCTCACCGTACTTGCTGAGCGCGAGCACGCCCTCCTGGATGCGGGCTCCGCCCGAATCGAGGATGCCGATGATCGGCATGCCGCCGGACAGCGCGAACTCCATGATCTTGATGATCTTGTCGCCCGAGACCTCGCCCAGAGAGCCGCCGAACGTGGTGAAGTCCTGCGAGTACACGGCCACGGTGCGTCCGTGGATCGTGCCGACACCCGTGACGACCGAGTCGCCGTACGGGCGATTGCGATCCATGCCGAACGAGGTCGTGCGGTGTCGGACGTACTCGTCGAACTCGACGAAGCTCCCTGGATCGACGAGCAGTTCGATGCGCTCGCGGGCGGTCATCTTGCCCTTGGCGTGCTGCTTCTCCTGCGCGACCTTCTCAGCGTCGACAACGGCTTCGTTGTAGCGAGCGCGGAGGTCTGCGATCCTGCCGGCGGTGGTCGAGAGTTCGGGCTTGTCCGTCACGGATTCCACCCTATCGTCGGGTCGGCCTCGTCCGTTGGATGCTCGCCACAACGGGTCGCCGGATCCTTTGGCTGCTGTCGTGCAGTCGGCGCAGGCTGCGGCGGATGCCGAATCGCGTCAGTCCTGGACGACGTCCGACCTGCCGGATCCGAGCTCGCCCGGAAGATCGTGAGTTCCCGACGGGCCGATCTCGTCGGCGCCGCTCTTGCGGCCACGACCGACGGATGCGATCTTCCGTCCTGCCCAGCCCACACCGCGTGCCGCCGATCCGGCCGCACCCGCGACGGCGCCGCCGACGAACTGCGCGCCGTGCAGCATCCGCAGTTCGAGCTTCTCCGCCCCGTCGACCGGCTCGAGCTCGAGGGGCAGGTCCATCGGGGCGACGCCGAAGGCATGATGCGATGTCGTGAGGACGCGGCGTCCGAGGATGTGGTTGCCCGCGCCACCCACCGCGGCACCGACTCCGAACGGCAGCGCCTTGCCGATGAAGGATGCTCCGCCCTTCGCGGCGAACTGCTTCACGAACCGGGTCTTGAGCTGGTCGACCAGCGGTCCGACGGCGGCCCGAGGAAGCGACTTGGTCACCGTCTCACCCCAGTACGACGATCGCGTGCCGCCGCGACCCGTCGCCTGTCCTGCCAGCTGTCCGACCAGCGCCACGCCCTCTTTGCCGAGCATCAGGGTCATCACCAGGGCCCTGGCCCTGTCGGGGTTGGAGACCGCGATCCCATGGACCTCGGCGACCGACTGCGCGAACAGTGCGGTCGATTCGACGAACCCCACGGTCTCGACCCCTGAGAGGGCGAGGGTGATGCCTGTGCCGATCCCGGGAACGACGGCGGTCGCGCCGACGGCGGCACCGCCGGTCGTGACAGCCGCGAGGTAGCGACGCTCGAGGATGCGGATGATCTGCTCGGGCGACGCGTGCGGGTTCCTCAGGCGGATGCTGCGGATATGCGCGAGCACGAGAGGGCGCTGGATGGCGAGAACGCGATCGAGTCCTCGGACCATCAGCGGGTGCTCCGCGGAGCCCACCGGCGGCACCCCCTTGTCCCACGCGGCGTCGTCGGGGAGGGAGTGGATCTTGTGCACCTTGGGGGCCATGGAACGATCCTAGGAACCCAGACCGCGAAAACGCCGAAAGCCCGGCTCCCCTTGACGGAGCCGGGCTTTCGTGGAAGCGATCAGACGAACAGGTTCGCCCGCTCGAGGTCTTCGGCGAAGTCGACCTCGACCGCGTACAGGTCGGAGACGTCCATCGGCTCGAGAAGGAGTCCGTCCTCCGCGATCGACAGCTCGAGGCCGCGTTCGAAGTAGTCCTGATCCTCGACCCGCTGCAGCTGACGCATGAACGCCTTCTTGTTCGCGGACGAGATGTAGTTGATGCCCACAGCCTCGCCGAGGCCGCCCTTGACGGTCTTGGAGAGTTCGTTGATGAAGCCCTCGGCGGTGACCGTGTACTTCACCTCTTCGTCGCTGACCTTGGAGGTGTTGACGGTGACGAACGACTGGTCGCGCTCGATGTAGGCGGCCGCCCGACCCAGGATCATCGGGTCGAAGACCACGTCGCCGTTCATCCAGAGCACGCCGGACTTGCCCGTGGCGCTGAGGGCGCGCAGCAGGCTCTTCGAGGTGTTGGTCTCGTCGTAGCGCTCGTTGTGCACGTAGTTGACGTTCGGGAATGCTTCGATGATGGTCTCGGCGCGGTATCCGACGACGGCGGTGATGCGGGCGTCCGATCCGAAGGCGGCGCGGATGTTGTCGTGCTGCTGGCCCATGATCGTGCGGCCGTCGCTCAGCTCCGTGAGCGGCTTCGGCAGAGCACGGCCCAGGCGTGAGCCCATGCCTGCTGCGAGGATGACGGTCTGAAGAGTCACGAGTGCTCCTAAAGGAAGTATGTGTTCACGGTCGGTTCACCGACCAGACACTTCGTCGTGCCGAGAGTCATGCTAGCGATCAAGCCTGGGAAGCCCCGGGGGTTGAGGTCGCTGTTGCCAATTCGTGATCCAGTACACACCCAACACTCAGATTCGTCCAGATCAGGGCGACGAGAGGTCGGTCTGACGATCCGAAGGGCGATTTGTTGCGGTGACCCGAAGAAAGTCGGCACCCGTTGATACCGTAGGACGGTGACTGCTTCTTCCTCCGACGACCGCACCGATCAGGTGGCTGACGCCGCGCCCGCCGCCCCGAAGAAGACTCCCGCCCGCAAGGCCCCCGCGAAGAAGACGACCGGCACACGTGCTCCGTCGAAGGCCGCAGCCGACAAGGCCGCGGCGACCGTCGAGGTGGTCGCCGAGCCGGCGTTGAAGATCGACCGGAGCTCCGCAAGCTCCGGTCCGCGATCCGCAGGATCCAAGAAGACGACGACCGCTGCGGCGCGCGCGGCCGCAGCCAAGAACTCGACGCGCGACACGACGGCTCGTGCGGCTGCGGCGAAGTCCGCTTCGGCACGTTCCGCAGCGAGCACGGCGACGGCAGCCAAGACCGTGGCGGCCAAGGGGGCCGCTGCGAAGGCCGCCGCTGCGAAGGCCCCCGCTGCGAAGACGGCTGCCTCGAAGACTGCTGCCTCAGGGGCGTCGAACACGTCGGCCGCGAAGACCGCCGCCACGAAGACCGCCGCGGCCAAGGCGGCCTCAGAGAAGAGCGCTGCGGCGAAGTCGGCGGCGCGCACCTCCGCCGCGAGAACAGCAGCGGCGAAGACTGCGGCAGCGAAGGCGGCCGCAGCGAAGGCGGCCGCTGCCAAGGCGGCTGCGGCGAAGGAGTCGGCAGTCGAGGCTGAGAACACTGTGGCGATCGAGGCCGTCGCTGTGGACACAACGGGAGCTGATGTGACCACGGCCGACGCGGATCCACGCGAGCTCGGCGTCACTGAGTCAGACACGACGGGCGAGGTTCTCGAAGAGAATGCCGCTGTCGAGACGCGCATCGAGACCCCCATCGAGACCCCGTCGCTGCCGCTGACGACCGAGGCGGCGGCATCCTCCGACGCGGTCGCCGTCGAGAGCGAAGACGATGCGACGTCCGCGCCCGTCGAGTCGACTCCGAGCACGCGATCCGCAGACGAAGCGTCGGCCGATCCTGCCCTCGACACGTCACCGGTCGAAGGCGCCACGGCGGAAGCCGAGCCGGTCATCGAGTCCGCTGAGGAGCCGACCGTCGACGAGGACGCGACATCCGAGTTCGTCGACGCCGTGTCCGATACGGATGAGACGGATGAGGCCGTCGGCGGAATCGAGGAGGCATCCGGCTCCGAAGCCATCCGCATCCGCGGCCTCGTGAAGAGCTTCGGCGACCACACCGCGGTCAACGGCATAGATCTCACTGTGCCCGCAGGGTCGTTCTACGGCATCGTCGGTCCCAACGGTGCGGGCAAGACGACGACGCTCTCGATCGTGGCGGGCCTTCTGCGTGCCGACGCGGGCGACATCGCGATCTGCGGCATCGATCAGTCGGCGAAGCCGCTCGCTGCGAAGCGCATGATGGGCGTGCTGCCCGATCGCCTCCGCACGTTCGACCGGCTCACCGGGCGGCAGCTCCTCTATTACTACGGGCTGCTGCGGGGGCTCGCATCGGCGGTGATCGAGAAGCGCGTCGCCGACCTCGCACGAGCCTTCGACCTCGGAGAGGCGCTGAACCGCGTCGTCTCCGACTACTCGGCCGGCATGACGAAGAAGATCATGCTCGCGGGTGCGATGATCCACTCGCCGCGCGTCCTGGTGCTCGACGAGCCCTTCGAGGCCGTCGACCCGGTGTCCTCCGCGGTGATCCTGGACATCCTGCGGGCCTATGTCTCGCACGGTGGAACGGTGGTCCTCTCGAGCCACGGCATGGACCTCGTCGAGCGCGTCTGCTCGCGCGTGGCGATCATCGTCGGGGGAGAGGTGCTCGCCGAAGGCACGATCGATGAGGTCCGCGCAGGGCAGACGCTCGAAGCGCGGTTCGTCGAACTCTCCGGTGGCATCGGAGAGGTGGAGGGGCTCGAGTGGCTGCACACGTTCTCCGACTGAGGGCGGCGCTCCTGATCGGATCGCTTCGCGGCGAACGTCGGGTCCGCACCCTGGTCATGCTCGCTGTCGTGGTGGTTCTGACGGCTGTGGTCTGCGCTGCGGTCCTCAGCCTCGACGACGCCCCTGTCGCTGTCGCGCGCACGGTCATCGTGCTCGGCAGCGCCGCTCTGCTCCTCGGGTTCCTGGTCGGGCCGATCCTCGTGGGTGCCGTCGACCAGCTCGATCCCCGGCGTTTCGCGGTGTTCGGGGTCGATGAGCGGCAGATGCCCTGGATCCTCACCCTCGCCTCGTTCGTCAGCGTCCCGAGCCTTGCCCTGATCGCAGTGAACATCAGCGTGTGCATCGTGGCGATCAGGCTCGGCGCACCCTGGTTCGTCGCGGTGCTGATGAGCGTCGTCAGCCTGTTGTCGACGATCCTCTCGGCGCGCATCGGCATGGCGGTCAACGCGCTGCTGCTGCCGGAGCGTCGGTCGCGCGAGCTCACCGCGCTCTTCGCACTGGCCGTGATCGTGATCGCGTTCCCCGTCGCCGTGTTCCTCGCCTCGCTCAAGTGGGACGGGCAGGTTCCTGCGGCGGTCGCGTCGCTGACGGCGACGATCGGGTTCACCCCGTTGGCGGCGTCGTCGCGGTTCCTCTTCTCCTTCGCGACAAACGATGTCGCCGGAAACTGGATCAGCGGCATCGTGGCCCTCGTCACCATCCTGGTGCTCTGCGTGGCGTGGTCGTGGCTGGTGCGCAGACTGCTCACCACCACAGAGCGGCCCGTGACCCTGCGGGAGCGCTCGGGCCTCGGCTGGTTCGGCCTGCTCCCGTCGAACGCCTTCGGTGCGATCGCCTCGCGCAGCCTGGTCTACTGGCTGCGCGACCGCAGGTACATCATGAACCTCATCGTCGTCCCCGTCGCGGGCGTGCTCACCGTGCTGCCTCTCCTCGTCGCCGGAGTGCCGCTCGAGATCGCTGCGCTCGTTCCGGTCCCGGTGATGGCCCTGTTCTTCGGGTGGCTCCCGCACAACGACGTCGCCTACGATTCCACGGCGTTGTGGACGCACGTGGCCAGCGGCGTCCGCGGCATCCCCGATCGTCTCGGACGACTCGTCCCGGTCATACTCGTGGCTGTTCCCGTGCTCGCCATCGCCGTTCCCCTCACGCTGCTGTGGATCGACGACTGGCGTCTGCTCCTTCCGCTCACCGGCCTCGGGGCCAGCCTCCTGCTGTCGGCACTCGGATTCTCGAGCATCGTCTCGGTGATCGCTCCCTACGCCGTGTCGCGTCCGGGCGACAGCCCGTTCCAGCAGCCGCAGCGGCCGACGTCGCGCGGTGCATACGGCCCCGCCGCGGCGTTCCTCGGCGCGATCGTGGTGAGCGTGCCGACCATCTGGCTGCTCGTGCTCACGATGCTCGAGGGGTCGCAGTTCGCTCCCGCGACGTTCTGGGCGGGACTCGCGACCGGCATCGCGGTCTTCGCGATCGGCGTCGGTGTGGGCGGGCGCATCTTCGAGCATGAGGGCGAGCGGCTGATGGAGTTCGTCGAGACCGCGTGACAGCCGCCCCACGGGGCGCGTGCGCGGCTAGACTCTCGGCATGAGTACTCCGCTGGACAGCCCCGATCAGGGCGGCGTGGCAACGCTTGATCGCGAACTGGAAGAACTCCTCCGCGAGGAGAACCTCGAGCCGGGCGATCACGAGCGCTTCTCGCACTACGTCAAGAAGGACAAGATCCTCGAATCGGCGATCACCGGCAAGCCGGTGCGCGCACTGTGCGGCAAGAAGTGGACGCCGGGTCGCGACCCCGAGAAGTTCCCGATCTGCCCCACGTGCAAGGAGATCTACGAGACGATGGTCGGCTGAGTCTGCGCCGACTCGCCGGCAGTCAGCTCGCGTCGACGAAGACGGTGGGGATCGCCGGGTCGGACTTGCTGAGCGCGAGCGCCCGCACAGGAAGCTCCTCCCGCACCCGAAGGTGATGTGCCCGAGCGGAAGCGGTGCCTTCGGCACCTTCGAACGCCGTGTCGATCTCTCCGCCCTCGACGAAGGTCGTCTGCAGCGCCCGCCCGTCCGCATGCTCCGCCGGGGTGTCGAGCTCTTCGAAGCCGGCTGAGACGACGACCGTCTCAGCCTCGGCGACGCCGTCGACGAGAGTGCGGAATGCGGCCTTGCGCCCGCCGTGGGATGCCTTGTCGGTCGAGGCCTTGGCCACTCCGATCCACGCTCCGCTCGGATCCTGGCGAGCCACGAGCTTGTAGACCATGCTCGCCGTGGGGTATCCGGAGCCCGTGACCACTGAGGTGCCCACACCGTACGCGTCGACCGGTGACGCCGCCAGCGCGGCGATCGCATACTCGTCGAGATCGCTCGTGACCGTGATGCGCGTGCCCGTCGCACCGAGCTCGTCGAGCTGTGCCCGCACCTCTGCGGCGACGATCGGCAGGTCGCCCGAGTCGATCCGCACACCGCCGAGGCCGGTGCCGGCCACGCGGATGGCCGTCTCGACGCCCGTGCGGATGTCGTAGGTGTCGACGAGCAGGGTCGTATCGGTGCCGAGGCTGTCGATCTGCGAGCGGAAGGCCTCTTCCTCGGTCTCGTGCAGCAGGGTCCACGAGTGCGCGGCGGTGCCCATCGTCGGGATTCCCCAGCGACGTCCGGCCTCGAGGTTGCTCGTCGCGCGGAAGCCGGCGATGTATGCGGCGCGGGCCGCCGCGACCGCCGACTGCTCTGCCGCGCGGCGTGATCCCATCTCGGCGAGTGGTCGCTCGCCGGCGGCGATGCTCATGCGTGATGCTGCAGTGGCGACGGCCGAATCGTGGTTGAGGACGCTGAGAGCCAGCGTCTCGAGCACGACGGCGTCGGCGAAGCTGCCCTCGACCGTCAGGATCGGAGACCCGGGGAAGTACAGCTCGCCCTCGCGGTAGCCCCGGATCGAGCCGGTGAAGCGGTAGTTCTCGAGATAGGTGAGCGACTCGGCATCCACGACGTCGTTGTCGCGCAGGAAGCGCAGCTCGTCGTCTCCGAAGCGGAACTCGCGCAGCAGCGTGAGCAGGCGGCCGGTGCCGGCCACGACGCCGAAGCGGCGGCCTCCGGACAATCGCCGGGAGAACAGTTCGAACACACTGGGTCGTGATGCCGTGCCGTCGCGAAGCGCGGCGGCGAGCATGGTGAGTTCGTAACGATCGGTCAGAAGCGCCGTGGACGTCGTCATCCGCTCAGCTTAGTGACGACACCCGCACGGGTTGCTGAGCATGACGCGCTCGCGCGCAGGTAGGCTGGGTAGTCATGAACGACGCCCCGATCGGAATCTTCGACTCCGGTGTCGGCGGACTCACGGTGGCACGTGCCATCCGAGCCCAGCTGCCCCGGGAATCGTTCGTCTACATCGGCGACACGGCACACTCCCCGTACGGTCCGAAGCCCATCGCGGACGTGCGGCGGTACGGCCTCGAAGTCCTCGACACACTGGTCGAGCAGGGCGTCAAGATGCTCGTGATCGCGTGCAACACCGCGTCCTCAGCCATGCTCCGCGATGCCAGGGAGCGGTATGACATCCCTGTCGTCGAGGTGATCGGTCCGGCGGTGCGCCGAGCCGTCTCGACGACGCGCAACGGCCGCGTCGGTGTCATCGGCACTGTCGGCACGATCGGGTCGCGTGCCTACCAGGACATGCTCGAGGTGAACGAGCGCCTCGAGGTGTTCACCGCCGCGTGCCCTCGTTTCGTGGAGTTCGTCGAAGGGGGCATCACCGGAACGCCGGAGGTGCTCGCGACCGCCGAGGAGTACCTCGCACCGCTTCGGGATGCCGACGTCGACACGCTGGTGCTCGGGTGCACGCACTACCCGTTCCTCCGCGGTGCGATCAGCTACGTGATGGGGGAGGGGGTCACGCTCGTGTCCAGTGACGACGAGACCGCCGGTGATGTGTACCGTCAGCTCGTGCGGGGCGACCTTCTCGCCTCTCCCGACGCCACGGCGTCGTACGTCTACGAGGCGACCGGCGACTCGACGACCGAGTTCACCGCCCTCGCCAACCGTCTGATGGGCCGGGAGGTGCGCGACGTCCAGCTCGTGCAGACCGGCGTCATCACCCTCCCCGCGACGGCCTCCGGGTCGTAGCTCTCCCGCAGCACCCGCTTCATCCACCTCCACCCGAAGGAAACCCATGACCAGCATCGTCCGCGCCGACGGCCGTTCCACCGACCAGCTCCGCGAGATCACGATCGAGCGCGGATGGAGCAGCCACGCCGAGGGATCGGCCCTGATCAGCTTCGGCGGAACCAAGGTGCTGTGCACGGCGTCGTTCACGAACGGCGTTCCTCGCTGGCTCACCGGCAAGGGCAAGGGGTGGGTCACGGCCGAGTACTCGATGCTTCCTCGCGCGACGAACAGCCGCAACGACCGTGAGAGCGTCAAGGGCCGCATCGGCGGACGCACGCACGAGATCTCCCGACTGATCGGTCGCGCGCTTCGCGCCGTTGTCGACACCAAGGCTCTCGGCGAGAACACGATCGTCATCGACTGCGACGTGCTGCAGGCTGACGGAGGGACGCGCACGGCCGCGATCACCGGAGCATACGTCGCGCTGGCAGACGCGATCGAGTGGGGCCGGGAGAAGAAGTTCATCGGCAAGAACGCGACGCCGCTGCTCGATTCAGTGGCGGCGATCTCGGTCGGCATCATCGACGGCGAGCCCATGCTCGATCTCGCATACGTCGAGGACGTCCGCGCCGAGACCGACATGAACATCGTCGTCACCGGTCGTGGGCTCTTCGTCGAGGTGCAAGGCACGGCAGAGGGGGCGCCGTTCGACAAGCGCGAGCTCGACGCCCTGCTCGATCTGGGCGTCGCGGGCTGCGCCGACCTGAAGGACCACCAGCTGAAGGCTCTCGCGGGCTGATGAGGGTCGTCCTGGCCACTCACAATCCGCACAAGGTCGCGGAGTTCCAGCAGATCGTGGCGTCTGCGCGCCCTGATCTCGAGATCATCGCGTATGACGGTCCGGAGCCGGTCGAGGACGGCGTCACGTTCGCCGAGAACGCGCTCATCAAGGCGCGCGCCGCTGCGCGGCACACGGGTCTCGCGGCCCTCGCGGACGACTCGGGCATCTGCGTCGATGTGCTCGGTGGATCGCCCGGGGTGTTCTCGGCCTATTGGGCGGGGCAGAAGAAGGACGCCGCGGCCAACCTCGAACTGCTACTCGACCAGCTGCATGACATCGCCGACCCGCATCGCGTCGCTCACTTCAACTCGACGATCGCACTCGTCACGCCGGATGGGCGCGAGCACGTGGTCGTGGGCAACTGGCCTGGTCGTCTCGCGACCGAGGCATCGGGCGGGGGCGGCTTCGGATACGACCCGATCTTCATCCCCGACGGCCAGGCCGCGGGGGCCGAGCGCACGGTCGGGGATCTCAGCGCGGAGGAGAAGCAGGCGCAGTCGCACCGCGCCCGCGCTTTCGTCGAGCTGCTGCCTCTGCTCGCTGATCTCTGAGCCGAACGTAACCACTACGCTTGACGTACTTCACGCGTAGTGGTTATGGTGGTCGGCATGAGAGATCTCACCTACTACATCGGAGTGACCCTCGACGGGTTCATCGCAGGCCCCGACGATGAGGTCGATTTCTACCCGGTGACCCCTGCCTTCGCCGAAGTCCTGGGCACGGAGTTCGCCGACATCCAGCCGGCTCACGTCCGCGCGGCCGGCGGAGGCGAAGACGAACCGCTGACCCGGTTCGACACGGTCGTCATGGGACGACGCACCTACGAGCCCGCGCAGGAGGTCGGCATCACCGATCCCTATGCGCACCTGCGCACGGTCGTGTTCAGCCGCTCGCTCGACGATCCGGGCGAAGCCAATGTCGAGGTCGTGAGCACCGATCCCGTCGCGCGGGTTCGGCAGCTCAAGGCGGAGGACGGGCTCGGCATCTATCTCGCGGGCGGTGCGTCGCTCGCGGGGGTCCTCCTCGATGAGATCGACCGGCTGATCGTCAAGAAGTACCCGGTGATCGCCGGCACCGGCATCCCGATGGCGCGCCACCCGTTCTCCCCGACGCGGTTCGCACTCGATCAGGTGCGCTCGTTCGACAACGGCTGCGTCGTGCTCGAGTACTCCCGGTCCCGCTGACGAATCGACTACTGAGAATCATCACCATTCCCGACTGGGTGGATCCCCGCCGACGCGCGTGAGAGCCGGTCTAGCCTGGAGACATGCACGATCATGCGCCCGCCGCCGGCGGCATCCGCTCGGCCAGCCATCGCCGCCTGCTGGCGATCTCGCTGACCCTGACCGCGACCATCATGGTCGTGCAGGTCGTGGGTGCGATCTTCACCGGTTCGCTCGCGCTGCTGGCCGACGCCGCCCACATGTTCACGGATGCGTCGGCTCTCGTGATCGCGCTCATCGCCGCCGCCGTCGCCGCGCGTCCGGCGGATGACCGACGCACTTTCGGATATCAGCGAGCCGAGGTGTTCGGAGCGCTGATCAACGCGATCATCCTGATCCTGCTTGCAGGCTGGGTCGCATTCGAAGCGGTGGGACGGCTGCTGAACCCGGGCGAGACCGAGGTCGTGGGCGGGCTGATGCTGGTCGTCGCGGTCGTGGGCCTCGTCGCGAACGCGATCTCGATGTGGCTGCTCAGCCGAGCACAGCGCACCAGCATCAATGTCCGCGGAGCCTACCTCGAGGTGATGGGCGACCTGATCGGGTCGGCGATGGTGATCATCGCCGCGATCGTGATCGTGACCACCGGATGGATGCCCGCGGATGCGATCGCCTCACTGATGATCGCGGTGCTGATCATCCCCCGGGCGATCTCGCTTCTTCGCGAGGTGTTCTCGGTGCTCTCCGAATCGGCCCCGAAGGGCACCGCGGTCAGCGAGATCCGCCAGCATCTGCTCGACTACGACGGCGTGATCGGAGTGCACGACGTGCATGTCTGGCAGCTCACGCGCGGGGCGCCCGTGTTCAGCGCACATGTCAGCGTGGACCCCGCGCTGCTGGCCGACGGACGCTCGACGAAGCTGCTCAGTGATCTGCAGTCGTGCCTGGCGCACCACTTCGATGTCGCGCATTCGACCTTCCAGATCGAGCCGGCCGAGCAGTCGGATTGCGAGCCGCATCACGCCTGAGGCGTCAGGCCTCGACGACGACCTCTGCGGGTGTCTTGTCGGGGCGCAGCCCTCGCCAACGCGAATGCCGGAGCACTCCGTCGGGCGTCCAGTTCGCGAACTCGACTTCGCCCACGAGCTCCGGCTCGACCCACAGAGCGTCCGAGGCATCGAGAGCCGGGACGCCGTCGAGCGGCGCCGACTCGACGCGCAGTGTCGCGAGGCGAGCGAGCAGGTCGCGCAGCATCCGGTCGGTGAAGCCCGTGCCCACGCGACCGACGTACCTCAGCCGACCTTCGTCGGGTACCGCGAGCAGCAGTGAGCCGAACGTCCCCTCGCGGTCGCCCTTGCCCGGACGGATGCCGACGATCACGACCTCCTGCATCCGCGTGTGCTTGAGCTTGAGCCACGAAGGCGAGCGCTGACCAGGACGATAGCGGGACGCCGGATCCTTGACGACGACACCTTCGAGGCCGAACTCGTCGCTCGCAGCGAGAGCCGCATCGAGGTCGTCGAACACGGGCGGCACCTGCACGGGCGCGTCGAGGTCGGAGATGACGTCCTCGAGCAGGGTGCGTCGCTGCGAGAGCGGCATCGAGCTGAGGTCGTGGCCGTCGAGGTGCAGCAGATCGAAGACCATGTAGACGATCGGGGTGCGCACGACCTCGCGCTCGATCTCGCGCGGTCGAGTCAGGTGCATGCGGTTCTGCAGCATCGAGAAGCTCGGCCTGCCGTGCGCGTCGAACGCCACGATCTCGCCGTCGATGATCGCGTCGGCCACCGGCAGGAAGGGCGCGCCGTCGGCCGTCAGCTCGGGGTACCGGGCTGTGATGTCTGTGCCGCTGCGGGCGTGCAGCAGCATCCGGCCGTCGGCCCAGGTGCCGATCGCGCGGATGCCGTCCCATTTGACCTCGACCCACGAGGGCGAGCTGAGGCCGCGCGCGATGGCCGGTGTGCCGTTCTCGGCGAGCATGGGGGAGACGGATGCAGGGGACCCTGGTGCGGACGCGCTCGCTGCCCCGGTTATTCGCGGTCGGTGACGCGGGAAAGCCGGTCGTGTGGCTGTCGTATCTGCGGGCACCTGCTCTGACTTCGCCTCGACCCGGCGCGGGCGCTCGGGGGGATGCTCGGTGCGAAGAGGTGCGAGTGGATCCAGCCCCGATTCCGCCCGCTCGAGCACGCTCGCGAAGTCGAGCTGCGCCAGATCGGGATCGTCGAGCTCCTCCCAGGTGCGAGGCGCTGCCACCCACGGCTGCGCTCGTCCTCGCAGGGAGTACGGCGAGATCGTGGTCTTCTTGCCGTTGTTCTGGCTCCAGTCGAGGAAGACCTTGCCCCCGCGTGCGGCCTTGGCCATGGTGCTCGTGGCGAGATCCGGATGCTCGGTCTCGATGAGCCGGGCGATCTCCTTGACGACCGACGAGATCTCGTCGCTGGTCTGCTGACCCGGCAGCGCCGCGTACAGGTGGATGCCCTTGCTGCCGCTCGTGACGGGCACCGGCACGAGACCGATGTCAGTCAGCAGGGCGCGGGCGATGCGGGCGACCTCGGCGCACTGCGCGAGCCCGACTCCGGGGCCAGGGTCGAGGTCGAGCACGAGACGATCGGGTGTGCCGGGCAGGCCATCCGTGTCGAAGCGCCACTGAGGAACATGGAGCTCGATCGCCGCGACCTGAGCGAGCCAGACCAGGGTCGGCACGTCCTCGACGAGGGGGTAGGCCTTGGGGCCGTCGGAGTGCTGGATCTCCTGTCGGGGTATCCAGCTCGGAGCGCCGGGTTCGAGCTGCTTCGTGAAGAACGCGTCGGCGGGAGCATCGGCGGTTCCGACTCCCTCGACCCAGCGCTTGCGGGTGACCGGGCGTCCGTCGAGCAGCGGCAGGATGTGGGGCGCGATCGCCGTGTAGTAGGCGATGATCTCGCCCTTCGTGGTGCCGGTCTCGGGGTAGACGACCTTGTCGAGGTTCGTGATGCGCAGTCGACGACCGTCGATCTGCACGTTCTGCGCCTCCGGAGCCATAGCGCCAGCGTAGTCAAGGTACTGGCCCCCACCGGGGCGGCTGGTGTTCACTGGGGGCATGAGAACGATCTGGAAGGGCGCGCTGACCTTCGGCCTCGTGAACGTGCCGGTCAAGGTGTATTCCGCGACTGAAGACCACGACGTGCCGCTGCATCAGGTGCACGAGAAGGACGGCGGACGCATCCGGTATCAGCGCACGTGCGAGGTGTGCGGCGAGACCGTGGCCTACGCCGACATCGATCGCGCCTACGTCGACGAGGGGCAGACGGTGGTTCTCACCAAGGAAGACCTGGCGGCGCTCCCGGCCGAGAAGAGCCGAGAGATCGACGTCGTCGAGTTCGTGCCCTCCGACCAGGTCGACCTGCTCACCCTCGACAAGCCGTATTACCTCGAGCCCGACTCGAAGTCGCCCAAGGCCTACGTGCTTCTGCGCAGGACGCTCGAGCAGACCGACCGCACCGCGATCGTGCGGTTCACGCTCCGTCAGAAGACCCGCCTCGCTGCGCTCCGCGTGCGGGGCAAGGTGCTGGTGCTGCAGACGCTGCTGTGGGCCGATGAGGTGCGCGAGGCGGCGTTCCCGGCTCTGGATGAGGATGTGCGGATCTCTAAGAAGGAACTCGAGCTCTCGGCTTCACTCGTCGACAGCTACTCGGCCGACTTCGACCCCGAGTCGTTCGTCGACGAGTATCAGAAGGAGCTGCGCGCTCTGATCGACGCGAAGATCGAGGCGGGCGACACGTTCGACGTCTCGGAGACCTTCGGCGAGGCCGAGGACGACTCGAAGAGCGGCGAGGTCATCGACCTGATGGAGGCGCTGCGCGCCAGCGTCGCTCGCACGAAGGCCGCGCGCTCGGAGTCGTCAGATAAGAAGGAAAGCACCAAGAAGAGCCCGACCAAGAAGAAGGCGGGCTGAGTCCTCAGCCCGCCTCTCTCAGTCGTTCGGGATCAGTGCTTGCCGTCGCCGTCGAAGTCGGGAGCGCGGTCGAAGACCTCGGGGTCGAGCGCGAGCTCTTCGGCCTCGGCGGCGTCGGTCTCACCCTCGCCGGCCGCAGCCTCCTTCTTGGCCTTGTGGCGCTCCGAGAAGTAGTGCCAGACGGTGATCAGCGCGGTGCCACCGACGGCAGCGAGGAGGATCAGGTCGATGTAGCTCTCGACGAAGTGCGCGACCGGCGGGATGAACCCGATGGCGTAGCCGAACATCGTCAGACCGAAGCCCCAGAGGATGGCGCCGATCAGGTTGTACAGCGTGTAGCGGCGCCACGGCATGTGGCCCACACCGGCCGCGACCGGGGCGAAGGTGCGCACGATCGGCACGAAACGGGCGAGGATGACCGTGATGCCGCCGAAGCGCTCGAAGAAGGCGTTCGTCCGCTCGACGTTCTTCTTGCTGAAGAGCCCTGATTCCTTGCGTTCGAAGACTGCCGGTCCGCCCTTGTGGCCGATCAGATAGCCGACCTCACCGCCGACGAACGCCGACAGGCCGATGAGCAGTGCGACGATCCACACGTTGATGCCGAAGACTCCGTGCTCCGAACCCGCGAGCGGGTGCGACAGCAGGCCCGAGATCACGAGCAGCGTGTCGCCCGGAAGCAGGAACCCGACCAGCAGGCCCGTCTCGGCGAAGACGATGAAGCACACCACGAGAAGCGCCCACGGCCCGGCCGATCCGATGATGGTGGCGGGGTCGAGCCAAGGGATGAGAGCGGCGTGATGCATGGATTTCCCGTCGTAGTGATGTGTGCGGCGGTACAGACACCTGTCGCGGGGAACACGACAGATCGGTGCGGAAGGTGGGACTTGAACCCACACGCCCTAGGGCACAGGAACCTAAATCCTGCGTGTCTGCCAATTCCACCACTCCCGCGCGGTGAGATAAGTCTACTGATCGGGGGATCCGTCGATGCTGGGGATCCGCCCGCAGCCCGAGCGCTGTCGCTGTGGATAACTCCGACGGGCGGCGCTCGATCCTTGCGAGGATGCTCGGGTGATCCCGCCTCCCGTCCTCGTCGCCGAGCGCGTGCGGCAGCGACTCCGCTCTGAGGGCACGGATCCGACATCCGATCCCGCGGCGGCGCGCGCCATCGCGCTGGCGGAGGTCCGCAGGTTCAACGATCTGGCGCTCGCACGGGGCGCGGCGATGATCGACGACGAAGCCGCGTGCGTGCGCGACGTGCTCGCCTCGGTGAGCGGGTTCGGAGCGCTGCAGCCCTTTCTCGACGACCCGGAGATCGAGGAGATCTGGCTCAACGGTCCCGAGAGCATCCACATCGCCCGCGGCGGAATCGCCGAACGCATCGAGCTGCGTCTCACCGACGCGGCCCTGCGCGAGCTCGTCGAACGGATGCTGCAGTCGACCGGGCGCCGCGTCGACATCAGCCAGCCGTTCGTGGATGCGTCTCTTCCCGACGGATCCCGTCTGCATGTCGCGATCGCAGATGTCGTCCGCGGATCGTGGTCGGTCAACATCCGCAAGTTCCTGCCGCGCTTTCGCACCCTCGACGCGCTGGTCGAGAACGAGGCTCTGACCGCAGAGCTCGGCGACCTGCTGCGCGAGGCGATGCGTGCGGGCAAGAGTGTCATCGTGTCGGGCGCCACCCATGCGGGCAAGACCACGTTCCTCGGTGCGCTGCTCGCCTCGTGCTCCGACCATCAGCGGATCATCACCGTCGAGGAGACATTCGAGCTCGCCGTGCAGGGGCCCGATGTCGTCTCCTTGCAGGGCCGTCAGGCGAGCCTCGAGGGAACGGGCGAGATCACGCTGCGCAGACTTGTGAAAGAGGCGCTGAGGATGCGGCCCGACCGCCTGGTGGTGGGCGAGGTCAGGGACGCGGAGGCGCTCGACCTCGTCCTCGCACTGAACACCGGTGTGCCAGGAGCAGCGACCGTGCACGCGAACTCCGCCGCCGAGGCGCTCGACAAGCTCACACTGCTGCCGCTCCTCGCCGGACGGAACATCGACCGATCGTTCATCGTGCCTGCACTCGCGGGAGCCGTCGATCTGGTCGTGCACTGCGTACGCGGCGACGACGGGGTCCGACGGGTGGAGGAGGTCATCGCGCCCACCGGCGAGGTGATCGACGGTCGGATCGTCGCGAGAGAGGTTTACACCCGTGGCGGGCCCGCCGTCGCTGCCGGGACGGCATGGCGACGCGGCAAGCTGATGAGGGTCGGAGGCACCCCATGACGGTGCTGCTCGGAGCGATGCTCGCCGCCGGCGTGCTGTTGTGCACGTCGCCATGGCTGTGGCCTCCACGTCCGGAGGAAGAGAAGGTCAGACGCCGCGGCCATCTCTCTCGGTTGCTCGAAGAGGGTGGTCTCGCCGCCGTCAGCCCGCGCACACTTCTGTCGGTGATGGCGACGGTCGCGCTCGCCGCAGCGTCCCTCGTCTGGCTTCTCACGGCGATTCCCCTCCTGGCCGGGTTGGCAGGCGCGGCTGCAGCGGTGGCACCGATCGTGTTCGCACGATCGCGGCGGATGCGGCTGCGCAAACAGCGGCGACAACTCTGGCCCGACGTCTGCGATCTCCTGATCGCCTCCATCCGCGTGGGGCTGTCGCTGCCTGATGCCGTCGCGAGCCTGGCCGAGTCGTCGCCGTCGATGATCCGGCCCGCCTTCATCGTGTTCGCCAGGGATCTGCGCGCCACCGGTCGATTCGAGACGAGCCTCGATCGACTGAAGTCCGCGCTGGCCGATCCCATCGCCGACCGGATCATCGAGACGCTGCGCATGGCAAGACAGGTCGGGGGAACCGAGCTCACCGGCGTGCTGCGCGCGCTGTCGTCGTCGGTTCGCGCAGACGCTGTGCTGCGCGGCGAGGTCGAGGCCCGGCAGTCATGGATCCGCGGCGCGGCCGTGCTCGGCGCCGTGGCGCCCTGGGTGATCCTCTGTCTGCTCGTGCTGCGCCCCGAGGGTGCTGCCGCCTACGGCACCGCGGAGGGGATGCTGGTGATCTTCCTCGGTGCTGCCGTGTCGGTGACCGCGTACCGCATCATGATCCACATCGGTCGTCTGCCCGAGCCGGGGAGGTGGTTCGGGTGAAACCGGTCTCCGCGGTCGCGATCGCGATTCTCGGCGGCGTCGCGCTCGGGTCGGGCGTGCTCTGCCTCCTCGCCGCCATGCCGCACTGGTCAGCATCGCCCCTCTCACAGCGGATCGCCTCGTACGTGCGAGACGTGGTCTCTGATGACGACCTGCCTGACGGCGCACTCCCGCGAGTCGGAGTGCTCTCGGCGGGCGACCGGACGGTGTGGCTGCGATCGCGGGCGATCTTCGAGCGCCTTCTCGGCGGTGGAGAAACTCTGCGTCGCAGGATCGAGCAGGCCGGGCTCCCCCTGGAACAGGGCGCCTTCCGCGGGCGTCAGCTCGGCTGGGTGCTGGCAGGCGTCGTGACCGGTGCGATCGCCGTCATCGGCCTCGCCCTCGCGGGCCGCATGAGTCCGCCGATCGCGCTGCTGCCCGGCATTCTGGGAGCCGCCGGGGGATTCGGGTACGACATGCAGCTCACGGCGCGAGTCTCGTCTCGTCGAGCTCGACTGACCGACGAACTGCCGACGACCCTCGAGTTCCTCGCACTGTGTCTGTCGGCAGGGGAGGGGTTCCTCGACTCCCTGCGCCGGGTGGCCGCGGTCGGATCCGGAGAGCTCACCGGCGAGTTCCGCCGTGTGGTTCTCGCCGTGGGCACAGGTTCGCCGCTCGCCGACGCCCTCACCGAGATGGCCGTGCGGCTGCAGCTTCCAGGGCTCTCACGCGCCATCGACCAGGTGATCGCCGCTCTCGAGCACGGTGCCCCGCTCTCGGCCGTCCTGCACGCGCAGGCCGGCGACGCACGCGAGGATGCCAAGCGTGTCCTCATCGAACAGGCCGGACGCAAGGAGATCCTGATGCTCCTCCCGCTCGTGTTCCTGATCCTTCCGCTCTCCGTTCTCTTCGCCATCTATCCGGGCCTCTTCATTCTGCGTCTCGGCATCGGCTGAGCGATCAAGAAAGGACGACATGAACACTCCTCGACCTCACAGGGCGCGCTTCGCGACCTGCCTCTCTCATGCTCCCGCCAAGAATCTCCTCGACGACGAATCCGGAGACGTGCCTGGCTGGGTGCTGGTGACACTGATGACGGCAGGCCTCGTGGTGCTGATCTGGGCGGTGGCCGGACCTGCGCTCAGTGCGCTGTTCGAGCAGGCCATCCAGCGTGTGTCGGGACTCTGAGGGGCTATCTCGATGCCGGTCACATCATCACGGCCCTCTTTCACGGACGACCGCGGATCGAGCCCGGTCGAGTTCGTGCTCGCGGGAACGCTGCTCACCCTGCTCACCCTTGCCGTGATGCAACTCGCGCTCGCCGTCTACGTCCGCAACGTCGTGCACGACGCGGCGGTCGACGGGGCCTATCACGCCGCTCTGGCGGACACGAGCACAGAGCAGGGAGCCGAGCGTGCACGGGAGGTCATCACCCGCGCGGTCGGCGAAACCTACGCCGAGGATGTGACTGTCGTCCGTTCGATGTCACTCGCTCAGCCGACGATCGAGGTTCGCATCCGCACCACACTTCCCGTGATCGGTCTCCTCGGTGTGCCGCTCGCACTGGAGGTGCAGGCGCATGCACCGGAGGAGTCGTTCGATGACGGATGACGACGGCTCGGCCGCCCTCGAGTTCATCGCCGTCGGCGTCATTCTGCTCGTGCCGCTCGTGTATCTGATCATCGCGCTGGGGGCTGTCCAGGAGCAGACGCTGGGTGTCGAGGCCGCCGCACGGCACACGGCACGGGCGATCGCCCTCGCGCCTGATGCCGGGACGGCAGCCATGCGGAGCGAGCAGGTGATCGCGAGCATCTCCGATCAGTACGGCCTCGATGCGGAATCCATCGAGGTGTCGGTGACCTGCGCACCCATCGAGGTGGCATGTCCGTCGGCGGGCGCGACCGTGACCGTGACGGTCGCGACGTCGGTGTCCCTGCCCCTCGTGCCGACGATCTTCGGAGTGGACGAGGCTGCATCGATCGATGTCGAGGGGGCGGCGGTGCAGAAGATGTCCCGTCTGTGGGGGGACGGGTGAAGCAGGCGGGCGACGACGGAAGCGTGCTGCTCCTGACCCTCGGCTATGCGCTGCTCGCAGTCGCCCTCATCTTCGTGAGCGTGTGCGCGACGGACCTGTACATCTCGCAGAAGAGACTCGATGCGATCGCCGACGCGGCAGCGCTCGCCGGAGCGGACGGATTCACCCTGGCGCTCGACGGCGAGGCTGCACACGCGGATCTCACCGATCAGGGCGTCAGAGATCAGGTCGAGGCGCTGCTCGCAGCACTCCCGGCGGCGGTGACTCTGGAATCGGCGTCGAGCCCCGACGGCCGCTCCTCGCGGGTGACCGTCGCCACCATGTGGAGTCCGCCGCTCGCGTCGCTGTTCGTTCCGGACGGAGTGCGACTGGAGGCGACGGCGACGAGCCGCACGGCTCTGCGTTGATCGGGACGGACCGGCCCGTCGCGACATCGGCCCTTCGCGACACCGGCCCATCGCGACACCGTTCCTTCACGACACCGCTCCTTCAGGACACCGGTCCTTCGCGAGGTCGTCAGTTCATCAGACGATCCCGCAGTCGACGCACCCGCCGTGGGAATCCATCCGGTACCTGCACGGGCAGCGCGTCGATCGGCCACCAGCGCACGTCCTCCGACTCGTCGCTCACGATCAGTGCCGTGTCATCTGAGACGACGACGGCGACCCCGATATCGAGGTGCGAGGCGCAGCGTCCGAAGGCCGAGGAGAGCGCGTGGTGGTCGAGGTCGTACACGAGAGGCTCGGCGAGGCCCGAGACGACCACTCCGGTCTCTTCACGCAGCTCACGGAGCGCGGCATCCGCAATCGACAGGTCGCCCGCCTCGAGATGTCCTCCAGGTTGCACCCAGAACTGCCCCTTGGCGTGGAACACGAGCAGGGTTCGAGTGAGTGTCGGATCGAACACGAGCGCGGATGCCGTGGCGTGGCGTGGACCGTCGTCACGGGAGACGGGGCCGTGGTCGTCGGGAAAGAAGCTCGCGAAGTCGACCTGGGCAGCGCGCTCGCGCTCGGAGGACACCGCGGCGCCCAGAACCAGGAGACGCACATCGGCGCCGAGGCCACCGGTCATGAAGGCTCCTCTCTCGTGCGGGGCACGAACCGGGGGATCCAGCGGATGAACCCGCCCGCGCCGACCAGACCGATCACGCCCATGGCCGCCGCCGCGATCGGCAGGGACGCGATCGCGACGATCGCCGAGACCAGCAGGGGAGCGACGGCTCCTCCGGCATCCGTCAGCGTGCGCCACGAGCCGAGGAACGCGGCAGGCTCGCTCTTCGGGGCGACGTCGGCGCCCAGCGTCAGCAGAATGCCGCTCGAGAGCCCGTTGCCGACCCCGAGCACGGCGGCGAACATGCCGAACCACAGCACGGCCGCATCCAGATCATGTGTGAACGAGAGCGCGAGGAATCCCGCTCCCATCAGCACCATCGCCGGCATCGCCGCCCAGAGCCGTCCGAAACGGTCCATCACCTGGCCGCTCGCATAGAACAGCGCGAAGTCGATCGCACCCGAGATTCCGACCACCAGCGCGATCGTCGAGGCGTCGAGGCCGAGCGACAACCCCCACAGCGGCAGCACGACCTGCCGTGCAGACCGCACGGCCGACAGCGACGCGGCGGCGAGTCCCAGTCGGCCGAGTACGCTGCGCTGCTGCCACATGGTGCGGAAGATGCCCGCGCGCGCCGCCGTGGGAATCGAACCCGTGACAGGCTCGCCCGAATCATCCGCAAGCGCAGCGGTGCGCACCGCAGTCGTCGGCGCGATCGTCTTCTCAGGATCGGGGCCGAGAAGCACGAGCAGCACCATCACGACGAGGCAGCCCAGGAAGAACCAGATCGCTGCCGTCTCCGAACCGAACAGCTGCAGCAGACCCGCAGCGACGAACGGTCCGATGAAGATCCCGAGGCGGAAGCTGCCGCCGAGCAGCGAGAGGGCCCGCGCGCGGAAGGCGATCGGCACCCTCGTCGTCATGAAGGCATGACGTGCCAGACCGAAGGCGGCCGCGCAGAAGCCCAGGAGGAAGACGGATGCCGCGAGCACGCCGAGCGTGGGGGCGAAGACCATGCCCACGCCGGCACTGATCGCGATCACGCCCGCGATCACCATCGTGAAGCGTTCGCCGATGCGGCCCACAGCCCAGCCTGCGGGGAGGTTTCCGCAGAGCTGGCCGACCACGAGAGCGGAGGCCACGAGCGCGGCGAACGCGATGTCGGCGCCCATCCGCGCCGCGATCACCGGGATGAGCGGGATCACCGCGCCTTCCCCGAGCGAGAAGAGGACGGTCGGGAGGTACACCATCGGCCCGAACCGCCTCAGGACCGTGGATGCGCTGCTCACCCGTTTCACGCTACTCCCGTTCGAACGCCGTCCCCGCCCGCGCAGGCGGCACGTTAGGCTGGACGCGACATGCTCGAACTCGATCTCTCCGCCGACATCCAGGCCCTGCGACTCACCTACGGTGACATCCGCGAGGTCATCGATGTCGAGACCCTCCGCTCCGACATCGCGCGCCTCAGCGAGGAAGCCGGCGTGCCGGACCTCTGGGACGACCCCGAACGCGCCCAGAAGGTGACCAGCGCGCTGAGCCACCGGCAGTCGGCGCTCGCCAGGGTCGAGGGCATCGGTCGTCGACTCGACGACCTCGAAGTGCTGGTCGGGCTCGCGAACGAGATGGGCGATGAGGAATCCGCCGTCGAGGCTCGCGCCGAGCTCACCGCGCTCACCGAGATCATCAACCAGCTCGAGGTCCAGACGCTGATGGACGGCGAGTACGACGAGCGTTCCGCCATCGTCACGATCCGCTCGGGTGCCGGCGGCGACGATGCCACCGACTTCGCCGAGATGCTGATGCGCATGTACCTGCGCTGGGCCGAGCGTCACAAGTACCCCGTGAAGGTGCTCGACACCTCGTACGCCGAGGGGGCCGGCATCAAGTCGGCGACGTTCGAGATCGACGCGCCCTATGCGTTCGGCACGGTGTCCGTCGAGGCCGGAACGCACCGCCTCGCGCGCATCAGCCCGTTCGGCTCTGCCGACAAGCGTCAGACGTCGTTCGCCGCGGTCGAGGTCATCCCTCTCATGGAGGAGGCGACCGAGGTCGACATCCCCGAGAACGACATCCGTGTCGACGTCTTCCGTTCGTCGGGCCCTGGCGGACAGTCGGTCAACACCACCGACTCCGCGGTGCGCCTGACCCACCTGCCGACCGGCATCGTGGTGTCGATGCAGAACGAGAAGTCGCAGATCCAGAACCGCGCCGCGGCCATGCGAGTGCTGCAGACCCGACTCCTGCTCCTGCAGAAGGAGGAGGAGGCCGCGAAGAAGAAGGAACTCGCCGGCAACATCACGGCGAGCTGGGGCGATCAGATGCGCTCCTACTTCCTCTACGGCCAACAGCTCGTGAAGGACCTCCGCACCGGACACGAGTCGGGCAACCCGGCTGCCGTGTTCGACGGCGATCTCGACGGGTTCATCTCGGCCGGCATCCGCTGGCGCAAGCGCAAAGACGAGGACTGAGCGAAGGCTCACTCTCAGCGGGCGGCCTCTTCGAGGCGGCCCGCTTTTGTCGTCCCCCCTCGCGGTTCGTGTCCATGTCGGAGGCCGAACCCCGACGAGTGCGCGTGGCGACGGGCGGACATGGCCGGAGCTGAAGCGGGCCGGAGCCGAGATGGGCCCGTGCAGAAGTGGGCCGGGACGGAAGTGGGCCCGTGCCGGATGCCGAAGCATCGTGCACGGGCCCACCTGCGACGCGAACCGCCGGCGACCGCCGGACGGGTTCGCCTTGCGCTGTGTTCTAGCCTGCTGACGGGGTGACGGTGATGCGCGTGACCTCCTGCAGGACCTCGTCGGTGAAGATCACGTCGTAGGACTCGCTCTGCGCGACGTCGAAGGTGATCTTGCCGTCGACCGTGTCGCCGGGCTCGAGTTCTTCAGCCACGATCCCGTCGACGTAGTAGTCGTAGGTCCCTTCGACGCCTTCAGCGGTCTCGATGCCGAAGTTGAATGCGCTCAGGTAGCTCGTGCCCGAGACGCCGGTGAAGGTGACGTCGAGGATCACGTACCCGCCGTTGGTCGAGGGAATGCTCGAGCCGTCGCTCGTCGCCCACGTGGCCGAGTGGATCGTGACCTCGCTCGTGGCGGCCATCTGGTTGATCGGCACGGGGGAGCCCATCTCGCCCTCGACGACCTCGGGAGCTCCCGTGCCCTCTTCGTCGGTCCCGGGATCCTGTTCCGTTCCGGTGCCCGTGTCCGAATCGCTCGACGGCGGGGCCGTCGGCAGGTCGCGGACGGCCTCGGACACCGTCGCGAAGACGATGACGAAGAACATGACGACCGCGATGATCGCGCCGATCACCGACAGGATGAGGCCGGAGATGCCCGGCCACTTCTTGCCCTTGAGGAACAGCGAGATCAGCGAGACGATGAATCCGACGCCCAGCAAGAGCCATCCGAGCCAGAAGATCACGGGGATGCACGACAGGATGGTGCCGAGCGCTGCGAGCCCGAGCCCGACGAGGCCGAGGATCGAGGGCCCCGACGGAGCTGCCGGGGCCGTCGCTCCGTACGCGGGCGGGTAGCCCGTGGGAGCACCGTACTGCTGTCCTGCGGACGCATAGGGTGCGGCGCCGGGGTAGCTCGGCGCTGCGGCCCCCGGGTAGCCGGCGGTGACGGGGTACTCCTGGGGCTGCGCAGGAGCAGCGGCACCGGGGTACGAGGGCGCGCCCCCGCCATACGGCTGCACGGTGCCGTCGGCCGGCGCAGCGGCGCCCGGAGCGGTGAAGTCGGGTGCCTGCGCGCTGCCGGGTTCTTCAACGGGAGTCTCGGAGGCGGACCAGGAGGACTCGGACTCGGGAGCTGCGACCTCGTCCGCAGGCGCCTGCGCACCGGCATCGGAGTCGGAGGGTGCAGGGGCATTCCACGACTGGGTCTCGACCGCAGCGACGGATTCGATCGACGCGGCGGTCTCTGCGTCGGCCGCGGTCTCCGGGGAGCCTGCGGAGGAGGCGTCATGCGCGCTCTGGGCGGAACCGGAGTTCGTCGCCTCGTCGTCGGTCGAACCGGCGGTCGACGCATCCGCTGCGGGCTCCGTGGAGTCGACGATCGGAGCGAAGTGCTCGGTCCACTGGGTGCCGTCCCACCAGCGCTGGCGCCCGGATCCGTCGTCATACCAGCCTGCAGGCGTCGTCATGGTTCCCCCTCGGAGTATCGTCCACCCTGATGGCGTGGATCGCACCTCCATGTATAGCAGTGCGGTGTGACACGCAGGGGGCTCCCGCGGGGTGTCGCTCGCGAACAGATGAACGGGCGCGCTTAGGCTCGAACCGCCATGATTCGGTTCGAGAACGTCACGAAACGCTACCGCGGGACCTCACGGCCCGCTCTGTCCGATGTCGACTTCGAAGTGCAGCGAGGCGAGTTCGTCTTCCTCGTGGGCGCTTCAGGGTCGGGCAAGTCGTCCTGTCTGCGGCTGATCCTCCGAGAGGACGTGCCGACCACCGGTCGCGTCGCCGTGCTCGGACGCGACCTGCGTTCGCTGGCGAACCGCAAGGTGCCGTACTTCCGCCGCCACATCGGATCCGTGTTTCAGGACTTCCGACTGCTTCCGTCGAAGACCGTCTATCAGAACGTCGCCTTCACCCTGCAGGTGACGGGCTCGTCGCGCGGTTTCATCCAGCAGGCCGTCCCCGAGGCGCTCGCGCTGGTCGGGCTCGACGGCAAGCAGAAGAGAATGCCGCACGAGCTCTCCGGTGGAGAACAGCAGCGCGTCGCGATCGCTCGAGCGCTCGTCAACCGCCCCCAGGTGCTGCTCGCGGACGAGCCGACCGGAAACCTCGACCCGGCGACGTCGGTCGACATCATGCAGCTTCTCGCGAGGATCAACGCGGGCGGTACGACCGTGCTCATGGCGACGCACGAGGCGGGCTTCGTCGACCAGATGCAGCGCAGAGTGATCGAGCTCCGCGACGGCGAGATGGTGCGAGACGAAGTGCACGGCGGGTATGGCGACACATCCAACATCCCGCGCCTCGTCCCGGAGGAGGTGCGCGGTGCGGCAGCGGCAGCCGCCCTCACCGCGGTGCAGGAGGTGCAGCGCCAGACCGCCGACCTCTCGCTCGTCCGCGCTGCGCTCGCTGAGGAGCTCACCGCTCAGCGCAGGGCCGAGGGAGCATCCGCGGATGCCGTACCGACCGCATCCGAGACGCCGGAGGCGCAGGCCGCACCGATCGAGCCGCCCGTCGTCGAGGAGCAGCCCATGGCCGTCCAGGCCCCTGTCGCGCCTCGGACGCATCCCATCGTGATGCCGCAGGTCGACGTCGCCGAGCTCGGCGTGGCCGATCGCCTCGGCCTGTCTGATGACGGTTCCGAAGAAGTGGGGCCGACGTCATGAGAATCGGACTCATCCTCACCGAGGCCCTCGGCGGCCTCCGACGGAACATCTCGATGGTCATCTCCGTCGTTCTCGTCACCTTCGTGTCGCTGACGTTCGTCGGCGCTGCGATCCTCATGCAGGCGCAGATCGGCACCATGCGCGGGTACTGGACCGAGCGGGCCCAGGTCGCCGTGTACATGTGCTCCGACATCTCCGAGCAGGACACCTGTGTCGACGGTGGTGCCTCGGAGGAGCAGGTGAACGCCGTGCGGGCCCAGCTCGAGGGCGAGGCGCTCGCCCCCCTCATCAGCGAGGTCACCTTCGACTCCAAGGAGGACACCTACGCCAAGCTCGTCGAGCAGCTCGGCGAGGACCAGGCGAGCGTCATCACCCCGGAGCAGGCGTTCGAGGTCTTCTTCGTCACCATGAAGGACCCCGGCCAGTCTCAGGTGATCTCCGAGGCGTTCAACGGCGTCGCCGGCGTCGAGCAGGTGCAGGACCAGTTGCAGTACCTCGAGCCGCTCTTCTCCGCGTTGACGGTCGCGACATACATCGCGGTGGGGATCGCCACGCTGATGCTGATCGCCGCCATCCTGCTGATCGGCACGACGATCAGACTCTCCGCCTACGCCAGGCGCAAGGAGATCGGGATCATGCGTCTGGTGGGTGCATCCAACCGCTTCATCCAGACGCCGTTCGTGCTGGAGGGCGTGTTCGCCGCGTTCCTCGGCTCGGCCCTCGCGAGCGCGGCGGTCGTCGCCGGGGTGCATTTCGGTGTCGACGGCTACCTTCGAGGACGCGTGCCTTTCATCACGACGTGGGTGTCGATGCAGGATGCCGTCGTCGTCGTCCCCGTGCTGATCGGGATCGGTGTCGTGCTGGCCGCACTCTCGGCGGGCTTCGCGATCCGACGCTGGCTTCGCACCTGAGCGGCTCGCCGGTATAGACTGACAGGCTGTCGTGCGCCCGACTCGGGCTCTGGAACACTTCGCGACACGGATCAGGAGAGAATCATGCCCAGGGAACGCGGGGAGAAGGTCATCGCGACCAATCGTCGCGCACGTCACGACTACAACATCGAGAAGTCGTACGAGGCGGGGATGGTGCTCACCGGCACCGAGGTCAAGTCGTTGCGTCAGGGACGCGCGAACCTCAGCGACGGGTATGCGTTCGTCAAGGGGAACGAGGTCTTCCTCGATTCCGTGCACATTCCGGAGTACTCGCAGGGGCACTGGACCAACCACTCCGCCAAGCGCGTCCGCAAGCTGCTGCTGCACCGCGAGGAGATCGCGAAGCTGCAGCATGCGGTGTCCGCCGGCGGCTACACGCTGATCCCGCTGAAGCTGTACTTCTCGGACGGTCGGGCCAAGGTCGAGATCGCCCTCGCCAAGGGCAAGAAGGAATACGACAAGCGTCAGACGCTGCGTGAGCGTCAGGACACCCGCGAGGCCGACCGCGCGATGCGCCTGCGCAACCGCGTCGGGGAGTGATCAGCGCGCGGGCGTGAAGCCGAACACGCGTCCGAGAAAGCCGAGCTCCCTCTCGAGTGCGTCGATGATGGTCTCGCTCGCACGGAAGCCGTGGCCCTCACCCGGGTAGAGCACGTACTCGTGCTCGACGCCTTGCTGCGCCAGAGCGTCGCGGATCGCTTCGGACTGCGACGGCGGCACGACACGGTCCTCCGCTCCCTGCATGAGCAGCACGGGCACGCCGATCCGATCGGCGTGCGTCAGGGGAGAACGATCGACGTAGAGCGCCTCGGCCTCGGGCAGCGGTCCCACCAGGCCCTCGACGTAGTGCGCCTCGAAGTCGTGCGAGTGCTCGGTCAGCATCCGCAGATCGGCCACGCCGTATCGGCTGATGCCCGCGGCGAACGTGCCGCCCCGCACCAGCGACGAGAGCACCGTCCAGCCGCCGGCCGAGCCCCCGCGGATCGCGATGCGATCGGGGTCGGCGAGCCCGGCGTCGGCGAGGCCGCGCGCCGCGGCGATCACATCGTCGACATCGACCACGCCCCATCCGCCGTCGAGTCGTTCTCGGTAGGCGCGCCCGTATCCCGTCGATCCGCCGTAGTTGACGTCGAGCACGCCGATGCCGCGGCTGGTCCAGAACGCGATGGCCGCGGACGAGGCGCCCGTCACATGGGCGGTCGGGCCGCCGTGCACGAGCACGAGGTAGGGCGGGAGCTCGTCGTCCGCGGCTGAAGCCGACGGGTTCACGGGCTCGTAGACGAAAGCATGGACAGGGCCGTGAGCGCCATCGACCAGGATCTCGGATGCTGCGGGCATCCACGTCGGGTCGGCCGGCGTCGCTCCCGCGACCACCTCTATGTCGCCGGAGTCGACGTCGACGCACCAGACACCTGGCGCGGTCGTCGAGCTGTTGCCGGAGAGGAGCACTCGGGTGCCTGCGACATCGTCGATGCTGACATGGCCGTCGGCGGCAACGGGGATGCGGTGGGCACCGCCGTCCCGCTCGATGACGTCCACCTCGTCGCGTCCGTTCGTGCGCACCGCCACGATGCGACCGTCGGCGAGCGGTCGATACCAGCGATTGCCGAGTACCCAGAGTCCGTACCCCGTGTCGGCGTCCGTGTCGGCGATCCGCTCTGCGGGACCGACCGCTTCGCGGCCGTCGACGCGCTGTCGGTGCAGCGCCCAGCGGCCGGTCGGGTCATCCGAGTACAGGATCTCGCCGTCGTCCGTCCACTCCGGCTGGAGGGCGGCTCGCGTGGGCAGCTCCATCCGGCCGGTGCCGTCGGAGAGCACCAGCGACGCGTCCTGCCACGGCATGCGTTCGCCCGACCATTCGACCCACGCGGCGCGAGTCCCGTCGGGAGACAGCGCAGGATGCGCGTAGAACGACTCTCCCTCCACGAGCACCTTCAGCAGCGTCGGATCGTCGGAGGCGGACCCGTCTGTCGGGATCTCGACGATGCCGCGCTGGTGCGGGTCGACCGAGAGGTCCTCCCGCACCGCGAACAGTCGCCCGTTCTGCAGGCGCAGGCCGCCATGTGCCGGCCCCGCGGGAGTCAGGGGCATCGGGGCGCCACCGCGGGGCATCCGATGCACACGCTGATCCTTGGCCTCGACGAAGAACAGTGTCCCCTCGGCATCCGCCGTCCACGCCCCTCCGCCGTACTCGTGCACGCGCGACCGTGCACTCCAGGGCGCGGGGAGGATCTCGGCGCCGCTGGAACTTCGTACCGTCAGGCGACCGCCCTCGGCAGGCACCGACTCGCCCCACCAGATGTCATCGCCGACGAAGGCGGCGCCGTCGATCCTCGGAGACGACGCGGCGATCCGGTCGGGAGTGAACGGAGAGGGCCAGGTACCGAACGGCGACGACATGGTTCGAGCCTATGGCGCACCGGCTCACGGCGTCACACAGGGTGGGTTTCGGGCCAGGCGACGAGGTCTCCGAGAATGCACGATTCCGGAGGCTCGTGTGCGGAGAGGGTCAGACGGAGCGGAGCACCGCGACGATCTTGCCGAGCACGACGGCCTCGTCGCCGAGGATCGGCTCGAAAGCGGAGTTCCGAGGCAGCAGCCACGTGTGGCCGTCTCGTCGCCGGAGTACCTTGACGGTGGCCTCGCCGTCGAGCATGGCGGCCACGATCTCACCGTTCTCTGCGCTGTTCTGCGAACGGACGACGACCCAGTCGCCATCGCAGATCGCGGCGTCGATCATCGACTCGCCCGACACCTTGAGCATGAACAGGTCGCCCTTGCCGACGAGCTGACGGGGGAGCGGGAAGATCTCCTCGACCTGCTGGTCGGCGGTGATCGGAACGCCGGCGGCGATGCGCCCGACGAGGGGAACCAGTGCGGCGTCTCCGACGGGCGTCGCCACATCGGCAGGGTTCTCACCGCTCGCGCCGGGGAGGTCGATGAGCACCTCCATCGCGCGGGTCTTTCCCGGATCGCGGCGCAGATATCCGCTGAGCTCGAGCTGACCCAGCTGATGAGTCACGCTGGACAGCGACTTGAGTCCGACGGCGTCGCCGATTTCGCGCATGCTCGGCGGGTAGCCGTAGTGACTGATCGACGTCTGGATGACCTCGAGGATCGCCATCTGCTTCGGGCTCAGGCTCTTCCGGCGACGAGTGCGCGGGGCGTCGGCCTCGGGGGCGGAGTTGTCGCTCATGGTGCTCCTCAGGTGTGCGATCCGGCGTCTCAGTTCGAATGTCGGAGGCCCGTGATGGGGTGTTCCTATCGAAACCGTATCCGAGAAACGCGACGATGTGGAAGATCTGTTCGAGCGTGTCGGCCGATTCTCGCACTTCTGTTTCGAAGAACGCTTGACAGATGTTCGAATTCGAAGATAACTTCGGTACGTAGCTTCGCATCCCCGGCTCCCGGCCGAGGCGTGGATGCGAACGCTACGCCAACTTCACCGCCCACGCGGTAGATGCAGAGGAGCACGACATGAGCACCATCACCTTCAGCAGTGCAGCAGTCCTTCCGGCTCGTCCGGCGACGCGGCTCCGGCTGACGGCGCGTGGTCGACGCGTCGTGCTCGCCGTCGCAGCGGTGCCCCTCGCCGTCGGAATCGCCTTCGCGGCGATCAGCGGCGGCAGCGCGATGGCCTCGGGTGAGCAGACGGCGACGGCGACGTTCGCGACCGTGACCGTGATGCCGGGCGACACTCTCTGGTCGATCGCAGAGGGCATCGCGCCCGAGGCCGATCCGCGCGACGTGATCGGCGACATCACACGGCTGAACCTGCTGCGCGGCGGGGAGCTGCAGATCGGTCAGGAGCTGGCGATTCCGGCGCAGTATTCGGAGTGAGCCCGACTTCGCCCGATTCGTGGAGCGAGGCGGGGGAGTTCCCGTTCACACTCGGTCTCGACGGGCATTCATGGGGCGAACGCGGCCTACCATGGGAAGGGTGACTGCATCACTCGACGACCTGCCACTTCGCGACGACCTCCGGGGGCTCACGCCGTACGGAGCGCCTCAAGCGCCTCTCCCGATCGCACTGAACGTCAACGAGAACACGCATCCGGTTCCGGACGCCGTGGCCAGCGACATCCTCGATGACATCGCGGTCGCGCTCCGAGACGTCAACCGCTACCCGGATCGCGAGTTCACCACGCTGCGCGAGGGGTTCGCCGAGTACCTCGGCCACGGTCTCGAGGCGGATCAGATCTGGGCGGGCAACGGGTCGAATGAGGTCCTTCAGCACATCCTGCAGGCATTCGGGGGGCCGGGTCGTACGGCGTTCAGCTTCAGCCCGACCTACTCGATGTACCCGCTGATCTCGAAGGGGACCGGGGCGCGGTGGGTCGCCGGCGCCAGGCAGCCCGACTATACGATCACGCCCGAAGAGGCGGCGGCCCAGGTCAGGGATGTCGACCCCGATGTCATCCTCCTGTGCTCCCCGAACAACCCGACGGGCACACCGCTCGGTCTTGACGTGGTCGAAGCGGTCTACGAGGCATCGACGGGGATCGTGGTCGTCGACGAGGCCTACCAGGAGTTCGCGCCGCGCGAGGCGGCCTCCGCCCTGACACTGCTCGACGGACGCCCTCGGCTCGCCGTGTCTCGCACCATGAGCAAGGCCTTCGCGTTCGCGGGTGCTCGCGTGGGCTACCTCGCCGCCGATCCCGCCTTCATCGACGCCCTGAGGCTCGTGCGTCTGCCGTACCACCTCAGCGCTCTCACTCAGGCGGCGGCGGTGGCCGCACTGCGCAACTCCGACGTGATGCTGGGCATGGTCGAGGAGATCGTCGAGCAGCGGGATCGCATCTCGGCGACGCTCGAGGCCCTCGGCTACACGCCGCACGAGTCGTGGTCGAACTTCGTCCTCTTCGGGGGCGTGGCAGAGCCTCAGAAGATCTGGCAGCAGCTGTACGACCGGGGAGTGCTGATACGCGACGTCGGGATCCCCGGACACCTCCGCGTCACCGCCGGCACCGAGGCGGAGACCACCGCGTTCCTCGATGCCCTCGCCTCGATAGGATCGGCTTCATGAGCACCCCCGCCCAGACCTCCCGCACCGCCACGCGTGTGCGCAGCACGTCGGAGTCCACCGTCGAGCTCGAGCTGAACCTCGACGGCACCGGTGCGAGCCGCATCGACACGTCGGTGCCGTTCTTCGACCACATGCTGACGGCGTTCGCGAAGCACTCTCTCACCGACCTCACCGTGCGCGCATCCGGAGACACGCAGATCGACGCCCACCACACCGTCGAAGACATCTCCATCGTGCTCGGTCAGGCGATCCGCGAGGCGCTGGGCGACAAGTCCGGGATCTCGCGCTACGGCGACGCGCTGGTCCCGCTCGACGAGGCGCTCGCCCAGGCCGTCGTCGACATCTCGGGGCGCCCGTACCTCGTTCACACGGGAGAGCCCGCCGGTTTCGAGCACCACCTCATCGGGGGCCACTTCACCGGGTCGCTGGTGCGCCACTCCTTCGAGGCGATCACGTTCAACGCCGGGCTGACGGTGCACGTGCGCGTCCTCGGTGGCCGTGACCCCCACCACATCGCTGAGGCCGAGTTCAAGGCGTTCGCTCGAGCATTCCGCCAGGCCAAAGCGCTCGACCCCCTGGTCGACGGCATCCCGTCGACGAAGGGTGCGCTGTGAGCTCGGCACCCAGGGTCGCCGTCTTCGACTACGAATCGGGCAACGTCCACTCGGCGGTGAAGGCTCTCGTCGCGGCGGGTGCGGACGCCGTGCTGACGCGCGATCGCAAAGAGGCGCTCGAGGCCGACGGTCTCGTGGTGCCCGGCGTCGGCGCGTTCCAAGCCGTCCGAGACGCGCTCTACGCGCACGGCGGCGACGAGATCATCGACCGTCGCCTCGCAGGCGGACGCCCCGTCCTCGGCATCTGCGTCGGGATGCAGGTTCTCTTCGCACACGGCGTCGAACGCGGGCATGATGCCGAGGGCCTCGGCGAGTGGCCCGGAGCGGTCACCGAACTCAACGCGCCCGTGCTTCCGCACATGGGGTGGAACACCGTCGAGCCGGGCGCCGACTCCGTGCTGTTCAAAGGCATCGAGAACGAGCGCTTCTACTTCGTGCACTCGTACGCCGCGCAGTCGTGGGAGCTCGATGTCATCCCGCCGTTCCCACAGCCCGTGCTCACCTGGTCGACCTACGGAGACCCGTTCCTCGCCGCCGTCGAGAACGGACCGCTCTCGGCGACGCAGTTCCACCCGGAGAAGTCGGGAGAGGCAGGAATCCAGCTGCTCCGCAACTGGGTCGACAGCCTCCGGTCCTGACGAGCAATACCGGGCGCCCCGGATCGAGAGCCCGTCGCACAGCTGCGCGTCGGTGACCGCCCGCGGGGCTGCTCAGAAACCGCGCGCGACCGCGGCTGCGGCCGAGAGCCAGGATCGCTGCGTCGGTGCCGCGAGTGCCCGAAGGCGCAGGTGGCCGTCGACCATCTCGCGGTCGAAGGGAATGCCGACGACCTCGCGCGCGAGAGGCTGGTAACCCGCGATCACGTCCGTCACCTCGGCCGGTGACGCCTTCGGATCGGCCTGGCTGACGATGACCACCGATTCCCGCGCGAGCCGCGCCGAGCGCTCGTCGCGGTCCTCGAGCGCCTCGAGCAGCAGGGCCCCGGCTTCGGCATGGTCATCGCGTGTCGTCGTCGCGACGACGATCTGGTCGGCGAGGTCGATCATCCGCAGCCACATGGGATCGGATTCGTCGTTGCCCGAGTCGATGATGATCAGGCGATAGAACTTGGCCGCGATCGCGTGGATGGAGTCGACGTCGGTGGGCCGGAGCCGGTTCTCGTGCGCGAGTCGGATCGGCTTCGACCGCAGGACATCGTATTTCTCCTGAGGCTGGTGGTGCACGAAGTGCGCGAGGTCCGCAGACTGTCCCTGGGCTCCGAGCAGACGCTGCGTCTGCGGAAGCAGTTCAAGCAGTGTGCGGTCGTGAGCCCCGGTCTCGGTGCGCCAGCCGAGCGTGCCGCGGGTCTGGTTGTTGTCCCATGCGAGTACGCCGGCTCCGCCGTACTGGGCGAAGACCGCTGACAGCAGCACGGTGGCCGGTGTCTTTCCCGCCCCGCCCTTTCCGTTGACGACCGCGACGGTGCGGGGTCCCGGCCAGTGACGGCTTACAGCGTGCTCGTCGTCGCGCACGGCTCGCTCGCGGGCGTTGGGTCCGAGGGAGAATCCGACGCGATTGAGCAGCCCGCGCCCGCCCTGTCGCGCGGGCTCCTCGCGGCGCTCCTCCTGCAGGAACGAGCGTCGTTCTACACCCTGCTCACGCTGCTGACGGCGCGATGATGCCGAAGACGCCGACTCGGCCGCAGCGGCGTTCGGTGCCGGCGGGGGCGCGGTGGTCGGCGCCGGCAGCGGCGGGGTGGGCGGGACGCCGGGGGTCTGGTGCTGCGGCACGCCATTCGCCGGGGTCGGCGTCGACGTCGGCGGGATGTTCGGGGCAGGGGCAGGGGCAGGGGCAGGGATCGGCGCCGCAGGGCTCGCCGCGGAACGGGCGTCAGCACCGGGAGCGGCAGGGCTCTGCGGCCCCGCCCACGCAGCGGGAGGCGGTCCGGGAACCGAGGGGGCTGCAGGCGGTCGGGAGATTGGGTCGGAGGGGCTGACCGCTCGGGGAGTGCCGGCCGGCGGAGTCTCGGCAGATGCTGCCGCCCACGCCGCCGCCGCGGCTGCGCGCGTCCCGGGCAGGGGCGGGATCGACGGCGCGTCGCCGTTCAGCGGTCGCTGGCGTGCATGGTCGGGATTCCCTTCCGGTGCGACCGGCCGCTGTGCGCCGTCATCCGGAGTCTCGGGAGGCAGCGCATTCCCGCGCCGCAGGGGTCCGCCTCCTCGCGGTTCCGCATCGCGCACCATGCAACATCTCCTCACCGACCGAACAGGGGCGTCATCGAGGCTACCGCGTGGCACACGATGTTCTCAGCCGTCATCGTTTTGGAGCGGGCGGATGCGCGGGCTAGTGTCGATTCTCGTGCCGGTGAATCGGCTCTCCATCTCACCTGAGGACGTCATGAACGACTTCGCGCAGTCTCCCTCTCTCACTCTGCTCCCCGCCGTCGATGTCGCCGGCGGCAAGGCAGTCCGTCTCACCCAGGGTGAAGCCGGCACCGAGACCAGTTACGGCGACCCGCTCGACGCCGCGGGGGAGTGGGTCGCGCAGGGCGCGCAGTGGATCCACCTCGTCGACCTCGATGCCGCCTTCGGTCGCGGCAGCAACGCCCCGATCCTCCGCAAGGTCATCAAGCAGTTCAAGAACGTCAACGTCGAGCTGTCCGGCGGCATCCGTGACGATGCGACGCTCGAAGCGGCTCTCGAGAGCGGCGCGACACGGATCAACCTCGGCACGGCCGCGCTCGAGAACCCGGAGTGGGCTGCCGACGTGATCGGCCGCTTCGGCGAGGCGATCGCCGTGGGACTCGACGTCCGCGGCACGACGCTGGCCGCACGCGGCTGGACGAAGGAAGGCGGCGACCTCTGGGAGGTGCTCGAGCGCCTCGAGGATGCCGGTTGCAGCCGCTACGTCGTGACCGACGTCACGAAGGACGGAACGCTCAAGGGCCCGAACCTCGAGCTGCTCCGCGAGGTCACCGCCCGCACGCCGAAGCCTGTCGTGGCCTCCGGGGGCATCTCGAGCCTCGACGACATCGCCGCGCTTCGCGAGCTGGTGCCGCTGGGTGTCGAAGGTGCGATCGTCGGCAAGGCGCTCTACGCCGGCGCCTTCACGTTGGCTGAGGCTCTGGATGTCGCAGGGGACTGACGACGCCTGCAGCCCCGGCTCACAGGGCCACGGCTCACAGGATCATGCCTCGCCGAAGCAGGGAGACTCCGCAGGTGTGCCCTGGGAGGGGCGCAGCTTCGAGTCGAATCCGCATGCGGGGGATGACGGCTCCGCGGACCCGGCGCTTCTCGACGCCCTCCTGCGATTCCGTGCAGGTGAGGGCGCTCAGAGCGAGGTCGTCGACGCGTTCCGCACGGCACGGGTGCTGATACCTCTGGTCGCCGAGAAGGGCGAAGAGGGCGTCGCCCCCAGCGGTCTCGCGGTCGACAAGACGCAGGAGCTCTCCATCGTGACGGTGGCTGCGCCGGACGGTCGCCGGGTGCAGCCGGTGTTCTCCTCGGTCGAGGCGATGCAGCGCTGGGACGCCACGGCGCGACCGATTCCGGTCGACGCAACGCGCGCCGCACTCGCGGCGTCCGCGGACGACACCGACCTCATCGTGCTCGATCCGACCTCCGACACCGAGTTCGTCATCCGTCGCCCGGCAGTGTGGGCGATCGCGCAGGGGCACGGCTGGGAGCCGAGCTTCCTGTCCCCCGAGGTGTTCGGCGCCCTCCAGGCGAGCGTCGCGCACGAACTCGCGGTGATCGATGTCGCAGTCGCCGCCGGCGACCCGGATGCGCGCCTGCGCGGGCCAGAGCTCATCGTCATCCTCGAGCTGGTCGACGGCCTCGAACGCGAAGTGCTCGACGCCGTGCTCGCCCGCCTCGCACAACGCTGGGCGGCGGACGACCGCATCGCCGTGCTCGCCGACTCGCTGACCGTCAAGCTCCGTCGTTCGGCCTGACCGGAGCAGCGCACCCCATCGCTAGGGTTGCTGCATGCCCGTCGCCGTCCTCCTGCACTTCCATCCGGATTGGCCCTTTCGAGACGGCACGGTCATGGATGCGATGGCGAGGGACGGCCGGTATCGTTCACAGTTCGAGACGGGGACGTCGAACGGCGGGCTCACTGCGCATCGGCAAGGCGATCGGTGGCGTTGGGAGAGCCGTCTGTTCGACGGGAGATACGACGCCGGCGCGCCCCACGCGAGACCCGTGTACGGCGCGCTCGACCTCGGCGACGCGCACGGAGCATCCCCACGATTCGGGTCGTCGTTCGTCCGGCTCCGCCCCGAGGCGGCTGCGCGTGCCACGTTCTGCTACCCGGACTCGGTCTTCGAGCCCGACGGCGTCGTCGACCTCCATGGCGTCGACGCTCTGGTCGAGCAGATGCGATCGGGTGACCTCGACCCGCTGGACCGCTACGTCGAGGCGCACGTTCACGGGGGAGTCGACTTCGCGGTGGATGTCGAGGAGATCGTCCTCGACCCCTGCTTTCGCGACTCCGACGCACATGCCGCCGCCGCTCGGCTCGCAGCGGTCGACTTCCATCCCGGTTTCAGGGCTGACACGGCCGCCCTCGATCCGAGGTATCGCGGAGCCGAGTACGTCGAACTGGCGAGGAGTCTGTCGGACGAACTGACGCCCGACGTGGTCGGAGCGGCAGCGCGCTCCGGCATCCATGAGCCGCAGGCGCTGAAGCGGGTCTGGCATCTGCTGGCGCGTTTCGGACGCAGTCCGTCGCATGCGCCCCACTGACTCGTGTGTCGTCGTGGTGCGCGCCGCCGACCGGACCATCTGGGAACCCTGCGACGGAGCCCGCGATGCTCCTGGAACACGGACCGCAGCATTCTGACGCTCAGGTCAGCCGCGTCCCACGGGATCCAGGAGCCCGCCACACGCGGTGACTAGTTGACCGGCCCGGTCCACTTCTCGCCCGGACCCTTGCCGATCGGGTCGGGGATCGTCGATGCCTCGCGGAACGCGAGCTGCAGTGAGCGCAGCCCGTCACGCAGGGAGCGTGCGTGCATGTCGCTGATCTCGGGCGCGCCGGCGGTGATGAGACCGGCCAGAGAGTTGATGAGCTTGCGAGCTTCGTCGAGATCGAGCTGCTCTGCCGCGTGCGGGTCGTCGGCGAGGCCGAGCTTGACGGCTGCCGCGCTCATGAGATGCACGGCTGCGGTGGTGATGACCTCCACCGCCGGAACGTCTGCGATGTCCCGGGTGGCGGAAGATGCCGCCTCCTCCTGCCGTGCCCAGCGCTCTTCGCGCTCGCGTGCAGCCTCGTCCGATGCCTGGTTCGTCACTTCGCCTTGCCTTCTGTTAGACTGTGTCGGGCTCCGGAGCGTCATGCTCCGGTACGAAAGAGGATTCACTTCCCACCCGCGCTTGCCGTTCCAGGCTACCGGGTCTTGCACTCCACCGGATCGCGTCGTGAGGCTGATCCGGCAGGCAGGGTGCATAGCCGGCGTCTGACTGCCGGTGGGTGGGGGACGATTCTGATTTCGCCCGGGATGCTGACTGCGTCCTGGTGGCTGAATCCCATCGTCTAAGGAGTTACGCATCAGCGATCCCCGCACCAATGAGCGCATCCGCGTCCCCGAGGTCCGCCTCGTCGGCCCCGCGGGTGAGCAGATCGGCGTCGTCCGCATCGAGGCGGCGCTGCGCCTTGCGCAGGAAGCCGACCTCGACCTCGTCGAGGTCGCACCGAACTCGAAGCCGCCCGTGGTCAAGATCATGGACTACGGCAAGTTCAAGTACGAAGCCGCCCAGAAGGAGAAGGAAGCTCGCCGCAACCAGGCGAACACCATTCTCAAGGAGGTCCGCTTCCGACTGAAGATCGAGGCGCACGACTACACGACCAAGCTCAAGCGCGCCGAGGGCTTCCTGAAGGCCGGCGACAAGGTCAAGGCCATGATCCTGTTCCGCGGCCGCGAGCAGTCGCGTCCCGAGCAGGGTGTCCGTCTTCTCCGCAAGTTCGCCGAGGACGTCGCCGAGCTCGGAACCGTCGAGTCGAACCCGACCATCGACGGTCGCAACATGGTGATGATCGTGGCTCCGCTCAAGAGCAAGTCCGAGGCCAAGCAGGAGCAGAACGCGGTTCGCGACGCCCAGCGCGCAGCGAACAAGCAGGCCGCCCGCGAAGCCAAGAGCGACACCGATGCCCCGGCCGAGGCCGCAGCGGAGTAACTCCCGCCCCCAGACTCCCGCACCGCGGGTTGACACCGTCGCCTGAGAAGGCGCCATACGAAGGAAGAGAAGATGCCGAAGCAGAAGACCCACTCGGGTGCTAAGAAGCGCTTCAAGATCACCGGCAGCGGCAAGCTGAAGAAGCAGCAGGCCGGTATGCGCCACAACCTCGAGCACAAGTCGAGCCGGCGCACCCGTCGTCTGAACCAGGACCAGGTGCTCTCGAAGGCTGACACCAAGACGGCCAAGAAGCTTCTCGGCCGCTGACGCGCCCGACGCACGAATAGGAACACAGGAAAATGGCAAGAGTCAAGCGGGCGGTAAACGCCCACAAGAAGCGTCGGGTCATCCTCGAGCGCGCAAAGGGTTACCGCGGTCAGCGTTCGCGCCTGTACCGCAAGGCCAAAGAGCAGGTCATCCACTCGCTGGTCTACTCGTACCGTGACCGTCGCAAGCGCAAGGGCGACTTCCGTCGTCTCTGGATCCAGCGCATCAACGCTGCTGCACGCCAGAACGGCATCACGTACAACCGCTTCATCCAGGGCCTCGGTCTTGCGGGTGTCACTGTCGACCGTCGTATGCTCGCCGACCTCGCGGTCAACGACGCAGCGACCTTCACGACGCTGGTCGAGACGGCGAAGAAGGCTCTGCCCTCTGACGTCAACGCTCCGAAGTCCGCTGCGTAAGCAGCTCTTCACCACAGAGGACGCTCTCCTTCGGGAGGGCGTCCTCTGTCGTTCCCCCGGCGTTTGCGCAGGAACACCTCTGCCGTTCTCTAGACTGTGAACGTGCTGGAGAACCCCCGTTCGCCCCGAGTCCGTGCCGTCGCCAAGCTGACCAAGCGCAGCGCGCGAGCAGAGACAGGTCTGTACCTCCTCGAAGGACCTCAGGCGGTTCGAGAGGCGCTGACCTACAGCCCCGAGGCGATCGTCGAGTTGTTCGCGACACCGACCGGCTGGGAGAAGCATCCGGACATCCGCGCGAAGGCATCGGATGCCGGCATCGACGTCGAGCACGTCACCGAGTACGTGCTGAACGCGATGGCGGACACGGTCACGCCGCAAGGACTGGTCGCGGTCGTCCGGCAGGCACCGACCTCCGTCCGCGACATCTTCGCGGACTCCCCGCGTCTCGTCGCGATCTGCGAGGAGATCAGGGACCCGGGAAACCTCGGCACGATCATCAGGGCCGCCGACGCGGCGGGGGCGGATGCCGTCGTGCTCACCGGACGTACGGTCGACCCGTACAACCCGAAGGTCGTCCGTGCCACGACGGGGTCACTGTTCCACCTGCCCGTGGCGGTGGGAGCCGAGCTCGCCGATGTGGTCGAGAAGGCGCACGCCGCCGGTCTTCAGATCCTCGCGGCGGATGTGAAGGGCGACGATCTGCTTCGGGCACGCGCGGACGGAGTCCTCGCCGAGCCGACGGCCTGGCTGTTCGGCAACGAGGCGCGGGGTCTCGAGGACGACGCGCTCGACCAGGCCGATCAGGTGCTGAAGCTGCCGATCTTCGGTCGGGCCGAGTCGTTGAATCTGGCCACGGCCGCGAGCGTCTGCCTCTATGAGAGCGCTTTCGCGCAGCGGGCGGCATCCTCCGCCTGATCGCAGGCGGCGAGGCGCTCTCTCGCTCTGCTGGTAGGTTTGTCCCTGCTCGAGCGGAGAAGGGGACCCAGGGTCGATGCAGATTCTGATCGTGGAGGACGACGAGCGCGTCGCCGCCGCACTCGAGGCATTCCTCGCCCGATCGGGCTATGCGTCCGTCCGAGCGGCAGACGGTGCGTCCGCCCTGCAGCTGCTGGGTGCCGACACCGAGGTCGTGCTCCTCGATCTCGGTCTGCCCGACGTCGACGGCATCGATCTCTGCCGCCGGATCCGCGGTCGCTCCGAGGTTCCGATCGTCATCGTGACAGCGCGCAACCAGGTCACCGAGCGCATCAGAGGGTTGCGGGCCGGAGCCGACGACTTCGTCGTCAAGCCCTACGACGTGCACGAGCTCCTGGCTCGCATCGAGGCCGTCACCCGACGTTCGAGACCGGTGCGGCCAGAGTCCGAGGCGCGTGTGCTCCTGCAGGATGGCGAGGTGGAGATCGACCTCGTCGCTCGTCAGTTGCTCATCGACCGGGCACCGATCGAGCTCACTCGCAAGGAGTTCGACATCGTGTCGGTGCTCGCCCGGTACCCCGGTGTGGCCGTGCCGAAGGAGAGACTCATCCGCGAGGTCTGGAACACCGACTGGCGCGGGTTCGGCCACTCTCTCGAGGTGCATGTCGGCGCCATCCGCAAGAAGACGGGCCAGCGTCGTCTGATCGAGACCGTGCGCGGTGTCGGCTATCGGCTGGCCGGGTAGCCGTCGATGCGCAGACGTCTGGTCGTCGTGTTCCTCGTGCCGCTCGTCGCGATCCTCCTGTCGCTGGGCGGCGCGACGGCCTGGAGCGCGACCCGCAGCATCCAGCAGGCGTTCTACACCGAGCAGCTCGGCGACCTGGGATACTTCGTGACGAGTGCACGACAGGCGCTGCGGTCGGGGAGCGCGACCGTGATCGACGCCGAGGTCGAGCGATTCCACGCGGTGTACGGGATCGACGTCGTCGTGTTCGATCTCGCCGGCGGCGTGTGGGCCTCGGGAGTGGACGCGGCCGAGGTGCTGCCCGACGACGATGCCGCACGCGTCGGCCTCGCGCTCTCGGGGCGGCGGGCCGAAGCTCCTGAGCCGGTGTTCCCCTGGATCGCGGCCGAGTCCTCGCTCGTCGAGCCGGTGTTCGATGACGGCGACGTCATCGGCGCCGTCATGCTCTCCGCCGACGTCGAGGCGCCGAGGACGGAGATCCTGCGGCAGATCCTCGTGCTGTCGGCGGTGTCGGCGGTGTCGATCGGACTGGGCGTCTTGCTCGTGTTCCAGCTCGCCAGGTGGGTGCTCTCTCCGGTGCGTCGTCTCGACGAGGCGATGATCGCGATCGAGCGGGGGGAGATGGACGCCAGGGTCGCGGAGGACACCGGACCACCCGAGCTGCGCCGGATGACCCGCGTCTTCAACGGCATGGCGGATGAGATCGAGCGCGTCATGACGCGCCAGCAGGAGTTCGCGCTGAACGCCTCGCACGAGCTCCGCAACCCCCTCAACGCTCTGCTTCTGCGCGTCGAGCACCTCTCGACCGGCCTCGATGACGACTGGAAGGACGACGTCGAGGAGACGAGGGAGGAGGGACGCCGCATGGCTCGCATCCTCGAGACGCTCCTCGGGCTCGCGCGGGGCGGACGCTCTGACACCACGATCTCGGCCGTCGATCTGACGACTCTCGCGGCCAGGCGCGCCGAGGCCTGGAGCGAGGTGGCCTCTCACCGGGGGATCCGCACGCTCTCGACGGGGGACGCCCCGGTGATGAGCGTCACCGATCGCACGATCGTCGAGAGCGCGCTCGACGCGGTCATCGACAACGCGGTGAAGTTCTCTCCATCCGACACCGTCGTCGAGATCGGATCGCACCGCAGTGAGGGACTCTGCGTGCTGACCGTCCGCGATCACGGCCCTGGTCTGACTCGCGAGCAGGCCGAGAACGCCGCCGACCGGTTCTGGCGGAGCGACGACAGCGGCGGGGTGCCCGGTTCAGGGCTCGGCCTCGCGATCGCCACCGACCTCCTGGCGACGATCGGTGGCGAGCTGAGGGTCGACACGCCGCAGGACGGCGGACTGCTGGTCTCGCTGCTGCTGCCGGACGGAGCTGCGGAATGAGCCGGCGCGGCAACCGCCACGCCCGCTGGCGCAGGATCGCGGCTGCGGTGGCCGTGCTGGTGATCGCAGGCGCGAGCAGTGCCTGCAGCACCCGGTCGGACGAATGGGGTGACTCTCAGTACGCGATCGCCGGAGGGGGATCGAACGGGGTGTACTACGCCTACGGTGCGGAGGTCGCTCGCGAGCTGTCCGGCTCGCTGGGCGTCCGCGTGGAGGTGGCAGAGACCGCCGGGTCGGTCGACAACCTTCTTCGGGTGAGTTCGGGGGAGGCTCTCCTCGGCTTCGCACAGGGGGATGCCGCGGCGGACGCGGTCGCGGGTGCCGGGGCATTCGACGAGGCGCTGCCGGTGCGGGCCGTCGCCCGCCTGTACGACGAGTACCTCCACGTGGTCGTGCGCGCCGACTCGGACATCGTCGACCTCGGAGACCTGGCGGGAAAGACCGTGTCGCTCGGCGCGGAGAACTCGGGCGTCAACGTCATCGCCGCACGAGCCCTGGATGCCGCAGAGGTCGACATCGCGTCGATCGCGGATCCGCAGCTCGACCTCAGCGCGTCGATCAGCGCACTCGAGGGGTCGGGCATCGACGGATTCTTCTGGGTGGGTGGCATCCCGACCCCCGGCATCGCCGAACTGGCGAAGACCACCCCCGTGCGGCTGGTGCCGGTGCAGCAGACCTGGGTCACCGCGATCAACACGCGCTACTCCGACGCATACCGTCCGTCGGACTTCCCCGTGGGCCTCTACGGGCTCGACGAGTCGGTGCCGACGATGGCGGTCCCGAACTATCTGGTCACCTCGTCCGACACCCCCGACGGCATCGTGCGAGACGTTCTGACGAGCCTCTTCGACGGCCGCACGGATATCGCGCAGCGGGTGCCGGTCGCCTCTCTGCTCGACCGGAGACAGGCGATCTTCACAGGGCCGGTCGACCTCCACCCCGGTGCGATCGAGTACTACCGAGACCAGCGGGACTGAGGCCTCAAGAAATCCTCAAGAAGTCTCATGCCGGCATGCTGCTCTGCCAATGTGGTGGTCGATCGCGCTCGATTCGACGGAGAATTCAGATGCCACAGAGCCCACGCCCTTCACTCGGGCGCGCTCTCGGTCGTTTCCGGGGATCGTCGTGCGAGCGGATCCGGTCGGAGGCTTGCTGCAACGTTCTACTCGGGGGAGGAACCGCGCAGCAGGGACGCCCCCACGGTTCGCGGGGGCGGACCGTGGGGCACTCCGGCATCCGGACGGGATTCGCCTCTTCGCGTGGTTACGAACGTGTAAATGTCGACGGATCAATGTGGAGCCACGTGATCGACCTGGCTAGTTTGGAGAAATGATGACCTCTGGTAAGCCTCTCGTCGTGGTCGACAACGTCCAGAAGCACTATGGCGACTTCCAGGCGCTCACGGATATCGACCTCACCGTGAACGCCGGCGAGGTGGTCGTGGTGATCGGCCCCTCCGGCTCGGGCAAATCGACCCTGTGTCGCACCATCAATCGACTCGAGACGATCACGAGCGGCACGATCAGCATCGACGGCAAGGCGCTGCCGGCGGAGGGCAAGGGACTCGCGAACCTGCGAGCCGACGTCGGCATGGTGTTCCAGTCGTTCAACCTCTTCGCGCACCTCACGATCCTCGAGAACGTCACGCTGGGCCCGATCAAGGTCCGCGGCATGAAGAAGGCCGATGCCGACAAGGAGGCGATGATGCTGCTCGAGCGCGTCGGCGTCGCCCAGCAGGCGTCGAAGCTCCCCGCTCAGCTCTCGGGCGGACAGCAGCAGCGCGTCGCGATCGCCCGTGCCCTCGCCATGCAGCCCAAGGTCATGCTCTTCGACGAGCCGACCAGTGCGCTCGATCCCGAGATGATCAACGAGGTCCTCGACGTCATGGTCGAACTCGCCCGTGACGGCATGACCATGATCGTCGTCACCCACGAGATGGGCTTCGCGCGCAAGGCTGCCAACCGCGTCGTGTTCATGGCGGACGGGAAGATCGTCGAAGAGGCGACACCCGAGGAGTTCTTCACCAACCCGAAGAGCGACCGCGCCAAGGACTTCCTCTCCAAGCTCCTCACGCACTGACGAGCTTCACAGACCTTTGCACACACAGCACACGAAGGAGACGCACATGCGACGCACACGCACACTGGCAGGAATCGGGATCGCGACGGTGGCACTGTTCGCGCTGACCGCCTGCAACAGCGGCAGCCCGTCCGACCCCGGCGCCGGAACCGGCGGCGACGAGGGCGAGGACTCCACCTGGTTCGAGGTCGCCGAGGACGTGCAGCTCGAGGGCAGCCCGACGTTCGACGCCATCCAGGAGCGCGACAAGGTCGTCGTCGGCGTCAAGGAGGACCAGCCAGGACTCGGCTACCTCGACGTGACGACGGGGGAGCGCACCGGCTTCGACGTCGACATCGCTCGGTGGATCGCCGCATCGCTCGGCTACGACGAGGACAAGATCGAGTTCAAGCCGATCGCCTCGGCGAACCGCGAGCAGGCGATCACGAACGGTGACATCGACTACTACGTCGGCACCTACTCGATCAACGACAAGCGCAAGGAGCTCATCGACTTCGCCGGCCCGTACTTCATCACCGGCCAGGGACTCCTGGTCGCCGCTGATGCTGACGACGCCGAGGCGCTCGAGGACTTCAACGGCAAGACCGTCTGCTCTGCGACCGGCTCGACGCCGATCCAGAACATCAAGGCGAACTTCCCCGAGATCAAGACGCAGGAGTACGACCTGTACTCCGCCTGCGTGCAGGATCTCATCGACGGCAAGGTCGACGCTGTGACCACTGACCAGGCGATCCTGATCGGCTACGCAGCGCAGTACCCGGACGACGTGAAGGTCACCGGCGGCCTCTTCACCGAGGAGCGCTACGGTGTCGGCCTCACGAAGGGCGATGACGCGCTGCGCACGCACATCAACGAGCTCTTCACCGACAACGGCGACATCTGGCAGGCGATCTTCGACGCGAACCTCGGTTCCAGCGGCATCGAGGTCGAGCAGCCCGAGGTCGACGCGTACTGATCGACATGGGCGGCCTCCTCAGGGAGGCCGCCCACTCATTCTGAAGAAGGGAGGGTGGCGTGGACGTCATCTTCGGCAACCTCGACCTGTGGGGACAGGCGATCAGCAACACGCTGATCGTGTTCTTCGCCGGCGGGATCATCGCGCTGATCCTCGGCCTCATCGTCGGGGCGATGCGCGTGTCTCCGGTGCCCATCGCGCGAGGCGTCGGCACCGTGTACGTGAACACCGTGCGCAACACCCCACTCACCCTCGTCTTCTTCTTCTTCATCTTCGGGTACCCGCAGCTCGGGCTTCCCGATCTGTCGAACCTCGTGCTCGGCATCCTCGCCATCGGCATCTACACGGCGACCTATGTCGCCGAGGTGCTGCGGGCCGGAATCAACACGGTCCCGGTCGGCCAGGCTGAGGCGGCGCGCGCGATCGGGCTTCCCTTCGGCCAGGTGATGGGCCTCGTGATCCTCCCGCAGGCGTTCCGCTCGGTGGTGCCTCCGATGATGAGCGTCTTCATCGCCCTGCTCAAGAACACGACCGTGGCGGCCGGATTCTCGGTCGCCGAACTGGCGGCACTGCGTTCGACCATCAACGACTCGGCCGATCGCCCCGGCAACCCGATGGAGGTCCTCCTCTGGGTCGCGGTGGTGTTCGTCGCCCTGGTGCTGCTGTTGAGCTGGCTGCAGCGATATCTCGAGAACCGATGGAGGATCGCGCGATGAGCTCTGTACTGTACGACGTCCCGGGGCCCCGGGCGATCGCCCGCAACCGCGTCATCGCGGTCGCCACCGTCATCCTCGTCCTCGCCGCTCTCGGCTTCATCGTCCTGCGGATGGTGGAGACGGGCCAGTTCTCGGCGGAGAAGTGGTTCGTCTTCACGTTCTCCAACGTGTGGATGGGCATCTTCAAGGCGCTCGGCAACACCCTCGCCGCGTTCGCGCTCGCCGCGGTGCTCAGCATCGTGCTGGGATTCGTGCTCGCGATCGGTCGGCTCTCCGACCACGCCTGGGTGCGGATCCCGGTGACCGCGATCACCGAGCTCTTCCGCGCGGTCCCGGTGCTGGTCTTCATGATGCTGCTGTACTACGGACTGCCCGTGGTCGGCGTCAAGATGGACCCGTACTGGGCGGTCGTCATCGCGCTGATGGCGTACAACGGCTCCGTGCTCGCAGAGGTGCTGCGGGCCGGTATCGAGTCCCTGCCCCGCGGGCAGAAAGAGGCCGGCTACGCGATCGGACTCCGCAAGAGCGGCGTCATGCGTCTCATCCTGCTGCCGCAGGCGATCCGGGCGATGCTCCCGGTGATCGTCGCCCAGCTGGTCGTGACTATGAAGGACACCGCTCTCGGGTTCATCATCACCTACCCGGAGCTGCTGTACTACGCGAAGCAGCTGACGTCGCAGCAGGGTCGTCCGATCCTGCAGTCGGCGTTCGTCATCGGCGGCATCTACATCGTCATGTGCCTCATTCTCTCCGGCATCGCGAAGTGGGTGGAGATCAGCACCCGTCGTTCGCCGAAGGTCAAGGCGATCCAGGCAGCCGGGGACCCGCGCCAGCACGGCGACGGCACCAACACCGAGCTCATCACCCTGCAGCGCGGGGGCGGGGTCGCGGGCGGGGACGGCCCCGGCCCGGTCTGAGCGTCCGTCGTGATGCGCGTCGAGCCGGTCTCCGCCTATCCGCCTGCGACGAGCCGCACGCTCGCGGAGTGGATGGATGCTGACCTGGCCGCGCTGCATGGCGCGGACTCCCGGTCTCGGCTGCGTGAGGTCGCCGATGCCCGCGCGATGCGCCGTGGGATGTGGGCCTCGTTCCTCGCGCTCGGCTCGTCGTCCGTCGTCGTCGGGCTCGTCCTGCTGGCGGTCGGTATGCCGCCGTCGGCATACGTGCCGTCGATGATCGTCGGTGGCATCGTCGCCGTCGTCTCCGGCGTGTTCCTCGCACGGGTGAGAGGCTGGATCCCGAAACCCGGCACGTCGCACACGACCCGGGGTGCCGGCTCGCTCGGAGGCGGCCTCATCGCCGCAGCCAGCATCTTCGGGGCGCTCAACGTCTTCCTGATCCCCGGAATCGTCTCCTCGGTCGACCCGGTGCCGCTCCTCGTCCTCGACGCAGGATTCGCACTCCTGCTCGTCTCGGTGTTCGTGATCCCGGCCGCGGTCATCGGCAGGGGGCGTCAGACGCTGCGTCGCGAAGCGGCGCGGGACCAGCGACTCGTGGCCGCGCTCGAGCGCGATCGGGTCACGTGGGTGCCCCTGGTCGCAGTGCCGATGTTCGGCCCGCTCTGAGCCCGGCCCCGGGAAGGAGCAGCCCGCCGTCCCGGTAGACTCCTGTCTCGTGTCTGAGTCTCCCGAAATCACCCCGGAAGCGGTCGAAGCCGCCGTCGCGGCCGCACTCGAAGCGATCACTGCGGCCGCCGATACCACCGAGCTGAAGGCGGCGAGAGCCGCTCATGTCGCGGACGGCTCGCCTCTCGCCGTCCTGAACGCCTCGATGCGGCAGGTGGCTCCCGAGAACAAGGCGGCCTTCGGCAAGCTCGTCGGGCAGGGGCGCGGTCAGGTCACGAAGGCCCTCGCCGCCAAGGAGGAGGAGCTGGCAGCCGCCGAGGTCGCCGCCCGTCTCGAATCCGAGCGCCTCGACATCACCGCCGTTCCTTCCCGGACCCGCGTCGGTGCGCGGCATCCGCTCACTCTGCTCAGCGAGCAGATCTCCGACATCTTCGTCGGCATGGGCTGGGAGATCGCGGAAGGGCCCGAGCTCGAGCACGAGTGGTTCAACTTCGACGCGCTCAACTTCGACGTCGACCACCCCGCTCGCCAGGAGCAGGACACCTTCTACGTCGACCCGCCCTCGCGCCACCTCGTGATGCGCACGCACACGAGCCCGGTGCAGGTGCGCTCGATGCTCGACCGCGACGTGCCGATCTACGTGCTGTGCCCCGGTCGCGTGTACCGCACCGACGAGTTCGATGCGACGCACCTCCCCGTCTTCACGCAGTTCGAGGGGCTGGTCGTCGACAAGGGCATCTCGATGGCCCACCTCAAGGGCACGCTCGACCACGTCGCGCGTCAGCTTTTCGGACCGGAGGCGAAGACGCGCTTCCGCACGAACTTCTTCCCCTTCACCGAGCCGTCGGCCGAGCTCGACCTGTGGCACCCGACCTTCAAGGGCGGCGCCCGCTGGATCGAGTGGGGCGGCTGCGGCATGATCAACCCGAACGTGCTGCGTGCGGCGGGGATCGACCCCGACGTGTACAGCGGCTTCGCCTTCGGTATGGGCGTCGAACGCGGACTCATGTTCCGCAGCGATGTGCAGGACATGCGGGACATGGCAGAGGGCGATGTCCGTTTCAGCGAGCAGTACGGGATGGTGGTGTGATGCGCGTCCCGCTTTCGTGGCTGCGTGAGTACGTCGATCTGGCAGCGGATGCGACGCCCGAAGACGTTCTGGCGGCGATGGTCACCGTCGGCTTCGAGGAGGAGGATATCCACCGCTTCGAGATCTCGGGTCCCGTCGTGGTCGGACAGGTCGTCTCCCTCGAGGGGGAGCCGCAGTCCAACGGCAAGACGATCAACTGGTGCCAGGTCGACGTCGGCGAGGCGAACGGCGGCATCCGCGGGATCGTCTGCGGAGCGCACAACTTCGTCGCCGGCGACAAGGTCGTGGTGACCCTGCCGGGCGCTGTGCTGCCTGGGCCGTTCCCGATCGCCGCCCGCAAGACCTACGGTCATGTGTCCGACGGCATGATCGCCTCGGCGCGGGAGCTCGGTCTGGGTGACGAGCACAACGGCATCCTCGTTCTCGCCGACCTCGGAATCGACGCTCCCGTCGGCACCGACGCGATCAGCCTGCTCGGTCTCGACGATGTCGCGGTCGAGATCAACGTGACGCCCGACCGCGGGTACGCGTTCTCGCTCCGAGGTGTCGCACGCGAGTACTCGCACGCCACCGGAGCGACGTTCCGCGACCCGGCCGAACGCGACTTCGCCGAACTCCAGCCCGGAACCGGTCACACGGCGATCGTCGACGACGCCGCCCCCGTGCGCGGCCGCGTCGGGGCGAGTGAGTTCGTCACCCGTGTCGTCCGCGACGTCGACCCGTCGCGCCCGACCCCGCCGTGGATGATCGCTCGCCTGTCGCTCGCCGGCATGCGCTCGCTCGGCATCCTGATCGACATCACCAACTACGTGATGCTCGAGCTGGGGCAGCCGCTGCACGGATACGACCTCGACAAGCTTTCGGGCGGCATCACGGTGCGCCGTGCGACCCCCGGTGAGAAGATGACGACTCTCGACGGCCAGGAGCGAAAGCTCCACGTCGAGGATCTTCTGATCACCGATGGATCCGGGCCCATCGGCCTGGCCGGTGTCATGGGTGGTGGCACGACCGAGATGAGCGACACGACGCGCAACGTCCTCATCGAGGCAGCGACGTTCGACCCGGTGACGATCGCGCGCACGGCGCGTCGTCACAAGCTCCCCAGCGAGGCGTCCAAGCGCTTCGAGCGCGGCGTCGACCCTCTGGTGCCGTTCGTCGCGGCTCGTCGAGCCGCCGACCTGATGGTCGAGTTCGCCGGCGGCACGCTCACCGAAGAGGGTGGCGCGCTGTTCGCCGAGGTCTTCGTCGCCGAGATCGAGCTGCCGCGAGGATTCGTACAGGGACTCATCGGGGTCGACTACTCCGACGACGAGATCGTGGGCGCGCTCACGACGATCGGTGGCGAGGTCACCGAGACGGATGCCGGCTGGGTCGTCATCCCGCCGACCTGGCGCCCGGACCTCACCGACAAGTGGTCTCTTGCTGAAGAGGTCGCGCGCATCCACGGTCTCGACCGCATCCCCTCGGTGCTGCCGACGCCTCCGTCCGGCCGCGGCCTGACGCCGCACCAGCAGGGGCGACGTCGCGTGGCTGACGCGCTCGCAGCAGCCGGTCTCGTCGAGACGCCCTCCTTCCCCTTCACCACCGACGCCGAGAACGACCTGCACGGTTCGGCGTCGGGAGAGCACCTGCCCAGCATCCGGCTCGCGAACCCGCTCGACGGCTCTGCTCCGTTCCTGCGTCGGTCGCTCATCCCGGGACTGCTGCAGACCGCGCATCGCAACATCTCGCGCGGCCTCACGGATCTCGCGCTGTTCGAGACCGGCGTCGTGTTCCTGCCCGAGCCCGGTGTCGAGTACGGCACCGATGATGTTCCGCCGCTCGGCGTGCGTCCGTCGGACGAGACCCTCGCCGCGCTGAACGCGTCGATCCCGCCGCAGCACCGCCACGTCGCGGCGCTGTTCACGGGCAATGTCGTGGCACGCCAGCCCGGCCGTGCGGCTGAAGCGGCCGGTCTGTCGGAAGCGCTGGACGCGGCTCGCGTCATCGCCGCAGCTGCCGGCGTGGACATCGAGGTGGCCCAGGGCGAGCGCGCGGCACTGCACCCCGGGCGCACCGGCGTGCTGTCGGTCGGCGGCGTCGAGGTCGGCTATGTCGGAGAACTCCACCCCGACGTCGCAGCGGGAGCAGACCTGCCGGGTCGCGCGACCGTGCTCGAGCTCGATCTCGACGGAATCCTCACGCTGGCGAACGCGCGTGCGGTCGCCGCCTCGCTGTCGACGTTCCCGGCCGCCACGCAGGACGTGTCGCTCGTGCTCGGGGCTGACGTCCCCGCCGGCGACGTCAAGGCTGCGCTGGCCGACGGCGCAGGAGAGCTCCTAGAGGCGATCCGACTCGTCGACGACTACCGCGGAGACGGCGTCGCGGAAGGGCAGAAGAGTCTCACCTTCGCTCTGCGGTTCCGCGCGGACGATCGCACGCTCACCGCGGCCGAGGCGACCGAGGCGAAGCTCGCGGGCGTCGCTGTCACGGCCGAGCGCTTCGGCGCGACGCTGCGCGACTGACTCAGCGCTGCGCGGACTGCATTCCGGTACGGGATGCGGTCCGCCACGCAGCGGTCGTGGCGTCGGATGTGGAAGTGATCGCCACCGCCGAGCCGACCTGAACCTGGCTTTCCCGCGAGGTAGCGTGTCGTGATGAGCATCCTTCCCCACAGCACGCCTGCGGCGGTTCCCGATGGCGTCCGACCGATGGGCGAGGCGCCCTTCCTCGACCCGGGCGATCAGATCTCCTGGCACTACCGGAAGCCGGGGTGGCAGCCCGGAGACGCGTCGACGATCACACCCATGCGAGTGGTCCGCGACGACGAGCGGGGCCTCGTCGCCTGGCTCGCTCCGGGCACGCTGCAGGAGGGGCAGGGCACTCCGGCAGGCGAGCGCATCCGAACGGTTCCGCTCGAGCGGCGATGGCTGGACCCGCGGACGCGGATCGTGGAGGAGTGGTGGGGCAACGGCATCCTGCGGATCGCCCCCGCAGGCGCCGCGTGGTCGGTGTGGCTCTTCTGGAGCGATGTGAGCGGGGCGGAGTGGCAGTTCGCCGGCTGGTACGTGAACCTCGAGAACGCGCACCTGCGCACCGACCGCGACACCTACTCGTCGGACCACATCCTCGACGTCGAGATCGAGCCGGACGGCCGGGTGCATCTGAAGGATGAGGACGAGCTGATCGCGGCCGTCGAGCAGGGCCGTCTCACATCCGAGCAGGCGGCGCAGATCGAGCGGCACGCCGACGCGGCGATCGCGTCGTACCGCGACGGTGACTGGCCGTTCGCCGCGGAATGGCGCGACTGGCGGCCGGATCCCTCCTGGACCGTCCCGGAGCTCACGGGGCTGTCAGACCTCCGTCCGCGGTGAACCCGGCATCCGCCGTGAGCGGAAGACACTTCCCCTCGCACGGCGGAGATGGTGGCATGGGTCCATGACTGACGTTCTGATCCTCGGCGGGACCGGCTGGCTGTCCGGTCGGATCGCCGGACGCCTGCTGGTGAACGGGGCGGCGGTGATGTGCCTCGCGCGAGGAGGTCGACCGTCCCCGGAGGGTGCGAGCCTGGTTCTGGCCGATCGTGACGACGCCGACGCCTATGACGCCGTCCGCGGTCGCGATTGGGACCACGTGATCGACGTCTCCTCGAATGCGGCGCACGTGGCGGCGGCGGTCGAGGCGCTCGGGGATCGAGCCGCCCGCTGGACGTACGTCTCGTCGGTGTCGGCATACTCCGATGACGAGACGGTCGGGGCGGACGAGTCCGCGCCGTTGCATCAGCCGGCCGGCGCCGGGGATGAGTACGAGTACGGCGCGCAGAAGGTCGCCGCCGAGAACGCGGTTCGCACGCTCGGCGACCGAACGCTGATCGTGCGCCCGGGGCTGATCGTCGGGAAGGGCGACCCGAGCGACCGCTTCGGATACTGGGCTGCGGCGTTCCTGCGCGCTCACGACGAACCCGTGCTGCTGCCCCGTGCAGACGGGCGAGACGTGCAGGTGATCGACGTCGATGACCTGTCGGAGTTCATCAGCACGACGACTGCGACCGGAGTGATCAACACGACCGGCGACCGGCACCCGATGGCCGAGGTCATCGAGGCGGTGCGCAGGCATGCGGATCACCGAGGAGAAACCGTCACGGCCACCGACGACTGGCTCGTGGCGAATGAGGTGGAGTACTGGGCGGGCAAGCGATCGCTGCCGCTCTGGCTCCCGAGCGACGTGACCGGATTCATGACGAGGTCGAACGCGCGCTACCGTGCGGCCGGGGGAGAGCTGCGTCCGCTCGACGAGACCATCGCCGTGGTGATCGAGGACGAGCGGGATCGCGGTGTCGATCGCGAGCGGCGCGCAGGTCTGACCCGGACAGACGAACTCGCGCTGATCCAGCTTCTGCGCTGACGGCGCGCGTCGCTAGACTGCGAGCAGTGACACGGGGTGCCGCATCCGCGGCTGAGAACAGACCCGTCGAACCTGATCTAGTTCGTACTAGCGAAGGGATGTCGCAATGAGCGATCGTCTGCGTCCTGAATCCGAATCGACCCTGGCTGCCGCGGCCGGAGAGCTCCTGTCCGAGCTGCGCGAGAGTGCACCTCTGACCCACTGCATCACCAACAGCGTCGTCACGGGGTTCACCGCCAACGTGCTGCTCGCCCTCGGCGCGGCACCGGCGATGGTCGACATCGTCGACGAAGCAGGAATGTTCGCCGGGGTGGCGTCCGGCGTCCTGATCAACCTCGGAACGCCGACCCCCGAGCAGCGGGCGGCGAGCCTCGAAGCCGCGGCCGGTGCCGTCGCCGCGGGCACTCCGTGGGTGCTGGATCCCGTCGCGATCGGCGCACTCCCGGTGCGCACGGCCCTCGCCCACGAGCTGGTCGCCTCGCGCCCCACGGCGATCAGGGGGAACGCATCCGAGATCCTCGCGCTCGCCGGACTCAGCGCAGGCGGCCGGGGTGTGGACGCGACAGACACGACAGACGATGCGGCAGAGGCAGTGCTCTCACTCGCCGCGCGTCATGGCTCTGTGGTCGCGGTGTCTGGACCGGTCGACCTGGTGACCGATGGCGTCCGTCTGCTGCGCATCGCGAACGGTCACGAGCTGCTCACCCGGGTCACCGGCGGTGGGTGCGCGCTGGGCGCGGTCATGGCCGCGTTCCTCGGCGCGGCGCGCTCGACCTCTGCCGATCCGCTCACGGCGGTGGCGTCGGCGAGCCTCGTCTACACGATCGCCGCCGAGAGGGCCGCGGTGCACGCCTCGGGCCCCGGCACCTTCGCTGTCGCTCTGCTCGACGCGCTCGCCGCCGTGCAGCCGGCTGACCTGGTGGCCTCCGCGCGCGTTCGGGAGAGCGCGCTGTGATCGCCGACCTCTCGCTCTACCTCGTCACGGATCCGGGCCTCTGCAGTGAGCGGGGTGTCGTCGAGACCGTGCGCCTCGCTGTCGACGGGGGAGTGCGCATCGTGCAGCTGCGCGACAAGATCGCGACGGATGCCGAGACCGCCGATCAGCTGGTCGAACTGTCGCGCGTGATCGCCGGCCGTGCGATCCTCCTGGTGAACGACCGGGTCGATGCGGCGCTCGCCGCTCGCGCTCGGGGAGCTCGCGTCGACGGCGTGCATCTCGGTCAGGGCGATGCGTCGGTACTGCGGGCGCGCGAGCGACTGGGTGCCGAGGCGATCATCGGGTTGACGGCGAACACACCCGACCACTTCGACGCGGTGGCGGCTCTGCCTGCGGGCGTGGTCGACTACCTCGGCGTCGGTGTGATCCGCCCCACCGACACGAAGCCCGACCATCCGCCGGTTCTGGGCATCGACGGCTTCCGGTCGCTCATCGAGACGTGCGCCGTGCCCTGCGTGGCCATCGGCGGCGTGGACATCGATGACACTGAGCGACTCCGCGACGCGGGCGCGGCCGGCCTCGCGGTGGTCTCGGCCATCTGCGCCGCGGTCGATCCGAAGCAGACGGCGCAGAGCTTCCTCCGGCGGTGGCGGGCGTCAGGCACGCCGCGGGTGCTCAGCATCGCCGGCAGCGATCCATCGGGCGGTGCGGGGATCCAAGCCGACCTCAAGTCCATCGCCGCGAACGGCGGGTACGGCATGGCGGCTCTGACCGCACTCACCGCTCAGAACACCGTCGGCGTGCGGGCGGTGCATGTGCCGCCCGCGGAGTTCCTGCGGGAGCAGCTCGATGCGATCTCAGACGACATCGTCATCGATGCGGTGAAGATCGGGATGCTGGCGAATGCCGACGTGATCCGTGCGGTCTCCGACTGGCTCGATGCCATGCGGCCGCCGATCGTCGTGCTCGACCCGGTCATGGTCGCGACCAGTGGCGACCGGCTTCTCGACCGGGAGGCCGAGGTCGCGCTGCGCGGACTCCTCGAGCGCGCGCATGTCGTGACGCCCAACCTCGCCGAGCTCGCCGCGCTGGCCGACCATCCGATCGACGGGTGGGATGACGCGCTCGCGGCGGCAGCTGCGCTCTCCGACCGTGTGGGCGCGGCGGTGCTCGTGAAGGGAGGGCATCTCGACGGCGACGACGTGCCCGACGCGGTGATAGACGCTGCCGACGGAGTGAGTCGGGGGTATCCGGGCGCGCGCATCGCGACCCGCAACACGCATGGCACCGGGTGCTCGCTCTCGTCCGCCCTCGCCACCCGCCTCGCCAGGGGCGAGTCCCTCACCGACGCGGTCGCCTCGGCCCGTTCGTGGCTGCGTGAGTCTCTGACGGAGAGCGATGCGCTCCACGTCGGACGAGGACACGGGCCGATCAACCACTTCGGCGGCCTCTGGCGACGTGGCGGACTCGAGACCACCCCCGACCGGGCGCACATCCGCGATCAGTGGTGGGAGCGGATCGCGCACCTGCGGGCAGATATCGACGAGCTGCCCTTCGTCGGCGCTCTCGCCGACGGGACACTCGACCGCGAGTGGTTCCTGTTCTACCTTCGCCAGGATGCGCTGTACCTCCGGGAGTACGCGAGGGTCCTCGCCGAGGCCTCTCGGCTCGCACCGACACCGCACGAGCAGGCGTTCTGGGCGGAGTCCGCGCACGGGGCGATCGCCGGAGAGCTCGAACTCCACGCGTCGTGGCTGACCCCCGGTGCGGGCGTGGAGGCGGAGACTTTCGCCGCTGATCCGGCCCCCGCGACCGTCGCGTACCTCGACCATCTGCGATCGGTCGCCTTCGGCGCAGACTACGCCGAGCTCATCGCCGCCGTGCTGCCGTGCTTCTGGCTCTACACCGATCTCGGGACGCGTCTGCACTCGGGGGCGTTCGGCGAGTACGCCCGCGATCCGCAGCATCCCTATGCATCGTGGCTCGCGACCTACGCCGATCCGGCCTTCGAGGCGGCGACAGAGCAGGCGGTCGGCTACGTGATGGACGCGGCGGCGCAGTCGGATGCCCCGCGGCGTCGACGGATGCTCCGAGCGTTCGAGGTCTCGAGCGCCCACGAGCTCGCGTTCTTCGCGGCGCCGGCGCTCCCCGTGCCTGCCGGATGACGGACCGGATTTGCGCATGCCGCGACGAGCGCGCTATCGTCGCGGCATGCCTTCGGCCGCCACCGCAACTCTGACGCTCGCTCCGAGCGCCATCGCCGTGCGCCGACGCCGCAGCGGCCGCCGACTCTAGGCGACCCTGCGCTTCTGCCTGCGTACGCACGGCGGTCGAGTGCCGGTGTCGCCGCCCCGGTTCCCGACACTGCACCCCGCGTTCGCCGAGGGGTCCGACCGTTAAGGTAGAAGCATGACGTACTCCGTCGCCGTCTCCGGCGCATCCGGCTACGCGGGCGGCGAGATCCTGCGCCTCCTCGCGTCTCATCCCGACATCGAGATCCGCACCGTGACGGCTCACTCGAACGCCGGTCAGCCGCTCGTGCAGCATCAGCCGCACCTGCGGTCTCTCGCTCACCTCACTCTGCAGGACACCACACCTGAGACGCTCGCAGGTCACGACATCGTGTTCCTCGCTCTGCCGCACGGTCAGTCGGGTCAGTACACGGATGCGCTCGGCGACACCCCGCTGGTGATCGACGCCGGGGCCGACCATCGCCTCACCTCGCAGGCGTCCTGGGATGCGTTCTACGGCGGCGACTTCCACGACCCCTGGGCCTACGGGGTCCCCGAGCTGCTCGTCGACGGCATCAAGCAGCGCGAGACGCTGCGCGAGGCGAAGCGGATCGCCGCCCCCGGATGCAATGCATCCACGGTGAGTCTGAGTCTCGCTCCCGGCGTCGCAGCGGGAGTGATCGACGCGGGAGACATCGTCTCGGTGCTCGCCGTCGGCCCCTCGGGTGCGGGGAAGAGCCTCAAGACCAATCTGCTCGCCAGTGAGATCCTCGGCAGCGCCAATCCCTATGCGGTCGGCGGCACCCACCGGCACATCCCCGAGATCCGCCAGGCACTCGCCGCGGCATCCGGTGCTGCCGCCGACGGCATCCGCATCTCCTTCACCCCTGTGCTCGTTCCGATGTCGCGGGGAATCCTCGCCACCTCGACCGCGCCGATCGCCGGTGACGTCAGTGACGCGGAGATCCGCGCCGCCTGGGAGGACGCCTACGGTGACGAGACATTCGTGCAGCTGCTGCCCGAGGGACAGTTCCCGCGCACGGCCGATGTCCTCGGCGCGAACACCGCACTCATCGGCCTCGCGATCGACCGTGCGGCGAACCGCGTGACGGTGGTCGCCGCGGTCGACAATCTCGTCAAGGGCACCGCAGGCGCTGCCATCCAGTCCATGAACCTCGCGTTGGGACTTCCCGAGTCCCGCGCCCTCTCAGTGAACGGAGTCGCACCGTGAGCGTCACCGCCCCCGCAGGATTCGAGGCGGCCGGAGTCGCCGCCGGCCTCAAGTCGACCGGCAAGCCCGATGTCGCCGTGGTCGTCAACCGCGGCCCGCGCAAGGTCGGTGCCGCCGTGTTCACGAGCAACCGCGCCAAGGCCAACCCGATCATCTGGTCGCAGCAGGCCGTCGCCGATCGCGTGGTCGAGGCCGTCGTGCTCAACTCCGGCGGAGCGAACTGTTTCACCGGCAGCTTCGGCTTCCAGACGACGCACCAGACCGCCGAGAAGGCGGCAGAGCTGCTCGGCGTCAGCGCCGGCGACGTCCTCGTCTGCTCGACGGGGCTCATCGGGGTCGGAGACGAGGTCTTCCGCGGCAAGGTGCTCGCGGGCACCGCACAGGCGATCGCCGAGCTGTCGGCCGACGGCGGCGACGTCGCGGCGGAGGCCATCATGACGACCGACAGCGTCTCGAAGACCGCTGTCGTGAGCCGGGACGGCTGGACGATCGGCGGCATGGCGAAGGGCGCGGGCATGCTCGCCCCGGGCCTCGCGACGATGCTCGTCGTCATCACGACGGATGCCGTGCTCGAACCTCTCGAGGCCGACGCGGCGCTGCGATTCGCGACCGGCACGACGTTCGACCGCCTCGACTCCGACGGCTGCATGTCGACCAACGACCAGGTCACGCTGCTCGCCAACGGCGCCTCCGGGGTGGCCCCCGACCTCAAGCACTTCTCTGCTGCCCTCGCCGAGCTCTGCCTGGAACTCGCGGTCAAGCTGCAGAGTGATGCCGAGGGCGCGAGTCATGACATCACCATCGAGGTGCGGCACGCCGCCAGCGAGGGGGAGGCCGTCGAGGTCGGCCGCTCGGTCGCCCGCAACAACCTCTTCAAGGCCGCGATCTTCGGAAACGACCCCAACTGGGGTCGGGTGCTCGCCGCGATCGGCACGACCAACGCGCAGTTCGACCCGTACGACGTCGACGTCTGGATGAACGGCGTCCGCGTGTGCAGCGAGGGCGGCCCCGACCGTCCGCGCGAAGAGGTCGACCTCACCCCTCGCGCCACGCACCTCGTGATCGACCTCAAAGTCGGCGAGGCCACTGCGACGATCCTCACCAACGACCTGACCCACGACTACGTGCACGAGAACAGCGCCTACGCCTCATGACCGACATCCAGGACACCACGCCTGACGTCGCCGCCGTCAAGGCCGCGACGCTCATCGAGTCGCTCCCGTGGCTGAAGAAGTTCCGCGACCAGATCGTCGTCGTGAAGTACGGCGGCAACGCGATGGTCTCGGACGAGCTGCAGGAGGCGTTCGCGCAGGACATCGCGTATCTGAGGTACGTCGGCGTGCTGCCGGTGGTCGTGCATGGCGGTGGGCCCCAGATCTCCGACATGCTGCAGCGCCTCGAGATCCCGAGCGAGTTCAAGGGCGGCTACCGCGTCACCAACACCGAGGCGATCAGCGTGGTGCGCATGGTGCTCACCGGCCAGGTGAACCCGCAGCTGGTCTCGAAGATCAACTCTCATGGTCCGATCGCGACCGGACTCAGCGGCGAGGATGCCGGGCTGTTCGGCGGGCGTCGCCGCGGCGTCGTGATCGACGGCGAGGAGATCGATCTCGGTCGCGTGGGCGACGTCGTCGAGGTGGACCCGACGCCCGTGCTCGACCACCTCGCGGCCGGACGCGTTCCCGTGGTCTCGAGCATCGCCCCCGACCTCGATCACCCGGGCCAGTCGCTGAACGTGAACGCGGATGCCGCGGCTGCCGCGCTCGCCGTGGCTCTCAAGGCGCGCAAGCTCGTCATTCTCACGGATGTCCCCGGGCTGTACGCCGACTGGCCCAACCGCGACTCTCTCGTGTCGCATCTCACCTCGGAGGCTCTCATCGAGATGCTGCCGACCCTCGAATCAGGCATGATCCCGAAGATGAAGGCGTGCCTGGACGCGATCGAGGGCGGCGTCGACGCCGCCGCGATCATCGACGGACGCGTGCCGCACTCGGTGCTCGTCGAACTCTTCACCAGCAAGGGAATCGGAACAGAAGTGGTCATGGGAAGCGCAGGAGTGAAGGCATGAGCAACTGGCAGGATGACGCAGCGAGCGATCTGGTCCTCAACGCAGGTCCCCGGTTGGCGATGCTGACTCGCGGCGAGGGATCGTACCTCTGGGACTCCGAGGGCAAGCGCCACCTCGACTTCCTCGCCGGCATCGCGGTGACCTCGCTCGGTCACGCGCATCCGGTGTTCGTCGAGGCCGTGTCGACGCAGGCCGCGACCCTTGCGCATGTGTCGAACTACTTCGCGACACCGTCGCAGCTCGCGCTCGCCGCACGGTTGAAGCGTCTCGCCGGTGCCGGGATCGATGGGCGCGTGTTCTTCTCGAACTCCGGCGCCGAGGCGAACGAGGCCGCGTTCAAGCTCGCCCGCCTGCACGGCGGGACGGAGAAGCCCCGCATCCTCGCGCTCGAGAACGGATTCCACGGCCGGACCATGGGATCTCTCGCGCTCACGGCGAAGGCGGCCATGCGCGCGCCCTTCGAGCCGATGCCCGGGGGAGTCGAGCACATCCCGGCGACCATCGAGGCACTCGAGGCGGCGATCGACGACCGCGTCGCCGCCGTGATCGTCGAGCCGATCCAAGGTGAGGCAGGCGTCGTCGAGCTTCCTGAGGGATACCTGCAGGCCGCTCGCTCGCTCACTCTCAAGCACGGGGCCCTGCTCATCGTCGATGAGATCCAGACCGGGGCAGGGCGCACGGGCGCCTGGTTCGGCTTCAGCCACGAAGGCATCACGCCTGACGCCATCACGCTCGCGAAGGGCATCGGCGGTGGCTTCCCGATCGGTGCTCTCGTGACCTACGGTGCGGCGAGCTCGCTCTTCACTCCCGGTTCGCACGGCTCCACGTTCGGCGGAAACCCGCTCGCGACGGCCGTCGCAGACGCGGTGCTCACCGAGATCGAGCGCGCAGGCCTCGTCGACAACGCCGCGCGTCGTGGGGAAGAGATCTTCGAGATCATCGCCGATATCGACTCGCCTCTGGTCACGGGAGTGCGTGGCCGCGGGCTCCTGATCGGGGTGGCGCTGGGCGCCCCCGTCGCGAATGAGGTGGTCGCCGCCGCTCAGGAGCGCGGCCTCATCGTGAACGCCGCCAACCCCGAGACCGTGCGCATCGCGCCGGCTCTCACGATCGGAGACGCCGAACTCGCCGAGTTCCGCGAGCTGTTCGCCGCGTCGCTCTCCGACGTCCAGACCTCCCTCGCCGAATCCGGAAAGGCCCTCGCATGACCCGCCACCTGCTGCGTGACGACGATCTGACCCCCGCTGAGCAGGCGGAGATCCTCGATCTCGCCATCGAGCTGAAGAAGGACCGCTGGGCGAACAAGGCCCTCGAAGGCCCCCAGACGGTCGCGGTGATCTTCGACAAGTCCTCCACCCGCACCCGTGTCTCGTTCGCCGTCGGCATCGCCGACCTCGGCGGGTCGCCGTTGATCATCTCGACCGCGAGCAGTCAGCTGGGCGGCAAGGAGACTCCGTCGGACACCGCCCGGGTGCTCGAGCGTCAGGTCGCGGCGATCGTCTGGCGCACGTACGCGCAGGCAGGGCTCGAAGAGATGGCCGCAGGCACCACGGTGCCCGTCGTCAACGCACTCTCGGACGACTTCCACCCGTGTCAGCTGCTCGCCGACCTGCTCACGATCCGCGAGCACAAGGGCGACCTGAAAGGGCTGACCCTGACGTTCTTCGGCGACGGGCAGAGCAACATGGCGCATTCCTACGCGCTGGCCGGGGTCACCGCGGGTATGCACGTGCGCATCGCCTCGCCCGCCGACTACGCGCCGCGTGCGGACATCGTCGAGGCGGCCGACCGCCGTGCGGCGGAGACCGGCGGCTCGATCACCCTGTTCACCGATGCGGTCGAGGCTGCGGCCGGTGCCGACGTCGTGGTCACCGACACCTGGGTGTCGATGGGCAAGGAAGAGGAGAAGCTCGCGCGCATCCGCGATCTCGGTGGCTACAAGGTGACGCCGGAGACGATGGAGATCGCCGACTCGGAGGCCATCTTCATCCACTGCCTTCCCGCCGACCGAGGCTACGAGGTCGACTCCGAGGTCATCGACGGACCGCAGAGCGTCGTCTGGGACGAGGCCGAGAACCGCCTCCACGCCCAGAAGGCCCTGCTCGTCTGGCTGCTCGACAAGAAGGACGCATGATGGTCGACGCGAAGAACGAGGGCACGAACGAAGGCGCGCTGTGGGGAGCCCGCTTCGCGAGCGGCCCGTCGCCCGAGCTCGTCGAGCTCAGCCGGTCGACGCATTTCGACTGGATCCTCGCACCGTATGACATCGCCGGGTCGCACGCGCACGCGACGGCTCTCGCGGCTGCCGGTTACCTCGACCCCGACGAGGCAGCCAAGATGCACGAAGGGCTCGATGCCGTGGCGCGCAAGGTCGCCGACGGCACCCTGCGGCCCGTCCCCTCGGATGAAGACGTGCACGGGGCTCTCGAGCAGGCCCTGATCGCCGAGCTCGGCCCGGAGCTGGGTGGACGTCTTCGTGCGGGACGCAGTCGCAACGACCAGATCGCCACCCTGGTGCGCATGTACCTGATCGACCACGCCCGCGTGATCGCGCGAGACCTGCTGCGGGTCATCGACGCCCTCGTCGCGCAGGCGGAGGCTCATCCTGACGCGATCCTCCCCGGACGAACGCATCTGCAGCACGCACAGCCGGTGCTCCTCGCGCATCACCTGCAGGCCCACGGGTGGCCGCTCGTGCGCGAGCTCGAGCGTCTGGTCGACTGGCGTCGCCGTGCCGGTGTCTCGCCGTACGGCGGCGGAGCCCTCGCGGGCTCGACGCTCGGACTCGACCCCGCGCTGGTCGCATCCGAACTCGGACTCGACCGCCCGGCCGAGAACTCGCTCGACGGAACCGCGGCGCGTGATGTCGTCGCGGAGTTCGCCTTCATCACGGCCATGACCGGGGTCGACATCTCGCGTCTGAGTGAGGAGATCATCCTCTGGAACACTCGCGAGTTCGGCTTCGTCACTCTGCACGACGGGTATTCGACCGGCTCGAGCATCATGCCGCAGAAGAAGAACCCCGACATCGCCGAGCTCGCTCGCGGCAAGTCGGGGCGCCTGATCGGCAACCTGTCTGGGCTGATGGCCACGCTCAAGGGGCTTCCGCTGGCCTACAACCGCGACCTTCAGGAAGACAAGGAGCCGGTCTTCGACTCGGTGCAGACCCTCGAGGTCGTGCTGCCGGCCTTCGCCGGGATGATCGCGACGCTGCGCTTCGACACCGAGCGCATGGCAGCCCTCGCACCTCAGGGGTTCTCGCTCGCGACCGACGTCGCCGAGTGGCTCGTGAAGCGCCGTGTGCCGTTCCGCGATGCGCACGAGATCTCCGGCGCGCTGGTGCGTGCCTGCGAAGAGCGGGGGATCGGTCTCGAAGACGCATCCGACGAGCTGCTGATCTCGGTGTCGCCCCACCTCGTGCCCGAGGTGCGAGAGGTGCTCACGATCGAGGGTTCCGTGGCTTCCCGCACGGGCGTCGGCGGAACGGCTCCCGTCCGGGTAGCCGAGCAGCGTGCCGAGCTGGTCGCCAGAGCACAGGCGGCTGCACACGCGCTGGGGCTCTAGCCGACGAACAGGTGGAGCGCAGCGACCTGCACGACCCCAGACGGCCCGCGGAACTCTCGGCGAGAGTTCCGCGGGCCGTTCGGCGCTCCGCAGAGCGTTCCGTGGGCGTTCGCGCGGTGGGGTCAGTGCAGTGCGACGTCTGCCGCCGAGCGCGTCCAGCGGGTGAAGCGGACGACGAGTCCGGAGCGCGTGGGGCCCGCGAGGAACGGGCCGGCGGATGCCGTGGCCTCACCGTCGAACGGCGCCACGCGCACCAGGCGCCATTCGCCGTCGTCGGCGCGTGCACGCACGATCACGGCATCCGGCCAGCGGCTCACACGAACCGTGATCTCGCTGCCGTGCCAGTCGTCGACATAGCCGACCGACCAGTCCGAGCGGATGTCGGTGACGACGGCGCCGAGACCGAGATGGCCGTCGGCGTACTCGACTCCCGCTTTGATCCAGTGCTCGTCGTCGGTGCGCACGAAGACTCCGGCCTGGTCGAACTGGCCGTCCCAGGGGGCGCGGAACGACACGTCCATCGCCTCGCCCACTTCCAGGGGTGCGAGCAGCGCGTGCTCGGTGTCGTGCACGAACCCGTAGGCGGTGTGCCGCCAGGCGTCGCTCCCTTCTACGGCGGTCGCGTCCAGGTGGTCGCCGTCGGAGGCGAGATGAGCGGGAGCGTGGGTCCACGACCCTTCGGACCAGGGGATGATGTCTGATTCAGGCATGTTCTTAGACTATAGCCAAATAAGGCATAAATGGAAGTTATTCGTGATACGGTTATCACATGGTCATCGCCGTACTCGCCGACATCGTGGGCTCTCGCAAGCTCGACGATCGTTCGGCAGCGCAGCGCATCCTCGATGACGCGATCGCTCGCGTCGAGGAGCATCTGCCCCTCGCGCACCACGCGCTGACGCCCACGGTGGGGGATGAGCAGCAGGGCGTGTACCTCGAACTCGAGGACGCGATGGTGTCGCTGCTGATGATCCAGCTCGCGCTTCCCGACGGCATCGCCTTCCGATTCGGGATCGGCGTCGGCGATGTGCGTTCGGTCGACTCCGTGCACGGCGAACTCGCCGATGGGCCGGGGTGGTACGCGGCACGCGCCGCGATCGAGACCGTGCACGCGAGGGAGAACCGCACCGTGCCGCGCACGCGGACGTGGATTGTCGGAGCCCCGGGGCAGGATGAGGTCATGGAGAGCACCATCGCCGCGTCGAACGCCTACCTCCTCGTCCGCGACGAGCTGGTCGGGGCGATGAACGAGCGTGAACGGCGTCTGACCTATGGGCGCCTGGTCGGCAGGTCGCAGCACGACCTCGCGGCTGAGGAGGGCATCTCGCAGCCCAGCGTCTCGAAGTCGCTGCGCAGCGCCGGCAGCGCCGCCCTCATCGAAGGGGTGGCCGCGCTGAGGGGGTCGAGCGCATGATCGTCGCCGGATTCATCCTGCTGGCCGTGGGCTCAGCCGATCTCGTGCGCCAGTTCGCCCCACGCCGATGGGTCGGCTACCTCACTGTCGCAGTGATGCTCCTTCTGCTCGGCAGCGTGAGCGACGCGCTGCTGCCCATGGTCCTCGGGCTCGTGGTCGGCGCGCTCTGGGTGTGGTGCATGCCGGCGGAGAGGCGCGCGCCACTCGGTTTCTGGCCCGCCGTGCTGCTCGGTGGGCTGAGCATCGGATCGGTCGTGTGGCTGGGGGCTCGCACGGATGCCGGCCTGATCGGGTCTGTGTGGAGTGTGCGCTCCCCGTTCGGAGAGATCCCGTTCGATCTCGCGCTCCTCACCGTGGGCACAGGGGTGTTCCTGTTGGAGTCCGCGAATCTCGTGGTCCGGGCAGCGCTCGACGGCGAGCACACGTGGCGGCCTGCCGAGTTGAGGCGAGCCGCGGTGCTCGACTCTCCAGACGGGCAGCCGACTGCGTCCGACACCCCGGTCGCGCATCCGGTGGTCCCTGGCGCCCAGGCTGACGACGGCGTGATCGGAGTCATCGGTGAGGCCGGCGTGGGTGCGGCAGACACGGTGGCCGCAGCGCAGTCCGAGCCGGCGGGCGAAGCCGACGCCGTGCCCGCACGCGATCCCCGGGCGGGTTTCAAGGGCGGGCGACTGATCGGCCCGCTCGAACGCATCCTCGTGATGCTTCTCACCCTGGCCGCCGCGTATCCGATTCTCGCCGCGATGCTGGCAGCCAAGGGAATCGTCCGCTTCCCCGAGATCTCTCGAGACGGGGAGACCGGAGCCCGCGCAGAGTACTTCCTCGTCGGCAGCCTCGTGAGCTGGGTCATCGGGTTGGGGGCCGCATTCCTGGTGTGGTGGGCGGCGCACAGCTGATCGGACGCGGTCACGGCGATTCGCCTGCCCCGACCGCTGATAGCCTGGGGCGCGTGTCGAATTCCGCTCTGACGACGGCCCCGCCGGCGATCGACCCCACGTTCGAGAACGTGTGGGACGAACTGCTGTGGCGCGGCCTCGTCCACGTGTCCACTGACCAGGAGGCGCTGCGCGCCCTTCTCGCCGGGGACCCGATCACGTATTACTGCGGTTTCGACCCCACTGCTCCCAGCCTGCACCTCGGAAACCTGGTGCAGCTGCTGACGCTGCGTCGCATTCAGCTCGCCGGCCACAAGCCGCTCGGCCTCGTCGGCGGCTCCACCGGTCTGATCGGCGACCCTCGGCCGACGGCGGAGCGCACACTCAACACCCGTGAGACGGTCGAGGAGTGGGTGGGGCGCCTGCGGACGCAGGTCGAGCGCTACCTGAGCTTCGAGGGCGAGAACGCGGCGCGAATCGTCAACAACCTCGACTGGACCGCGCCGCTGTCGGCGATCGACTTCCTGCGCGAGATCGGCAAGTACTACCGTGTCGGCACGATGCTCAAGAAGGATGCTGTCGCCGCGCGTCTGAACTCGGACGAGGGCATCAGCTACACCGAGTTCAGCTACCAGATCCTGCAGGGGATGGACTTCCTCGAGCTCTACCGGCAGTACGACTGCGTTCTGCAGACGGGCGGCTCCGACCAGTGGGGCAACCTGACCAGCGGCACCGACCTCATCCGTCGCGCCGAAGGGGCCTCGGCGCACGCCATCGGCACACCGCTGATCACGAACAGCGACGGGACCAAGTTCGGCAAGAGCGAGGGCAACGCCGTCTGGCTCGACCCCGAGATGTGCAGCCCGTACCGGATGTACCAGTTCTGGCTGAGCACCGCGGATGCCGACGTGATCGAGCGGCTCAAGGTGTTCACTTTCCTGACCCGTGCAGAGATCGAGGAGTACGAGGCTCTCGTCGAGTCCGAGCCGTTCCGGCGTGCAGCGCAGAAGCGCCTCGCGCTCGAGGTCGTGGCGACCGTCCACGGGATCGATGCGACGGCCGCCGTGATCGCGGCATCCGAAGCGCTGTTCGGTCAGGGCGACCTGACCGCTCTCGACGCGTCGACGCTGCGCACCGCCCTCGAGGAGCTCCCGCACGCGACAGTCGACGCCGGTTCACCGGTCGTGGATGCGCTCGTCGCCACGGGGCTGGTATCCAGCCTGTCCGAAGCGCGCCGCGCGATCAGTCAGGGCGGGGTGTCGCTCGACGGCGCACGCGTCGAGGACGACTCGGCCACAGTCCAGGGGACTCTTCCGGGCGGGGTCTCCGTGCTGCGCCGCGGCAAGAAGACTCTCGCGGGAGTCTTCCTCGGCTGAAGATCTGTTGCTGATCGTGTGACGGCGGTCGTCTGAGGATTCTCGGGCGACCGCCGTCGCGCTTCCCCCCCACCCAGCTCGTCAGGAGAGCCGATGCCGTTCACGCCGAGTCACGCGCTGGTCGCCCTGCCCTTCATCCGCACCCCGCTCGTGCCCGCCGCGATCGCGATCGGAGCCATGACGCCGGACCTTCCCCTGTTCCTCAGGGGGGTCGGCCTCCCGTATTCGTTCACCCACACGTTCGGCAACGTGCTCTGGACAGCGCTGGTCGCGTTCGTCCTGTTTCTGCTGTGGCGCGTGGTGCTGCGCCCGGCGGTCGGCGAACTGTCGCCGCTCTGGCTGGCTCGGCGACTGCCCGTCGAGTGGGCGCAGTCCGGTATCGAGGCGGCCAGAGCGGCCGTCGGCGTCGGGGCGCAGAATCGGCTGTATCCCCTCATGCTCGCGGCGTCGCTGGTGCTGGGCGTCCTGACGCACATCGTCTGGGATCTGTTCACGCACGAGGGGCGATGGGGAGTGGATGCGCTTCCCGCGCTGGACGACATGTGGGGGCCGCTCACCGGGTACAAATGGCTGCAGCACGGATCGAGCGTGATCGGGTTGCTCATCATCGGCATCTGGGCGATCCGACGGCTGCAGAGCGCCGACCCTCGCGAAGACGTCGAGCGCGCGATGCCGGCAGCCGTCAGGCTCGCCTGGTGGCTGTCGCTTCCCGCAGTGCTGGTCACCGCGTGGATCCTGGGATACGCGGCATACGGACCCTTCACCGCGGGGTTCACGTATCAGCATCTGGCCTATCGGATGCTGCCGCCGGCCTGTGCGCTGTGGGGTGTCCTGACACTCGCATTGTGCCTCTCACTGCCGTTGTTCCGCCGTCTTCACCAGCGCGGCTGATCCGACCCCCAGCGGTGGGGAGCCGCGAACTCGAGGCCGGGGAGCACTGACGCGGCGGTGGTGACCGTCTGCCCGGCGACATCGAACACGGAGGTGTGGGCGGTGAGGTCCAGCTCCTGCCCCGCTTCCGGCTGGGAGCACCGCGGCATGCCGAGAAGCTCGGCTGCGACGCGACGCAGTGAGGTCCGCACCACCCAGCCGCCGCCCTCACGCCGCCGTCGTTCGAGCAGCGAGACGACCGCGGCCGCGAGAAGATACCCCGTGCTGTGGTCGAGGGCCTGCGCGGGCAGAACCCCGGGGCGATCACCGTCGGGGCTCTCGATCATGGATATCCCGGACTCCGCCTGCACCAGGCTGTCGAACCCGGCTCTCGACGGCTCGTCGATTCCCCACGCGCTGAGCTGGGCGACCACCAGCGCAGGATGCCGTTCGAGGAGTGCAGATGCAGAGAGACCGAGGCGGTCGAGGGATTCCGGCCGATACCCCAGGACGACGACGTCGGCCGCAGCGAGCAGCTCCTCGAACCGATCTGTGCGGGCCTCGAGCAATGTCGACCTCTTGCCGTGGCCGGTATCGAGGTGCTGCCATTCGGGTTCGACCAGGTCCGGTGGGTCGACGCGAAGCACGTCGGCGCCCAGAAGTGCGAGAGTGCGGGTGCAGACAGGGCCGGCGATCACTCGTGTCAGGTCGAGTACTCGCACGCCGGTGAGAGGCGCGAGACTGTGCCGTTCATCGGTCCCGTGTCGCCCGGGGCGAGGTGCGAGGTCGATCCGCTCGACCTGGAGCAGGGGAGTGGCGCGCAGTCTCGCGTCGCGCTCTGGGTTCTCCTGCAGCACCGGCACTGCCAGCCCGCGTGCGAGCGTGATCCGCTCGACCGCCTCGGTGACACTCAGCGGCAGGATGGCAGTGCGCACATCGTCGGCGTCGGCGTCGGCGGTCAGTCCGAGCCCGGCCTGCAGGCGCGTCGCGTGGTGCGGATAGTTTCCGTGCGTGCGGACCCACCGGTCGGATGCTCGGAAGAACCCCGAGTACGGCGACCAGACATCGGGGGAGAGACCATCGATCGTCAGAGCCCGATCGCTCCGATATGCGGCGGCGATGCGATCGGGGTCGGGAGAAGGGCCTATGCCGGACGCCAGACAGACGGCGCGCACGCTCGCCCATGCCAGATCACCCGTTGCCAGGCGCGATGGGAGGGGCACGGCATGAGGGGGCGGCGCAGCGCTGGCGGCGGGGTGCGGCTCGACACCGAGCTCTGCCCACACCCGGTCCAACAGCCCGAGAGCGGGGTCGAGATTCGTCGGCTCGTTCACGCTGCGATCGTACTCGTGGCGGCGATGTGAGACGAATACCGGCGCTGGACTGGGAAAAGATCCATCGAACGATGCGGCGACACGCCCGGGGGTGGTGGCCCGATTTGCCA